>DATKCT010000034.1:0-27004 GCA_035513055.1 Verrucomicrobiales bacterium | reverse complement strand
TTTCACCGAGGGCGTGGCGCTGGGGACAGCAGCGTATTTGGAGGAGTTTTTCCAGGCGCGGAGGGAATTGTTCAGCGCCGGGCGAAAATCGGCGGCGCGAAAGATGAGGGGAGCGGAATGGGGCGAATTGCGGTCCGTGCGAGATCTGCGCGCCGGCGGGATCGCGCCGCACTAGCCCACATTTCACATACCCTTACTACTGTGGCGCGTTGCGCCCGATCCTGCCTTCGTTCAGCTTGCTTCGGGCTTGAATTGTAAATTGTGTCAGACACTATAAGAGAATAAGGTAAGGTGGAGGGCGCGCGGGGTCCCACCCAGCTCTGCGCCCTCGGATGCGCGCGGCGTTGCCGTTGCTGCGCTCCACCCGTCGGGCAGCCCTGAGGGGCTGGCTGTCTCGCTGCGCTCGGCAGGCAGTAAGGGGTCAAGGGGCCCGAAGCGCCTCGCGATGGAACCGTATGAGAACAATGCGGGCTAGAAGCATAGAAGCATCGCCTGCGAGCCTGCCGTCCTGAGCATCCAGGACGCTGTGGTTTCAGGAAAGCCGACCCTCCGCCTGTGATCTGGAGATTGGTTCTTGCCAATTGGTGGATCCAGGCTTAACCCACATTTCACATACCCTCTCTGCTGTGGCGCGCTGCACCCCATCCTGCCTTCGTTCCGCTTCCCTCTGGCTTGAACAGGGCGTAGTCACCCAGCTCTGCGCCATCGGCTGCGGGCGGCGTTGGGGTCGCTGCTCTCCGCCCTTCGGGCAATGCCTCGGCTGGCAGTAAGGGGTTCGCAGCGCCTCGCGACGAAACGCTATGAGAAATGCGGGCTAGGCGCTGGTCGTTCGTTTCCAAGTTCGATGCTGTGAGAATTGCACTTGCTACCTCCATAGTGGCTGCGTTTGCTTTGCTCATCCTCAGTTTGAGCGGGGTAGAAGGTCAACAGGCGCCCAAGGGCTTTCTCCCGGCGGATGACTCCAGGGTCGAGGATCTTGCCGCGGACCCGCAGGCGTTGCGATTCGGTGATCCCGATCCGGACATCGGCCTTCTGCACACCCGGCAAGCGCCACCGGAAGAGCCGGCATTCGCGAATTTTGGACCAGATTTGCCCAACCAACTCCTGGTGATGGCTGCGATCGTGGCCAGTTCCGCTTTGATCGCGCTGCGCAAGCGGTCCGGAATGGTGCTCGGTCGCAATCGTCAGCCGCGTCCACGAAGCGGCTGAAGTACGAAGGATGGTCTTGTTCTTCAGGACTTGGGGGGAGCCGGCGCGGGAGCGGGTACTGAGCGCAAGAGGCCAATGATCTTTTTTGCCCAGGCCCGGAAGCCGAGATACTGAGAGAATATATCGTTTCCGGGTTGAGGAAGCTGCCGGATGACTCCCCGCAACGTAAAATCGTCCGTGGCGAGCATCGTGTAGGCGGTCCCCACCACAGAACAGTGGTGAGCGTCGCTTCCGGCGATCATACTCAATCTGCGGCTAGCGGCATAGTCGAGGGCTCGCCGATTGTGGCGGTCCAGGGTCGTAGCAGCGTTGAAGACCTCGATCGCATCGAGGGGCAGAGTGTCAAGGACGGCTTGGCGGATTCCGGCTCGAAAGCGGTCGAAGGGATGAGGAGCCACAGCCAATCCACCGGCATCATGGATTGCGTTGCAGACCTCCAAAGAGGGCCGGCCGCGCATGTTGTGGAGAGTGGCGCCGAGGCACAGGATGTGGCCGTCACAGGTCGTGACCTCGACTCCTGGCACGACGAGGAAGCCATCAACGGGCAACCCATCGCGGCGCACCAGGCCTTTTTCGACGAGATACGGAGTGGCTTCACAGGTGTTGTGATCCGTGATGGCGATCCCGTGCAGTCCCTTGGAACGGGCGACGGCGATGACATCCTCGGGCGCCGATACGCCATCCGACGAAAATGAAGAGTGCGTGTGCAGATCGAATTTGAGTGCCATCGGTAGCCGCGGAGGACGAAAAACGGTGGATGTGGCCGGTCTCGGGGCCCCAGGATAATCCCGTTGCATCCTGGTGACGATTCCTCAATACTTTTCGGAAGCCCTTGATTTCGGGCTCGCCTTCAGGGCGAGCGCGTGAAAGCCCATGGATTGTGCGCAGGAGAGAAACCGGATACGTTTGCCCGGATCGTTGTTCCAACCGTTCTCGCCTATGAATCGTTCTACTCGAAGTCGTATCGCGGTGAAAGCGACAGGTATAGCGCTGCTCTTGGTCGCCGGCGGGCTCCCGGCGGGGGAAGTGGATCCGGAACCTGTGGGGCTGGTCCTCCGGAGCGGAGGTGTGCATGGGAATCCCGGTGTTCTCCGCGGACCGGACTCTTCGCAGCAGCTCGTGGCGACCTTGGAATCCGCCGATGGAAGCGTGTCCGACGCGACGCGATCCGTCAGCTACAGTGCGGAGCCTTCTGGAATCGTCATGATCACTCCGGATGGACGGGCGACGCCAGTGGGAAATGGCGAGACAGTGGTGCGAGTTTCCCTGGGAGAACATCAGGCCGAGGCTAGGCTGGAGGTGAAACAGGCAGAAACTCCGCTCCGCATCAATTTTCCCAATGAAGTTGTGCCGGTCTTCACCAAGTACGGATGCAACGGCGGGGGCTGCCACGGCAAGTCCGCGGGTCAGAACGGATTCCGGCTTTCCCTTCTGGGCTTCGAGCCGCAGGAAGATTTTGAGCACTTGGTCAAAGAAGCTCGGGGACGCCGGATTTTTCCAGCTTCTCCTCGCTACAGTCTGCTTCTGCGCAAGGCAACGGGAGAGCTTCCCCACGGCGGCGGGTCCCGCCTTGGTGAAGAGACTCCGGAGTATCTGACTTTGCTGCGCTGGATTGAGCAGGGGACGCCCTATGGAGAGACCTCCGACCCCGTCGTGCAGCGAGTGGAGGTTTACCCGCGCGAACGGATACTGCCGGCGGGCGCGGAGCAACAATTGCAGGTGACGGCGTTCTACAGTGACGGAACGGCCCGGGACACCAGCAGGGTTGCGCAGTATGAGTCGAATCAAAAGGAGATGGCCGAAGTCTCCGGCACCGGTTTGGTCGCGCTGGGGCAGATCCCCGGGGACGCTGCGATCATGATCCGGTTCCAGGAATTCGTGGATGTGTTTCGAGTAACCATCCCGCTGGGCGCTCCGGTGGAGTCATTGCCCGAGCCGCGAAGCTTCGTCGACGAACTGGTGTTCGAGAAACTGCGGACGTTAGGGCTGCCTCCTTCGGGCCTGTGTGACGACGCCACTTTCCTTCGACGCGTGAGCATGGACATCACCGGGAAGGCGCCTGCTCTTGAGGAGACCCGGGCGTTTCTGGCGGATGGGTCGCCCGGGAAGCGGACCGCCTTGGTCGACCGGCTCTTGGAGAGCACGGCTTACGCGGATTACTTCGCTAACAAATGGAGCGCCATCCTGCGCAACAAGCGACGGGACGACAAGTACCAGCGGGGAACCTTCGCATTTCATGCCTGGCTGCGAGAGAATCTTGATGCGAATGAACCCTTTGACCGGCTGATCACGCAGCTCGTGGCAGCTTCGGGCGAGGCCGGGCGCAATCCGGCGGTGAACTGGTTTCGGGCGGTCGACAAACGCGAGGAGCAACTGCAGGACGTCGCGCAGGTCTTCATGGGAGTGCGCTTGCAGTGCGCTCAATGTCATCATCATCCCTTCGAGAAATGGAGCCAGCGCGACTACCATGGGTTCGCGGCGTTCTTTTCCCAGATTGGCCGTAAGCCCGGACTCCAACCAGGCGAGCAGTTGGTCTTTCATCAATACGGGAAGGCTTCTGTCAGGAATCCAAAGACGAACGAGGATTTGCCGCCCATGCCGCTGGGGGACGCTCCGTTGGAACTGGAGCCTGAAATGGATCCCCGATTGGCATTGGCGGAATGGATGACCGCTCCGGACAACCCGTTTTTCTCCCGGATGCTGGTGAATCGCTACTGGAAACACTTCTTGGGCAGGGGCTTGGTAGAGCCGGAAGACGATATTCGACTAACCAACCCGCCGACTAACCCCAAGCTGTTGGATGCCTTGGCGGAACATTTCACGGAGAGCGGCTTTGATCTCAAAGGACTGGTCCGGACCATCTGCACCAGCGCAACCTACCAATTGGAAGCTCTCCCCAACCAATACAATGCCGGCGACCGGCAGAACTATTCACGCTTTTTCCCCCGACGTCTCCCCGCCGAAGCGTTGCTCGACGCGGTAGATGCACTCACCGGCGTGCCGACCCCATTTTCGGGTCAACCCGCGGGCGTCCGGGCGGTCCAGTTGCCGGACGATCGTTTCAATGCGGACTCTTACTTTTTGACCGTCTTCGGCCGGCCGGAAATGGACAGCGCTTGTGAATGCGAGCGGACCAACGACGCGAATTTGGCGCAGAGCCTGCACCTGCTCAATTCCAAGGCGATCCAAGATAAGCTGAGCCATCCCCAAGGAGTCGCAGCGGTTTACGCGGCCGATCCGCGATCCGATGAGGAAAAAGTGAGGGAACTCTACCTTCGGGCCTTCGCGCGCTTGCCGAGCGGCGACGAGGCACGGGTGGCCTTGCAATACTTGGAGAGGAAGAAACAGGAGGTGGCGAACAGCGGAGAAGCGGGGGTTTCTTACCGGCAAATCGCCTACGAGGACATGGTGTGGGCCTTGATCAATACCAAGGAGTTTTTGTTCAACCACTGATTTCCGGTTCCTCCGGAGGCCGGCCCCCGGAGGGGTTCGTTTCCGGTCCGGGACTCCAGGCAAAAGTATGAGATTTTCTCGACTCTGTGGGTTTGGCGTCCGCGCCATTGCATTGGGGATCGGCGGCGGCCTGATTTCCGCGGCGAACGCTCAACTGCCGGTAGCGCGGCTGGACACGGTTTTTCCGGCGGGCGTGCAGGCGGGAGCTGAGGTGGATGTCGCCCTGTCCGGGGAGAATCTGGACGAGCTGTCCGCCCTGGTTTTTTCTCACGGGGGATTGAGCGGCGAGCTTTCCGGAGAGGGGCGTTTCCTTGTGCGGGCCGCCCCAGGAACGCCGGCGGGGCTGTACGAGATTCGGGTTTTGGGACGCTTCGGTGTTTCTAACCCCCGAGCTTTTGCAGTGAGCGCCTTTGCGGAGGCGCTGGAACCGGAGAACAACGATACGGCGGAGCGGGCTTTTCCGCTGGGATTGAATCAGATTGTTCACGGGCGTGCGGATACGGCCCGCCAAGACTGGTTCCGGTTGAGTCTGCGTAGCGGGCAACGCGTGCTCCTGCTCTGTGAAGCGGAGCGATTGGAGTCGCCGATGGACGCGACCGTGCTCGTTAGCGATGGGGAAGGAAGGGAGTTGGCGAGAAGCCGGGACGAGACGGGACGGGACGCTCGCTTGACATTTTCAGCGCCGCGCGATGGCGATTATTTTGTGCGAGTCTACGATTTTTTGTACCGTGGCGACGGCCGTTATGTCTACCGGCTGCTGGCGACCGATCAGCCCAGGGTGGAATCGCTCTTCCCGCCGTTTGCCGTTCCTGGGGCGGAGCAGGTTTTTCGGGCCAGAGGTTTCGCTCTTGTTGGGGCAGAGGACGAGATGGATATTGTTGGGACGGCAGGGGCGGAGGAGGAGAAATGGCTTGTTGGCCCGGGGAGATTCTTGCATGAGGCCGGAATCCCGGGCCTTTGGCTGAAGAACGACGCTTGGAAGGGAAACGCTGGCGAGGGCGTTTGGTTAGGAGTCTCCGCTTCAGCTCCCGTGTTCGAGAACGAGCACACGGACCAGGACGGGCAGAACTCCAGCGAATGGGCTCAGGAAGTGGAGGCGCCCTGTGAGATCGCCGGGACATTTGAGACGGAAGGCGATGTGGACTGGTACCGGTTTCTCGCCAGCGCTGGGCAAGCCCTGGTGCTGGACTTGCAGCACCATCGGTTAGGACACCCTGGAGATCCCGTGATGACGGTGGAGAAGTTGAGCGAGGAGGGGAACATTTCTCAGGTGGGCAGAGTCGACGACGACGGTGTGCAGACGGGCAAACCGAAGTTTTTGTTTGGAAGCCGAGATCCCACCTTTCGCTTGGAGCCTGACGCGGATGCAGTCTACCGGATCCGGGTGGCGGATCAGTTTCGCCTCGGTGATCCCGGCCGGGGTTACCGGCTTTCGATCCGGACACCGAACCCTGGTTTCACTTTGGTGACGGTGTGTCCCCGGCATGCGGACCAGAACAATCAGGCCAATCCGTGGAGCGCGTTTTTGAGAAGGAACGGGACGGCGGATTTGTTGGTGTATTTGTTGCGCCGGGACGGGTTCGACGGTGCTGTTGACTTGCGGGTGGATGATCTTCCCCAGGGTGTGAGCGCTTCCCCGGGGCGCATTGAAGCGGGTCAGGATTCAGGGCGCTTGGTCCTTCGAGCCGCGGGAGATGCCCCGGCTTGGACCGGCCCGGTGCGGGTATGGGGCCGGGCTGCAGGCGAGACCGGCGCCGAGGATGTGGAATCCATTGCGGCGGGTCTATTGTGGCCGGTGGGCGATTTCAACAATGAGCGTATGGAAGCTAGGCTTGCGCGCCAAATCTTTCTGGCGGTCAGCGGGGTCGAGGAGGATCCGCTCGAATTGGTTCCGGCAACTGCCGAGGGTGGCTTGGAAGTGTCCGTGGGAGGCAGCGTGGAGATACCCTTTCGCCTGACGAAACGCGGCGAGTTGAAAGGGGATTGGAAACTTGGGATTGAAGGCATTCCCGGCCTGGGAGCGCCGCCCGAGGTGAAGATCGACTTGGATCAGGAAGAAGCGAAAGTGGTGCTGGATCTCCAGGAGACCGACAAGAACAAGGTGGGACCGGGCGAGTATGTGATGCTGGCCCGCGCCTCGGGCGCCGTCTCTTACAGAGCCAATCCGCAAGCGGTGGAACGGGCCGAAGAAGAGAAGAAACGACGTGAGCAGAACGTGCAGGGCAGCGAGGCTGCCTTGCAGGAAGCCGCGAGAGCCCGGGATGAGATGGCGTTGAATCTGGAGAATCTGCGGGCCGCGGCGCAGGCCGGGGATCAGCAAGCTGTTCCACAGGCGGCAGATGTAGAAACCGCGTTGAGCAGCGCGGAACGCAGACTGCAAGAGATCCAGCAACAACTGGACTCGGAGAAACGACGGCTCGAAGAAGCGCAGCAGCGAGCTGCAGCGGCGACGGAAAGAGCCAACCCGAAAGACCTGCAGCACGCCGTCTATGCTCCGGCGATCCGGATCAAAGTGTTTACCCCTCCCGATGAGAAGCAAACTTCACTCAGTCCCTAACAGTTCACGCTGCAGCGCGAGGCGGTGGGCAGCAGTTGCGATGTGTGTCTTTCTTGCCGGATTGGCGATGGAGGGGCAGGCCGAGAGCGAAGATCCGCAGCCCATCCCGATCGCGGATTTGCAGCGGAACGGTCCGGTGGATTTCGCAAAGGAAGTGTATCCGCTCCTCAAGAAGAATTGCATTGCCTGTCACAACTCGTCGACGGCCAAGAACAATCTGAATTTGGAGAGTCCAGAGACGATGCTGAAAGGAGGGAGCGAGGGACCCGCCGTCGTGCCTGGGAAAGGCGAGGAAAGTTTGATGCTGATTCTGGCCGCGCACCGGGAGGAGCCGGTGATGCCGCCTGTTGGCAACAAGTCGAACGCGGCGCCGTTTAGTCCGGAGGAATTGGCCTTGATCAGGCGCTGGATCGACGAAGGAGCGAAGGGGGATTCGTTGGCGGCCGGCGCCGCGCCCGAAGAGTGGCGGCAAGTTCCGGAGGGAGATCAACCGGTCTACACGGCGGCGGTTTCTCCGGACGGCCGTTTCGCAGCCTGCGGGCGGGGAAATCAGGTTTTTGTCTACGACACGGCTTCTGGGCAACTTCTCGATCTCCTTTCCGACCCTGAACTGGCGAAGGAAGATTTGTATGGGCGCCGGGCCACGGCACACCGGGACACAGTGCAGGCGCTCGCTTTCGGACCCTATGATCGCTTGGCTACCGGAGGCTATCGCAACGTAAAGATCTGGCGGCGCAGCGGTCCGGAGACCGGGGACGAGACCGGGGACGAGACCGGGGTCATGCCGGGAGGGATCTCAGCGTTGGCCTCCTCCGCGGACGGGAAGCGTTTGGCGATAGGCGACCGGGCGGGCAACATTCGCCTGTTTGAGGCGGGAAAGGCGGGAGAAGCACGGGAGCGAAAAGCGCATGACGGAGTGGTGACCGCGCTGAGTCTCTCGGGGGACGGAAAGCTCCTTTTCACGGCAGGCGAAGACCGGCGCATTGCGGCGCTCGATGCTGTGAGCGGAGAACCGGCAGGAGGCGCCTTGACCCCGGTTAGGGCAGCGAGCCTTGCTGTGGTGGGATCGAGCGAATGGTTGGCCGCGGCCGGCAGCGAGGATGCCCTCATCGTTCTATGGCGTATCCATCCGCTGGCCGGGGGAGGCGTAGCGCTCAATCCGGAGCGCGAACTTGCAGGGCACACTTCAGCAGTAACGGGGCTAACATCGGCTCAGGCGACCGGGCGCTTGTTGAGTTGGGGAACGGACGGGACCGCACGCTTGTGGAATTTGGGAGACGAGGGCGCTGAAGCGCGGGTCTTTCAACACGGGGCGCCTGTGAGCGCCGCGGCATCCACCTCCGACGGCAAGCGGTTAGCAACTGCCGACGCCGGCGGATCTGTGAAGCTTTGGAATGGGGAGGATGGGGCCCTGCTTGGAGAGTGGAGGGAGAGCGGTTCGCTGCAGGAGACGGCGGACCGATGCGCGTTTCGGCTCCAGGTCGCTGAGCAGCTCGTGGAAAAGCGCAAGGGGCTGTTGGCAGAGGCGGAAAAGAAGCTGGAAGAGGAGCGCGGAAACGCAGTCAAAGCGGCGGAAACTCGAGCCGCGGCGGAAGTGAGTCTCCGGCGTAAAGAGGCGGAATGGAGGGCCGCGGAGGGCAAGGAAGAAGAGGCCAAGGTGTTGCTGGCTGAAGGAGACAGCGCGCGCGGCGAACTCGTCCGGGCGCGACAGAACGCCGAATTGGCGATTCGTCTGACCAGCCAAGCGGCGGAGACGGCGGCGCGGGCTCAGGTGGAAGCCGCGTCCGCAGAGTTGGCGTTGCGCGAGGCCGGATCGGATCGTGAGGCGGCAGCGAAAGCCGTGGAAGAGGGCGTAGCTGCGGTGGAGGCGTTGGCATTCGGTTCGGACGGCGCCCGGTTGCATGTGGGCACGGCCAAAGGCTGGGTGGCGGTGCGCAACGGCTCCAGCGGAAGGCTGGATGATGTTCTGCCAGGAGGAGACGTGCGGATAACGGCCCTGGCGGCGCTGGGGTCCGACGGGTTGTTTTGGGTCGACGAGGACAACGGGCTGCGTCACCGGCGACTGCGGGAGGATTGGAACCTGGAGCGGACGATCGGAGCGATGGATGATCCCGAGGTGTTGGTGGACCGCGTCACCGCGGTGGGATTCGACCCTTCCGGGCGCTATCTGGCTACCGGGAGCGGCGTTCCGTCGCGGTCCGGGGAATTGAAGGTGTGGGATTTAGTTAGCGGAAACCTCGTATTTTCAGACGCCACGACGCATAGCGACGCGATTGTCGATGTGAGCTTCTCGCCGGACGGCCAATATGTCGCGTCGGCTGCGACGGATCGTTTTATGCGAGTATTTCAAACCATCGACGGCGCCTTTGTCAGGAGCTTCGAAGGGCATACGGGACACGTGTTGGGCGTGGCTTGGAGCGCCGATGGGCTGCAGTTGGCCACCGCGGGGGCCGATCTAGTGGTCAAGATCTGGGATTTCGAGGAAGGCCGGCAGCGGCGCGCCATCGAAGGTTTTGGCAAAGAGGTGACCTCGGTGTGTTTTGTCGGAGCCGGGGAAACTGTTTTAGCGAGCTGTGGGGATCAGACGCTTCGGCTGGGCGATGAGAGGCTGAGCGGCGCGGAAACATTCCTGCACCGGGCTGACGTCAGCGACGATGGGGAGATACTTGTGGCTGGCGGGCAGGACAGTGTGCTGCGGATTTGGCGGACATCCGACAAGACTTTATTGCACCGCTTGGCGCCGGCCGGAGAGTAAAAGCGCCACCTGATAGAGAATCACATCGCAGGTGGAGGCAGCGGCCTTGGGACACGCGAGATGGCCGGCCCATGGCTTCTCCGTGAGCGAGCGGCGCTCAGCGGAGCGGCTTCAAGTGCGTGTGCGGTTCGTAATCGGGCAATTGATCCCACGCCAGACCTTCGTCTGCCGCCGGCACGTAGCGATCGGGCATGCCGAGTTCCTTGAGGACGACATTGCGCGCCATCGGAATGCCGACGGTCTTATAGAAGGCGAGGTGACGGTTAAAGCCCTGCCGCCCAAAGCCGCAATCGGTCGAGAGCGCCAGCTTGTCGGCGGGGATGTGCTTGAGGCAGCGCCGGATTCGCTCGGCGACGACTTCCGGGAAATCTGCCTGGAGCGTGCGATGACTGATGACGCCGACGGCAATCTTCTTCTTGAGTGAGTTTTTGAACGAATCGAAGAGGTGGATTTCGCGGAAGTCGTTCTCCGCGGCTTCGATGGTCCACACGTCGCCCTTGAGGCGGTCGAGATAAAGCTCAATGGAATTCGCGTAGGATTCGTCGGTGAAAACCTTTTGCATGTTCGGATTGCCCCAACAGGTGTGAATCCAGATTTCGACGTCCTCGAGCCCTTCGACCTCGCGATTGAATGCGTCCACGAGGAAATCGATGAACTCCTTCTGCTCGGGTGAATAGCGCGCCATGAAATGGAGGGTCGGCTCTTCGATTTGAATGACCTTGCAGCCCGAGGCGGCGAGCTGGCGGAATTCCTTGTTCATCGCCTCCGCCATGTCCCAGATCAATTGTTTCTTGTCGTCGAGGTCGTAGTCCGGCGTGTGGCTGTCGAGGAAGAACGCCAACACCTGAGCCGAACAGGCGCCGAACTTCACAGCCTTCCCGGAAGCTACGGCGGCCTGTTGGGCAATGCGCCAAATCTTGGCGTACTCGAGCGGGTTCTTGGGATCATGCTCGACCTTGCCGGTGACGCGAGGCCAGCGCCAAGTCTTGTAAATCGAATCCAGCATGGTGCCAACCGGATAGGAGAGGAGTGGCGAACGGGTATTCTCGGTCTGCAATTCCTCATGCTCGAAGCCCTTCCAGCGTTGGAGCATGTAATGATGCCAGGAGCGGCCGGCAACGTCTTCGTCGAGATGGTAATCGCCCGTCGTGAGCACATCGAGGCCTGCGCGCGCCTGGTCGGAAACCACGACGGCGTGCGCGTCGGCGAACTGCTCGCGGTACCACGGGTCCATCATCGCGGTGTCGAGCGGGCGGCCCCACATATTCACGTTGTACCAGCGTGGGCGAGGCCACGAGCCGGTCACCGTCGCAGGGAGCATGAGGTCTTTCGTCGCGGTGAATGCCATAGGATTGTCACTTTCTTAAGATGAACTCAGGCATCGGCGCGGCGCGGGTTCCGCCGGATGCGATTGAGCATTGGCTATCTTATCGCGGAAGCCAGAAGGGCCGACAAGCTGAAAAAGGCGGGGACAGCAGGGGGTTCCGCGTGCAGCTCAGAAACTGATCCCGCAAAGCCGGGAGTAACAGCCATTGAGTTCTGGGAGCGGAACGGATTCGACTCAACAAAGCTGACAGGGCCAGACCCTCCCGGCAAATTGTCCAGCACGCCCGCGCTCGATCGCCCGATCATGATTTGGGCGCCAAGTCGGCAATGTAACAGCCGACGGGCCGTCCGCCGGGCGGCGGGATCTGTTTCTTTCCAGCGAGAATGGCATCGAGGGCGCGGCGAAGGTCGTGGGCAGTGACCACCTGCCGTTTGGATCCAAGCGCGGCGTAAAGATCGTTGATCCGGCCGTGATAAGCGATGGGCTCCATCCGGAAGAAACACGGCTGCCTCCGGGCTGATTTCGACGCCCCACTTCTTGACCCAACGGTGCTCGGAATCAACGATGGCGGGGGCGGTAAGGGCGAAATCTTTGGCGTCGATCGAGAATGCGGAAGGCGATCTCTTTCCAGTCTGCATTCCGCTCTTCGCGCGAGACTTTCTGGTCGGAATTGGCGTCGGTTTCTTCAATGGTCTGCAGGGCGGCGACGAATTGTTCGCGGCCGACAAAGCGGACGAGGGCGGTGAGACGGGCCCGTTGCTTTTGTTCTTGTTCGGCGGCGGCCAAACGTGGGAGGTCTTCCTCTCGAGCGGGCACGGCTTGGAAGATCAGGCTGCCCATCTCATCGGTGGTTTGTTCGCCCCAGCGAATGCGTTTCGGAGGGTGGTTGGGATTGTCCGGATTGTTTTCGGAATTGTCGTAGACGACGCGGACATCGATGCGGGTTCCTGCGGGCAGGCGCTGAAGCGAGGCGAATTGGTAGATGGTTTGCCAGTTGAAGTCTCAGTTAGGAATCTCGAGGAGTGGTTTCACGCCGCCGTCCGGCAGGGTGGCCGTGCCCGAGAACGAGACGCAGGTCTGGTGGGCGTGCCCCCAAACATTGACGAGGTCGATGTCAACGGGAATGGTCCACGAATCTTCCAGCACGAAATCCGCTTTGCCGGGAGGGATATCGATGCCGGCGAACGCGCCAAACTCCGGAGGCACTTGGAATCCGAACAGCGTCTTGTCAGGCGGTCCGTCGGCAAAGTGGAGCCTAAGCGTGGTTTTCTCCTGCTCAAGGAATCCTGAGCGACCACGGCTGAAGGAAAAGGAGTGACAACTCAAGCGACGTTGGTGAACACGGCTTGCACGTCTTCATCGTCTTCGAGACGGTCGATCAGGTTCTCGACCTCGGTCATTTGCTCTTCGGTCAGTTCGACCGGGTTTGTAGGGACCCGCTGGAGGAAGGCCTTGACGATCGGGCAGCCGAGATCTTCGACGGCCTGAGACAGGCTGCCGAAACTGGTGTAGTCGCCCCGGGCGAAGACGGCGTCGCCTGCGACCTCGAGATCGTCGAGCCCGGCATCGATGAGGGCCAATTCGATCTCCTCGAGGTCGGCTCCGGAGGGCAGGGTGAAAGCAACAACGGCCTGGCGGGTGAAGAGGACCTCGAGGGATCCGCTCTGGACAAGTTGTCCGCCGCCCTTGTTGAAGTGAGTCTTCAGATTGGAAATGGTCCTGTTAGGATTATCGGTCGCGCACTCGACAACGAGGAGAGCGCCGTGCGGGCCTTTGCCCGCGTAGAAGGCTTCGGAGAAGTCGGCGCCGTCTTTACCCGCGGCTCGCCGGATGGCCGCATCGACGTTGTCTTTGGGCATGTTCTGAGCTTTGGCATTCAGAATCGCCGTGCGCAGCCGGGAATTGGATTCGGGATCCGGTCCGCCCTGACGAGCCGCCACGGTGATGGATCTGGCCAGCTTGGGGAAAATCTTGGACATCCGGTCCCAACGCTTTTCCTTGGCGGCGCGGCGGTATTCGAAGGCTCGACCCATGGGAGGAGGGGAGGAATGGAGTGGTTCAGGGTGCATTCAAGCGGATCTCGACCATGAGATCGGCTCCAAGACGTTCCAGATCAGCCCGGATGGCCTGGAGGGCGCGCGGATCGGATGATGTTAGGAGAGCGCGGGCCCGGAAGAGGGTTTCGCCGGACATGGGAGCGGGACCGCACTCGGTCTCGAGTTCTTCGACGTTGATTCCTCTGGCGGCGAGCGCGGTGGAGAGGCTGCGCACGATGCCGGGGCGGTCCTGACCGATCAATTCGAGCTGAGCGCTGGCAAGGGTGGTCTCATCCGGAATGGCTCGATCCGAGGAGGAAACGACGGCGACGGTGAGGTCCTCCAGGCAGCGCAAACTCGCGGCGAGAGCTTCGGCGGATTCGGAGGGAACGGATACGTGGAGGATGCCCGCGAACTGGCCAGCGAGCCGGGCCATCCGGCTCTCCAGCCAATTTCCTTGGTGTGCGGCGACCGCGCTGGCCACAGATTCGACGAGCCCCGTGCGAGCCGGGCCGACGAGGGTCATGACGAGAGTGGTGCTAGACATGCGGGATGCGGGCGGGAGCCTCACTCAAATATGGATGGCCTTATCGAAAGCGGCTCCGGCGGCTTCGTGAATGGCCTCGCTGAGAGTGGGATGAGCGTGGATCGTGGCTTCGATTTCTTCCCAGGTAGCCTCCAGTTCCATGGCCAGCCCCAGTTCGCCGATGAGTTCCGTGGCGTTGTCGCCGACAATATGGGCTCCGAGAATCTCTCCGTGCGGGTCTCCGAAGATGAGTTTGACAAAACCTTCCGGCTCTCCCACGGCGAGAGCTTTTCCGCTGGCGGAGAAGGGAAACTTGCCGACACGGTATTTGAGACCTTTTTCTTTGGCCGCTTGCGCAGTGAGGCCAGCGCTGGCGACCTGGGGATGGCAGTAGGTGCAACCGGGGAAGACGCCTACCTTTCGCGGAGTGTGCCCCTCCACGAATATCCCTTCAACGGCTTGGATAGCCTCGTAGCTTGCCGTGTGCGCCAGCCAGGGCGGTCCGATGACGTCTCCGGCGGCATAGACATTGGGCAGGCTCGTGCGGTAGCGCTCGTCAATGCGAATGAATCCCCGTTCATCGAGCTGGATAGGCTTGTGCGATTGAGGGAGGACGGGGGAGACGCCGATGGCGACCAGGCAAACTTCGGCGCTGAGGGTTTCGTTCGAGGCTCCTTCCACAGTGATTTCCACGTGGTCCCCGTGATCTCTTGTTCCGGCGACTTTTGTTCCCGTGAGGGTGCGGATCCCCTGTTTCTTGAAGGAACGTTCCAGGACCTTGCTGATTTCTTCGTCTTCGACGGGGAGAACGGCCGGCATCATCTCGACCAGCGTTACTTTGACGCCGAAGGCGTTGTAGAAGTAGGCGAACTCGACGCCGATGGCTCCGGCGCCGATGATGATCATGTCTTTAGGGGGTTGTGACAGGGTCATGGCGTCGCGACTGCCGATGACACTTTTCCCGTTGATCGGCAGCCCGGGCAATTCACGGGTGGCGCATCCAGTGGAAATGAGGATCTCGCCGGCGTCGAGAGTAGTGGAGTCTCCCTCGGCCGGGTCGACGCTTACCTGACCCGCCCCGGAAAGAGCGCCCGTTCCCCGGACGTAATCGATTTTGTTTTTTTTCAAGAGGAATTCGACTCCTCCCGCGAGTTTGTCGGCGGTTTTCCGGGAGCGCTGGATAACTTTCGACCAATCGAAGGAAAGACCTTCGACGGCGATGCCGAATTCTTCGATGCGGTGGGTGAGGAGCTGGTAAATCTCCGCATTGCGCAGCAAGGATTTCGTGGGGATGCAGCCCCAGTTGAGGCAAGTGCCGCCGGCGCGGTCGTTCTCGACACAGGCGACGCGTTTACCGAGTTGGGCGGCGCGGATGGCGCCGACGTAGCCGGCGGGGCCTCCGCCGATGACGACGAGATCGTATTTCATGGAGAAAACGGGAGGGAACGGAGACCGGCGAGGCTGCTGGGCCTGCCGGCTAGAGAAGCATGAGAGGAGGATGTTCGAGGAGACGCTTCATTTCGGCGAGAAAACGGGCTCCGACTGCGCCGTCGATGACGCGGTGATCGCCGCTCAAACCGAGATCCATGCGTAGCCCGGCGACGATGGCTCCGTCAGCGGCGACGACCGGCGCGGCTCCGATGGCGCCAACGGCAATGATCAAGCACTGGGGCGGGTTGATGATGGCGTCGAAGCTGCGAATTCCGTAGGCGCCGAGATTGGATACGGTGACCGTACCGCCTTGGAACTCATCTGGAGCGAGCTTTTTCGAACGAGCGCGGGCGGCGAGATCTTTCACGGCGAGGCTGAGTTGGGGGAGGGATTTCTCCTGGGCCTTCCGGATGACCGGGGTAACTAGGCCTTCTTCGAGAGCGACGGCCACAGACAAGTTCACGTCGGCGAACCGGACGATGGCGTCGCCGTCAAAGGAGGCGTTTACTTCGGGCACGGCGAGGCTGCTCTGGACGACGGCCCGAAGGATAAAATCGTTGACGGTGTAACTGTTAGCCTCCGGCTTGTCTTCATTCCCCGAGTTCAACTCTTTGCGGAAAGCCATGAGGGGGGCGGCGTCGACGTCGACGTGCAGGTAGAAATGGGGGATTTGCGTTTTGCTGGCGAGCAGGCGTTCGGCGATGATGGCGCGCATGCCGGAGAGGGGAATGCGTTGGTCCCCTTCCCCTGCGCTGGGGCGGATGACAGGCGCCGCTTTGGGAGGATCGGCTGTGGGGGCGGCAGGAGCAGGTGTTCCGGGGTCCCGGGAATGAGCCTGAAGGACATCACGTCTCACGACGCGTCCGCCCGGACCGGTGCCTTGCAGAGAACTCAGATCGACGCCGCGTTCTTCAGCGATCTTGCGTGCCAGAGGGGAGGCTTTGATCCGGCCGGATTCCGCCGAGGGGCCCTTCTTTGGGGCGGGCTCGACCGGGGCAGGTCCGGTCTCTTCCCGGGCCTTCTTCCCTGGTGTGGTTTCGGCGCTGGGTTCGGGCTGCTCCGTCTCTTCACTTCGCTTCTCGGGGGCTTCGCTGGAGGGCGCCTCCCCTTCATCGAGGAGGACGGCGATGCGACCGCCGACGGGAACCTTTTCTCCTTCTTGGACGTAGATTTCCCCAAGGACGCCCTCGTCGAAAGCCTCCATCTCCATGGTGGCTTTGTCCGTTTCGATCTCGGCGATGACGTCGCCGATGTCCACGCGATCTCCCTGCTTTTTGAGCCACTTCACGAGGATCCCCTCGGTCATGGTGTCGCTCAGTTTGGGCATGTCGACGTTGACGGCCATGGCGGAAGCGGGTGGAAAACCGGGAGTTAGGCGCAGAGGGTGAGGGCTTTGGCCACGACACCGGAGGGGTCTGGAAGCTGTTTTGCTTCCAAAGGAGGGCTGTAGATGGCGGGCGCGTCGACAGAGGAAAGCCGGAGAACAGGCGCGTCGAGATCGTCAAAGGCTTTTTCCTGAATCATGGCCGCGATCTGGGAACCAACGCCGCAGAAGGGTTTGTTTTCCTCGACGACGAGAGCCCGGTGGGTCTTCCGGACGGACTGAAGAATGGCGTCTTCGTCGAGGGGGCGAATGGAGCGAAGGTCGACGACTTCGGCTTGCAGACCGTGTTCGGCTTCAAGGATTTGGGCGGCTTTCAGGGCGGTGATGACGGCCCGGCCGTGGGCAATGATCGAGAGGTCGGCGCCTTCCCGTTTGATGTCGGCGACGCCCAGGGGAATGAGGTATTCCCCTGTGGGCACCTCCCATTGCTCGCCGTAGAGAAGGGTGTTTTCCATAACATAGACCGGATCGTTGTCGCGGATGGCAGTTTTCATCAATCCTTTGGCGTCGAATGCGGTGGCCGGGCACACGACTTTCAAGCCGGGCGTGTTGGCGATGAAGTTTTCCGGGGTATGGGAATGGGTGGCTCCGACATTGGTGCCCCCGTTGGCGGGGCCGCGGATGACGAGGGGACAGTGAATGAGACCGCCGGACATGTAGCGGATGGTCGCGGCGTTGTTGATAAGCTGGTCGAAGGCGACATAGGCGAAGCTCCAGAACATCAGTTCCACGACGGGCCGGATGCCGAGCATGGATGCGCCGACGCCGAGCCCGACAAAGGCGGCCTCGCTGATGGGCGCATCGACGACGCGTTTGTCTCCGAACCTAGCCCAGAGCCCTTCGGTGACCTTGTAAGCGCCGTTGTACTCGGCCACTTCCTCGCCGATGACGACGACGTTTTCGTCGCGTTCGAGTTCTTCGGCGAGGGCTTGATTGAGAGCTTTGCGGTAGGTTAGAGCGGGCATGGCGAGAGGCCTTGACGGACAGGTCAGTCGTTGAAAAAATGGCGTCCGCTGCGTCCGGATTCGGTGTCGTTGTCCACTTCCCAATACACGTCGCGGGTGATTTCTTTGGGATCGGGGAAGGGACTTTCCTCCGCGAAACGGGCTGCCGCCGCCGCTTCTTCCTTGGCTTCTTTGTCAATGGCGGCCAAGCGGCCTTCGTCGAGCACGCCTTCCTCGATCAGGCGGTTCTGCCAGAGGGTGATGGGGTCGTGATTCTGTTTGTAGCGATCGATCTCCTCGGCGGAACGGTATTTCTTGGAGTTGGCGTCGGCGACGGAATGGCCGTAATAGCGGTAGGTGGAGATCTCGAGAACGCTGGGCCGCGAGTCTTGGTGGGCGCGATCGATGGCGATTTGGGTGCGGGCGCGGATCTCGTAGATGTCCTCGCCGTTGATGAGGTCCCATTCGATTCCGTAGCCTTCGGCGCGGGCGGCAAGTCCTTCGGGGGGATGCGCAGAGGAACGTTTTTGGCTGGTGCCCATCGAGTAGCCGTTGTTTTCGATGATAAAGATGAGGGGAAGGTCCCAGAGGGCGGCGAGGTTGAGGGACTCGTGGTAGGGCCCCTGATTGACGGCGCCATCGCCGAGAAAGCACAAGCAACAACCCTGGACACCTCTGTATTTGAGGGCGTAAGCGATCCCGGCCCCCAACGGAGTTTGACCCCCGACAATGCCGTGACCGCCCCAAAAGTTTTTGGCCGGGGCGAAGAAATGCATCGATCCGCCCTTGCCTTTGGAGCAACCGGTGGCTTTGCCGAAGAGTTCCGCCATGCAGGCGTTCATGTCCAAACCGACGGCGAGGGCGTGACCGTGATCGCGATAGGCGGTGATGATATGATCATTTTCCCCGAGCAGGGATATCGTGGCGACGGCGACCGATTCCTGTCCGATGTAAAGATGGAGGAAGCCGCCCATTTTGCCCTGGTTGTAGTGCTTCAGAGCGGTTTGCTCGAAACGCCGGATGCGGATCATTTCCTGCAGGAGGTGGAGCTTGTCTTCCGGGGAGAGCGACCGGTTGATGTCCGCCTCGGAATGTTCAATGGGGCTAGCAACCGTTTCCATGGGTCTGCAAGGGCCGATCCGGCCGGGTGGGTCCGGGTCGGCAAAGTGGTTTTTTTTGCGTCCTGCGCAAGTGACGGACGGTGAAATCTGCGCCCGGATGGGATGCGGGGTGGCGGCAGGGGCCGCGGGCGTCTTCCACGCGCCGGATCACAAGCGAACCGGGGCGGTGGACGAAGGGCTGGCCGCACGCGTCCTGGGCAGGAAAGCGGGCCGCAAAAGGAGAGCGAAGAGGCCAGTGAAAACGAGATCGCCCAGCAGAGTGTTGCGAAAGAAGAGAAACGCCGGGGGGAAGCCGGGGAGACCCCAGGTCAGAGCCTGGAGCCATCCCGCCAACGATTTCGGGTACTCGGGGAGAAAAAGCCACGAAGCACTATTCGTCACCACGTAAAAGAGGAAAGAGCCGGTGACGGCGCAGCCGAGCAGGACAGGCCAGTTTGCCGCAGCACGCAGGAAGCGTCCGGCGCCGAAGAGAGCCAGGAAAAGGCCGTATCGGATGATCAGATAGGGCGAAAGGAGGGTTTCGACGAAAGAGACGCTGGGGTTGGAGGCCGCGTAGCGCCAGTTCAGGACCAGGTCGCTGAGCACAAACACGCCGAGCGGGAGCAGCCAAGCATACCGGCGGTCGATGAAGAGCCCGCCGCAGAGGAACAGGGCGGCGATGGGAGAAAAGTTGGCCAGCGTCTCGGCCGCAGGATGGCTGGAAAGGCCGGTGGCCAGCCGGAAGACGAGGACGGAGAGACAAAGAACGGTGTAAAAGGCCATGAATGGAGTTGGACGAAAACATTCGGCCATCCGGGATCCTGGCGCAACCCAGTTTCTCTTGCGTCGACGACTCGCCGCCTTTGGACCAACGGGCGTTGGGAGGGCACGTTTTTCAACAAGGGCCGCCCGAATGGCCGCGCCACTGGCCAAGTCGCGAAGCGACGCTTCTCCCCCGCCCTTTACCCTCGCGACGCGGCATCACCGAATCAATCAACAGGCCCTGAAGCCGGGCCCCCCGCGTCCTGGCCGCCGTCACTGCTTTTCGCCGACCCGGAAGAATTGCTGCGGTAATCCGTTGGTTGGAGTCGAGAAGGTCGTTTCCGTAGCGGGCGCGGCGGCCGCCGGCACGTCCTCAGGAAGCAGATCGAAGCCTTCGAGCGTTTCGGTCGCTCCCACCGAGTAAACCTTTCCAGGTTCGGACGTGAAGCGCAGGACGGCGTTGTTTCCTTCCACCGCGATCGACAGGATCCGGATCTCCGACGGCGGGACCGGCGGTTCTCCGCCTCCGATCACTTCCGCGGGATTTTCGTAGAGAAACGCCGCTTCGTCACCCGAGATGGCGCGCCCATAGATCTGGACGTCGTCGATGATCCCGTTGAACCCCAGGGCGCTATTGGTGGCGCCGATCTGGAACACGTTGCGGGGAGTGTCGTTGAAGGCCGTGGCGTCCATCGTCGCGGCGAGCACCCCATCCAAATACAAGCGCGTCACATTCGCGTCGAAGACCAAGACCACGTGCACATCCACCCCGGCTGGCAGCGCGCCGGGCAACTCGAGCCCCTGTTCCCCTCCGGAGAACCAGAGCAGATCCGCGCCGTTCGCCACCAAGGCGAAGGGGTCGCCTGTGCCCGTTCCTCTCGAGAACAGCGTCGTCACTAACTGCGAGTCGGAACGGTTGACCCAAAGAGAAACGGTGAAGCTCTCGAAGACCGGCAACACGTCTTCCCCGATCTCGGCAAAACCCGCTCCGTCGCCTCCGGAATCGAAGCTCACCGCCCGATCCCCGGCGATGCCTTCTTGGCCCAGAACGACCGCCCCGCCGCCCGCGGTCTGGTAGGCGCCGTGCCGGCCGAAGCCGGAGTCGTCCAGCATTACCGCGCCGTCCGCCTCATCCATCCTGTAATGGGCCACGATGCCGAGGCCGGTCGGAATCACCGCGCCCAAGTCCAGTTCCATCACCGGCGTCCCCGGATCATTGCTGGTTACCTGAAGGACCGCCTCGAAAGCCCCGCGGCGGTCGCCCGGATCGAAATCCACGGTCACCTGGACGATTTCCTGCGGCGCGAGCGAAGCCGGAACGGTTCCCAGGGTGTAGTGACTGGCCTGCGGCCCGGTGATGACCGCCTCACTGATGGTCAAAGTCTCCATCCGGCCGCTGTTGCGAAACTCGAGCACGGCCTGCACCGGCAGCGGATCGGGCCGCTCCCCGAAGACGGGACCGCGCGGCAGCACGAGATTCGGATCTTGAGTGCGGCCTCCCCCTTCGAGCCCGGCCACGATCAAACCCGTGGGATTGTCGGCATCGCCAGCGTTGTTGACGACGAAGTCCAGCGTGTTGATCCCTTCGACAAAACCGGACTCGATCACAAAATTCGTGAAGGTCACGAACTGCCCGTCGTTGCGCAGTCCGGTCTCGACACCGTTCACCGAGAGAGCGGGCCCCAGATTGTCGGTCGCCCAGCGGCCCCGCAGAAACACAGAGGACGGGTCGAATTCGCTGAGATCCACTTCCAACCGGTAGATATAGTCGCCGAAAGTTCCGTTGTTGTCCGGCCTCACGCCGATCCATTTGGCCTCTTCCGAGTTGGCTACCCAAGGACCGGCCACGATGGGAAAGAGAGTGCTGTCGAGCACGATGGGCTCGTCCGTCTCGACATCGGGTTTTTGCGCCAGGGTGTAGTGCGGATCGACCTCGAGATCGTCTAGCGGCAGACCGTCGTCGCCGATCCCGGTGTTGAAGAGGCCGGGAATGGGGTCGAGCACGACAAGCGTCGCTGGATCGCTGTCCAACTCTTGATCCCCAGCGCTCACCGTGACCCTATATGTCCCCTCGTTAGCAGGACTCACCGCCTCGATCAGCAGCTCTGGCCCGCCGGGCCCGACTGGCTCGTCGTTGTAATACCACTGATAGGAGAGTTCTCCGGGGCCGTCGGCCAGGACCGAGAAGAGAACATCGCTGTCCAGCAGCGCCGTCTGATCGGCAGGTTGCCGGACGATCCGCAGCGGCACGCCCGCTCCAGGCTGCGCCCCGCCCCTCAACCCATCCACCCGCAGTCCGGTGTAGCCTGCGCCCGCATTGTTTAACTTAAAATCCAATGTGTTCAGTCCCGAGACGAAAGTGCCTGGCTCGATCGCGAACGGAGTAAACGACGCGAAACCGGCCGTGTTGCGGAATCCCGTGCTCACTCCGTTTAACAAAATATCCAGCCCCTCGTTGTCCGTCGACCACTGCCCCGTGAGAAAGGCCGTGTCCGGATCGAACCCTGACAGGTCGAAAGTGATCCGGTAGACGTAATCGCCGCCGGCCGCCGCTGCGGTGTCTCCCCGTGGAGAAACCCATTTCGAGGTGTCGGAACTCGCCACCCACGGGCCTTCGACGATCGGAAACACCGAAGTGTCGTGCACGATGGCGTCCGGAGATTCTCCGTCGGCGTTTTCTACCAACGTGTAATGGCTGTCGACCAGCAGATCGTCGAGCGGCGCGCCGCTGTCGTTGACTCCGGTGCCATAGAGACCGGGAATCGGCTGCAACACCAGCACCTCGGCGGGACCGCCCACCGTCTCTCCGGACTCATTGGAAACAATGACCGTGTAGGCCCCCCCATCTTCAAGCGTAAGCCCCGTCAGATCGAGCTGCGGCGAGTCGGTCCCGACCGGGACATCGCCGCGCATCCACTGGTAATGCAGCGGCGGCGTGCCGTCCGCCACGACTTGAAGGGTCACCGATCCGCCCACAAGATCGCGCCCGCCTACCGGGTGCTGCACGATCGACGGAACCTCGTCCGGCAACTCGACCGTGCCGCGCAACTCGACGCGTAAACCCGTCGGATTGATGCCAGGGGGCGCGTTGTTTACTACAAACTCCAGACTGTTTTCTCCTTCCACGAATCCCGCGGCGATCTCGAACTCTGTCCATGACCCGAACTGAAGATCATTTCTCAGCCCGGTGCTCACCCCGTTGATGAGAATGTCCACGCCGCCGTTGTCCGATGACCAACGCCCCGTGATGCGCGCCATCGACGGATCGAATCCCGTCAGATCAAAGGTGGTCCGGTAGTAGTAGTCTCCTTCGTTGTTGCCCACGTTCTGCTCCCGGCGCGGCGCGATCCAGCGCGAATCGGGCCCATCCAACAACCACACGCCCGCCTGCACCGGCCAGCCCTCGTTCAAGGTCACCACCTCGGGGCCCGGGTAGGCCTCGTCGCTGCTCTCGACGAGTTCGTAATGGGGATCAACGACGCCCCCGCCGACGAGAATGTTTCCATCATCATCGACGCCCGTGTTGTAGAGCCCCGGAATCGGGGCGGCGAAGACGGCGACGCTTCCGTGAACGGCGCAAGCAAAGAGGAGGCAGGATCTGAGGATGTTCATGGGAACTGGGGGAACTTTATACTACTGGCGCAATCTAAAGTCGCTCCGGGCTCCGCGTCACGTAGAAAGCCGCGAAAAACGCGGCCTGGTAGAGAACCTGTTGATTTATTCAGCGAGGCCGCGTCGCGAGAATACAGGGCAGGGCGAAGCGACTCGGCAGGTGACACTACCCTTCGAAGCGGAACTCGTTGAAAGCGTTGGCTTTGTTTCTCGCCGGCTACGATTTTCCATTCGCTCCCTCCTCGGGTCGCGTCAACCCACCCAACAAGTATCCGCGCGGCATCACCGAATAATCAACAGGCCCTGCAACCGGCGCCGCCCACTCAGCCGTCCTCATCCCGTTGAACCCTTACCCGGTAGAAACGCCGGGACAGGCCAGCCGCCGCAGCGTCTTCGACTGTAGCCCGGACGCCCCGCCCCGCAATCTCCTCGCCCACAACCGGCCACGGACCCGGGTTTTCCATCGAATCGCTCCATTCCACGCGGTATCGGAAACCTGCGGGCGCCAGAAAGGAGACAAATGCTGGCGCCCCGGATGCCCGCTCGACGGTCAGCTCGAGATCCGGCAGCGGACTCGGGCCGGGCATCGGCGGCACGGTGTTCACGGCGCCCGGCGAATACGGCCTCTCCCCGGACGCCGCTGCCCAACTCGAGGGCGCGTTCGTCTCGACAGCCCCGTTGCGCAATTGCAGCGAAGGGCCCCCGCCATCCGCCTCCGTGGGCCAGGGAGCGGCGTCGTCGTAGCTCACTTGGTCGATCAGCGTCTCTTCCCCCGTGAGCGAATCCACCTTCACGAGGCGGAGCGTTTCTCCGGCGTTGTCGAGCCGTCCTGGAAACACTCCGGCCACGGGAATTTCCCAGCCGTGCTCCTCCGCGAATAACCCGCGGTCGCGAACGAGCAACAGGTAACCGCCCGCTTCGAGCAGCACCGGCGCCGAAAACGTGAAATCAACGCCTCCCACTCTCCAGCCGCCTAGATCGAAGGCGGTCGTTTCCGACCGGTTGAAGATCTCGAGAAACTCATTGTCGCCGTCCGCGGGATGATACTGGATCTCGTTGAACACCACCTTGCCTTCCGGAACATCCACCGGACCGGTGACGGTCACCGTGATGCTGTCGCTCAACCCTTCGACCGGCCGGTTCTGAGCGTCCGCACCCATTACTTCGAGCCGGTTCGCTCCCGGCGCCAGCGCCACTTCGATGTTCCAAGTGTCCGTCGCGCTCCATGACTCCGGATAGGGTCTCTCGTTGACCAGGATCCCTTGGGCGCTCAACGGCGCCTTTCCCGCAAGGCGGACCAGATTCCGTTCCGTACTGAAATTCAAACCGAAGTTGGTCGTGATGCTGAATCGCGTATCGAGCCCCCGGCCCGCCATCTCCTCGAGGAGGAACGTCCGGCGGCCCTCGATCCAGCCGGGGATCGAGAGCCCTTCCTGGCCGCTCGGCACGAAGGGCGACACGACCGGAGCCCCGGCCGCACGCAGGGCGTCATATTTGACCTGCAAGAGCGGACGCACCGCTTCCGGCTGGAAAAAGCCCCCCACCGCCTCCGCCAAGGCGCTCCAGTAAGCGCGCTCCCACGCGGGGCTCCGCTGCAAATCGTTGATCGCCGGGTCCGATCCGTTGAACAGAGAGGCTTGCACCGGATTGTTGAAGACCCCGATCCCGACGTCGAAATCCCAGCTCATCTGCCGCCAGCGGCCGCCCGGCGGCAAATAGTGAAACGTGTTTTTCGCCCCCGGATTTCCAAAGCTATCCCAGTTCGCGGCGAGGTCATTCGCCGCGAAGGTACGCATCCAGTTATTCAGGTCGACCACTGCTGGAACCGCCGCGTCATAGGCGGCCCCTTCCAGGTTCACCACCGTCGCGAGCCGGAACAGGCTGGAGAAATCGTCGGGACGGCCTCTTCGCGCCCGGGGCCGCCACACCCAGCGGTAGCGTTCGGTGTTCCAGGAACCGTCCGGCCGCGTATAGATTGCAAGCGCGGGCGCCACCGCCGGGTCGATCCGGGCGCCCCCGTCGTCGAACTCGTGCCAGTAATCTCCCTTGATGAGCGTTCCGTCCTCACCCCCGGGAAACCATTGCTCGATCATGTCGCGTCCCGGCTGTTGCACGTCCTCGTAGATCGCGTTGGCTCCGGCTCCGAACCCGCTCCGCGAGCGATTTCCAACTCCATTGACGAAAAGATGCACGTAGCGCCGGTGATTGTTAGGCAACCCTAACTGATCGCAAAACCAGAACATGAGTTGTTCCCGCTGCGCCGTCGGATCGCGCACCGGAAAATCGAGCGTCAGCTCCGTGCCGCCCAGAAAAGGTTCATCCGCGGGAAAGACCACGTCATACCCGCAGAGGATCCCGTCCGGCGCGGTGTAGGCCGGGCTCGAGTAAGCGCTACCGCTGTACCAGGATCCCGCCTCGTAGATCGCCCGCTCCGACCGGTCATCGATAAAGGTGACTGGCACGGGCTCGTTGCTCATTTTCTCCCGGTCGCTCCACCGGTCCCGGTCGCGAACCGTCATCCACAACCTGTAGTGGGTGAATCCACCTCCATAGGCCGCCTCGCCAAAACGCACCAGAGCCTCGCGTCCGTCTCCTGCTGGAAACCGGCTCTCCGCCGCTGGCTCCGCCGCGTCGGCCGCCTCGACCTGGAAGGCCACAAGCGCGCCTGATGGCTGACCAGGAATCGTGCCCGTAAAAACGCTGTCGCCGGGCGCGGCGTCGCCTCCCGTGCCGTCGTCGCTCATTGTTACCCGCAGAGGCAGGCCCGAGGGATCTACCCGGTAGCGGAGACGCACCTCGTCCAGCCCGTCCGGATCGCTAACCAACGCCGTCACGCGCACGTTCTCCCCGGTTCGCGGAAGCAGGGGCTCGTGTTTGACGTTCAGAATCGCCGGTCCCGCGTTGCCGGAGGCGCGCGAATTGGGAGCGCCTGGCGTCCCTGAACCCGCCGGAGCCGCGAGACTGCCCACCACCTCCAGATAGTTGCCCTTCGTCCGCAGTAGAATCTCCGGGTGTCCCCGCAGCCAGCGCACTTTTGCCCGCAACGTCGCTAGCCGGCCGGAGATTAAGGCGCTCCGCAGCGGCGCGCGAATCCGGTTCGCCCCGATGTCGCCGCGTTCCGCAGCCCTGACCAAGAGACAGCCGCTGTCGCCGGTCCCCCCGCTGTCCCGCCACTCCGAAAGCCGATGGGTACCCTGAAAAAACCAGCCCGTTGTTCCCTGGTCGAAGGTCCCGTTCACCAACAGATTCTCGCCCGCTTCATTCAGCACTTCGACGTCGTCCACCAAGGCTTCGCCGGGGCCCATCAAAAACATCTGCAACTGGTCCGCCCTTCCGGAGCCGTTGTGCAAGAGGCCGGTACGTTCCACGAGAGTCCATCCCGCTTCGGCGGCTTCCGCGCTGTCCGCCCAGTTAGGCCCCAGCGCATTTCCGGCCCGCGGATCGGCCAGTTCCAAACTGCTCCCTCCTCCGTCCGCCCACCGGCCCCAGCGGCCACCGTCGGCATAGGCGACGGTGGCCGCTTCAGTCAACACTCCCCCCGCCCCCGCCGGTTCCATCAGGACGAGCCGCTCGCCTCCCCGGGCCAGACTGCCGTTGAAATTCCCGAACACCGCGCCGTCCGGCAGATCTGGAAACAAGATCTTCAGACGATCCCGGTCTTTGGCCAGCACGGCGTAACCGCCCTCAGGCAACAGTGCGCCGGGCGGAAAAACGAAGGTGATGCCCTCCACAAACTCCCAATACGCGAGATCGACCGGCTCTGACCCCGGGTTGTGGAGTTCGACGAACGTCTCGGCTTCGTCATCGGAAACGGGGTGATAATGGATCTCGTTGATCACGACCCGGGCAGGAGCGAAACCCGGATTCGGCGCGGCGCGGGTCGGCCCGTCGAGCCATCCGGAGAACTC
>DATKCT010000033.1:0-41237 GCA_035513055.1 Verrucomicrobiales bacterium | reverse complement strand
GAATGGGCCGGCACTTCGTCGTCGACACCAACATCCTCCTCGACGATCCCTCCATCCTGAACCGGGCCGGATCCGATCACCTCTGCCTTCCCCTGGATGTCTTGGTCGAGTTGGACCGCTTCAAACAGCAATCGGGGATCTCCGGCGCTCACGCCCGGTCCGTGCACCGCATTCTGAGCGACATCTTTTCCCGCAGCGAACATCCACTGGGCGCGGTGGCGACCCGGGACGGAGGTTCCGTTCAGCTCGTGCCGTATGATCCCGCCGACGCCCGCCGGGTTCCCGTCTTGCGCAAGCTGGACCGGCTCCTGTTTCAACCCTCGACGGCCGATCACCGCATCCTCGCCTGCGCCCTGCTGCTTCGCCATCACGTCGAAGGCCCGGTGGTCCTGGTGACCCGGGATCTCAACCTGGCGCTGAAGGCCCGGGTGTTCGCGATCGAAACCAAGCCCGGCCTGTTGCGCCCCAATCAAGACGAGAGCGGCCCGCCCTTTCCTCCCGTCCTCGACGTATCCATCTACGATCTCCAGCGTTTCGCCAGCTCCGGTCAATTGGAGGTCGACCCGGAGTGCTGCGTCCGAGTCGCCCTCAACGAATACCTGCTTCTGCGAGGCGGAGAAGGACAGACCATCCCCGCGCGTTATCATGGCAAGGGCCTGTTCCGGCGTCTGCTGGCTCCTTCGGGACTGCAAACCGGGTTGGGCGCCGCTCTCAAACCGCTCAACTTTGGCCAGCGCTGCTATGTGGACTCACTGCTCGATCCACAGATTCAGCTTGTGACCTGCCACGGGTCGGCGGGCACTGGGAAAACCCTGCTGGCCATCGCCGCCGGTCTGCACCTGTTCCTCTCAGGATCCTATCAAGGACTCATCGTGAGCCGGCCCATCGTCCCCGCTGGCGACGACCTCGGTTATCTTCCCGGCACCCTGGAAGAAAAAATGCACCCCTGGCTCCAGCCCATCCACGACGCCTTCCAGCACCTCGTTGCGACTGCCAATGGAAAAAAAGCCTGCCGCCGCAATCCTCTCCACGCCGAAGCCGCCCCCGCGGGCTCTCCGCTTCGTCAGTTCGTACAAGCCGGCGTGATCGAAGTGCAGCCGCTCTGTTATATTCGCGGCCGTTCCATCGCCAATCGCTTCTTCCTCCTGGACGAAGCCCAGCAGCTCACGCCTGCGGAAGCCAAAACGGCGGTTACCCGGATGGGCGCCGGAGCCAAACTTGTGCTCGCTGGCGATCCCGACCAGACCGATCATCCTTCCTTGGATTCCTGGAGCAACGGCCTCTCCTATACCCAACGGCGCCTGGCCAATCTGCCCTTCGCCGCCCATATTGAACTGCGCAAAAGCGAACGCAGCACCTTGGCCGAAGCGGCCGCCCGGCTCATGTGATTGGCGCCGTTCCCGGGATACGAGCCCTCCACGCCCCGGCCAACCGGAAAGGGAAACCGACTCCAAAGCCGGCAGACCACACGAGCGTCCCGCCGTGCCCGCTTTCCCACGAGCGGAGCAGTAACGGGCCCCGCGCCTGCCTCCATCTGATGTTCCACCGCGGCGCTCCAGCCATCCGGCCAAAGAACCGGCGTCTGGGCTATGGGCCGGGCGTGCGGACCGGGTCAACTTGCCCGTTCTACGTCCTCTGCGGCCACGTTTTCAAAAAACTCTCCACTGCGCAGAGCCGCCTGAATGCGCCGTGAACCCCGGTTCGTGCCGGGCGCGTTGATTTGGCGGTGGATTTGCCTGGCTAGGAAAGGAGCCGCTGCGGTCAATCCCACCGTCAGACAGACCATCGAAGCGATCTCGCGGCCTCCCCGGGTCATGCGGTCCGCCAGCAGCAATCCCACGGCGACTCCCAAGGCCGCAGGTCCCACGAACTGCGCTCCGCTTTCTACTGTTTCCCTCCCGAATTGCATTGCGGCATTATATCCTCAAAGACATTTCAGCCAAATTCTTTGCGAGTCCCTCGGCAGCGGCCAGCGCTCAAAGTTTCACTTGATCTGGCCCGGCATCATCCTTCGGTAGCTACCTCATGGCGGACACCTATGCCCTCATCCTTGCGGGAGGCAGCGGCACGCGCTTCTGGCCGCTCAGCCGCACAGCCAGACCCAAACAATTGCTCCAGCTCTTCGACCGCGCTTCTCTGCTGGAGAACACCGTCAACCGCCTCGAGGGTTTGGTTCCTCCCGAACGCATTTTCGTCCTCACCAATGCCGAACAGGAAGCCGGCGTTCGCGCCCTGTTGCCCAACATTCCGCCCGGTCAGATCGTGGCCGAACCGGAGAAACGCGACACCGCGCCCGCCATCGCCCTCGGCATCGGTTGCGTCGCCGCTCGCGACCCTGCCGCCACCATGTTCGTGCTCCCGGCCGATCACCTCATCCGCGACGTCGCCGAATTCCAGCGGGTCCTCCGCGCCGCCGCAGCCGCCGCCGAACGCGCCTCCGCGCTTCTCACCATCGGCATCAGACCGTCCTGGCCCTGTCCCAGCTATGGTTATATTGAACGGGGCAGGGCCGCGGTCATCACCGGCTACACCGGAGACCTCCCTGTACACGAAGTCGTCCGATTCCGCGAAAAACCCAATCCGGAACTCGCCGAAGAGTTCCTCCGCCGGTCCTGCTTCAGTTGGAACGCCGGGATGTTCATCTGGTGCGTGCCCACCGTTCTTCACGAACTGAGCCGGCACTGCCCCGACCTGGCCGATTTCGTCACCGAAATCCGCAAATCCCGTGACCTCCAAGCGACTCTCCGAACGCAGTTCGGCAACCTGTTCAAAATCTCCATCGACTACGCCCTCATGGAAAAGGCCTCCCGCGTCCTCAACATCGAGGCCACCTTCGACTGGGACGACGTCGGCAGTTGGCTCTCCGTCAGCCATTACTTGGAGGAAGACGAAAACCACAACCGCCTCGCCGCCGAAGTCACCCAGATCGACGCCTCGCACAACATCGTGTTTTCCCGTGAACCTTCTCACATCGCCCTCGTCGGCGTCGACGACCTCATCGTCGTGCAAACCGCCGATGCTCTCCTCATCGCCCACCGCGATGCGGCCGACGATATCCGCAAACTCACAGACCGTCTCCCCCCAGAACTGCTGTGACTCCATCGCCCTGATGAGTAGCCGGCTGCTCGGCATCGACTTCGGAACCGCCCGCATCGGACTCGCCCTCAGCGACGAACTCGGGTTGCTGGCCCGTCCTCTCGAGACCGTTCCCGCCGGAACTTCCCATCCCCATTCTCTGGACCGCATCGCCCGCGCTGTCGCCGATCATGGAGTGGCCGCCATCGTGCTCGGAGTCCCCTACCTTCTCGATGGCCGCAGCGGAGAAGCCGCCCGTCGCGCTCTCGCTTTTGCCGAAACTCTCCGAAAACGCTTCCCCAATCTCCCCGTTCACCTCGTCGACGAACGCCTCTCCACCGTCGAGGCCCGCCGTCTTCTCCAACAATCCCGCCGTCCCGAAGCCGGGATCCGCGCCCTCCTCGATCAAACCGCCGCCGCGGCCATTCTCCAAGACTACCTGAACCATTCCGGCGGCGATCCGCCCCTCCTGCCTCCTCCGCCCGATGAGCCGCCGCACCAGCGCTGATCCTCCTCCGGTCCCAGCTTCCGATCCCCCTCTTCCCACCCGCCGCTGGAAACTTCTCATCGCCTACGACGGCCGGCCCTTTTCCGGCTGGCAAAGTCAGCCTTCACAAAACACGATTCAAGACCTGCTCGAGGGCGCCTTCGCCGGCATCCTCGGCAGCCGCTCCCCTCGAATCCATGCCGCAGGACGGACCGACGCCGGAGTCCACGCCGAAGGCCAAGCCGCCCACATCGACCTCCCCGCGGCAGCCTCGCTCGACGCCGCCGCCTGGACCCGCGCCCTCAATGTCCGGCTCCCTCCGGCCATCCGTGTCCTTCAAGTCGAGCCCGCCGCCCCCGGTTTCCATGCCCGTTTCTCAGCACTGTCAAAAACATATCGTTACGAGATCGACACCGCGCCGGTCCTCTCTCCCTTTCGCAGCGGCCTGGCCTGGTTCCGCCCTCAGCCCCTCGACCACGACATCCTCGATCGCCTCGCTCAGGCCCTGCTCGGACCCCACGACTTCGCCGCCTTCGCGGCTCACCGCGGTCCCGGCACACCCCCGCCCCGGTCCACCGGCCGCACCGTGACCCAGGCCCGCCTTGATCAGAAACCGCCGGGTTCGCTGGTCCTCCGTTTCACCGCCGACGGCTTCCTCTACCGCATGGTCCGCCTGCTCGTAGGCGGGATGGTCCGCTGCGCCAGCGGCCGTTGGCCCGAAACCGCATTCCTGGATCTTCTCCATCGCCCCGGAGCGGCCGGCCACTGCGCTTTTTGCGCGCCTCCCGACGGCCTCTACCTCGAATCGGTCCACTACGGATCCGAGACCTCGCCAGTGAGATCTCAGATTTCTATCTGAATCCCTAACTCCACGACCCGGCCCGGAGGCAACCGGAAGAACGTCGCCGGTTGCTGGGCGATCCGCGATAGAAAGGCGAACAAATGCGCCCGCCAACGCGCAAAACCGTGTCCGCGCCGGGCTGGAACAAGTGTTTCGCGACCCAGGAAGAAGGTGACCTGCGGCGCCGAGATCTGCAATCCGCAATCCGCGCACAACTCCAAAAGGCGCGGCACGTCCGGTTCTTCCATGAATCCGTAACGCCCGGTCACCCGGAAGAAGCCCTTCCCGAGCGCTTCCAACTCGACCCGGTCCGACTCCGGCGCCGCCGGGGTGTCGAGCGTCATCGCCGTGAGGAACAGCACCCTCTCATGGAGCACCTTGTTATGCTTCAAGTTGTGCAGGAGCGCCACCGGCGTCGAGCCGCGGTTGGCGGTCATGAACACGGCCGTGCCCGGCACGCGCAACGGCGGTTCCACTTCGAGCCCCGCCAGCAAGTCTTCATGCGGCAAAGCCTGCGCCGCCAGCCGTCGTCCGAGAATCTTCCGGCCCGTGCTCCACGTCGTCATCAACGTGAATACGGACAGACCCACCACCAAAGGCACCCAGCCGCCATGGAACACCTTGACGAAATTTGCAGCAAAAAACGCAAACTCGATAGTTAGGAGAAAGCCGCACAACGCTCCCGCTCGCCACCGGCTCCAACCCCAGGCATGCCGCGCCACCACGTAGAGAAGACTCGTCGTGATGAGCATGGTCAGCGATACCGATAACCCGTAGGCGTTGGCCAACCCGCTCGATGAACGAAACCCGAGGACCAAGGCCAAACAACACGCCAACAAGATCCAGTTCACCAGCGGCACATAGATCTGACCCCGCCTGTGGTGCGAGGTGTGGCGAATCGCTGTTCGCGGAAAATAGCCGAGCTGCACCGCCTGCAAGGTCACCGAGAAGGTGCCCGTAATCAGGGCTTGCGAAGCGATCACCGTGGCCAGTGTGGCCAATGCCACCAGGGGAATCAGCGCCCAGGCGGGCGCCAACCGGTAAAACGGCTGCGCCGCCGCCTCCGGATCCGCCAGCAACAAGGCCCCTTGCCCCAGATAGTTCAGCAGCAACGCCGGCAGCACACAAACAAACCATCCCAGCCGGATCGGCCTCCGGCCGAAGTGTCCCATATCCGCATACAACGCTTCCCCCCCGGTCACCACCAGGAACACCGAACCCAACACCAGGAACCCCGAGTGCCCCGACGTGAACAGAAACCGCAATCCATGCCAGGGAAAGAAAGCCTGCAAGACTTCGGGATTGCCCGCCAAGCCGCGCAAGCCGAGAATGGCAAGCACCAGAAACCACACCAGCATCACCGGACCAAAAAACGCTCCGACCCGCTCGGTTCCCACGAATTGAAAGGAGAATAACGCTATCAAAATCGCTAGCGTCAGAGGGATCACGAAGCGGTCCAACCCATCCGCAGCCTCCCGCAATCCCTCCACGGCGCTGAGCACGGAAATGGAGGGCGTAATCATCCCGTCTCCAAACAGGAGCGAGGCGCCGAAAACTCCGAGCACGCCCACCAGAAATGCCCCGCTTCCCCCTTTCGGCAAGGCCTTCTGACACAAGGAAAGCAGCGCCAGTTCCCCGCCTTCTCCCCGGTTGTCCGCGCGCAAGACGAAGGCGAGATACTTCACGCAAATGATCACGATAAGCGCCCAGATGATCAGCGAAAGCACACCCAGAACATTGGCTTCCGTGACCGCGGTCTGATGCGCCGGATGAAAGCATTCGCGGACGGCATACAAAGGACTTGTCCCAATATCGCCAAAAACAACGCCAACAGCGCCCAAAACTAAGGTGCGCGTGGAAGCCCTCGGAGGTGTGGTCATACCAGCCAATCACGATTCACGACAACACCAACTCCGAATCGCTGGGGACTTGCGGAGCCGGACTGCACCCGCCCGGTCCTGGTTTCTCGCGATGGGCCTCAACTTGGAGCGCGACCACAGCAAAGTCGTCTGCGCCTCCGAGAAAGGCCAGCCCTCGTCCCGCCCAAGTCCACGCGACACACCTGCTCACACTTTTAGCGCTGTCCAATCGGCCACAGACCCACAGCCTTGCGGTTTTCGCCCAGAATGCAAGCCCGCTCCCACATCGGCATCGCCGGACCTCGGCGGATGTCCTCACTCTCGCGGAAAAGCGGAAGCGGGCTTGGTTTCTGCCGATGACGAGGCGGATTACCGGCAGTTCCTTGCCGGGAAGGGAACCTGTACTTCGAGTCGAGCGTCCTGCTTTCGGCTAGCAATTCCGCATCCGGTGCCTCGCGCGCCATCTTCAGGCTTGCAGATCAACAGGGGTGGACGCTTCAATCGAGTCCATGAGCGTTGGATCGCGAAACTTCCAACTGCCATCAGCGAGGACATTCATAGGCCCCATCCCATGCGGCTCTTCGCGCCCGCCAGAACGCTTCCCTTGGAGGCGGCCGCCTCTCCCCAGAAGCCTGTTGTGATGCTGTAGCTCATCTTCGCCGGCCCAAATCTAGCAGAGCAGCGCGGGACTGCGCCGGAAAGAAGCCTTTTCTCGGCGCTCTCCCGCGCCTTCCAACGCGCCGGAGACGCGAAGGGGCTTGCTACGCCGCTGCCGAGATGCCAGACTCCGCCGTTTTTGCCGCTTCCATGGAGCCCTTCTTCGAACTCCGCGAGGTCGTCAAATCCTTCGATGACGCCGTCGTCGTCCGTGAAACATCTCTGACTTTGGCCCGGGGGGAGGTCTTCTCGCTCCTCGGTCCCAGCGGTTGCGGAAAAACCACCCTGCTCAAGATCATCGCTGGTTTCGAACAGCCGGACCGGGGACGCATCTTCCTGGACGGCACAGAACTCACCGGCCTTCCGCCCAATCAACGCCCTGTCAACACCATCTTCCAGAATTACGCGCTCTTTCCCCACCTCAGCGTTCGCGAAAACATCGCCTTCGGCCCGCGTATCGCCCGCCGTTCCAAAGAGGAGATCCGCCGTGAAACCGGCCGCATGCTCGAAGTCATGGACATGACCGCGTTTGCCGACCGGCGCCCCACTCAGATCAGCGGCGGTCAGAAACAAAGAGTCGCCATCGCCCGCGCTCTGATCAATCGTCCCAAGCTTCTGCTCCTCGACGAACCTCTCGCCGCTCTCGATCTCAAACTGCGGCAACGCATGCTCCTGGAACTCGACCGCATCCACGACGATGTCGGAATCACCTTCCTCTATGTCACACACGACCAAGGGGAAGCCATGAGCCTGAGCGACCGCATCGGCGTCATGAACGCCGGCCGCATCGAACAGATCGGCTCACCCGAAGAGATCTACGAGACGCCCGCCAACAGCTTCGTCGCCGCCTTTATCGGCGACACCAACTTTCTTCTCGGGCAGGTCGAAGACTCCTCCCGAGCCGATTACAGCCGGGCCGCCATCGAAGGCCTCGGTTCCATCCTGGTTTACAATGACCGCCCCCTGAGCCCCGGCGAAAGGATCTTTCTCAGCCTCCGTCCAGAGAAACTCAGGCTGCGTCGCGATAAACCCGATTCACTGGGCGCCGGGCGGAACGCCGTCGCAGCCGTGGTCGAGGACGTCATTTACCTGGGCGGACTCACCCGCTACCGGGTCCGCAGCGGCGATCTCCTGCTCTCCGTCGAGCATCAGCACTCCCGCTTCGTCCTCGACGAACAACCCCCCAGCCACGGCGACAGCGTCTGGGTAAACTGGAACGCAGACGATGGATACCTCTTGCGCTCTTTCAACGAATCCGACCTGGGACTGCTTCCTTTAGCCGAACGCGAGCGAGCAACCCACCGGAGCCCATCTCTCCAAGCCGGTCCCGCCCCGCAACCCACGGGCCGCCGGCCATGAGCGAATCCCGGCCCCCTCCCGTCACCTGCCGCCCGTGGCGTTCTCATTCGGAGTGGGCCCTGACCGCAGCGCCTTTCCTCTGGCTCATCGTTCTTTTTGCCGCCCCTACCGCCGTCGTCGTGTTTATGTCGTTACGTGAGGCGGCGCCAAGCGGCGGACTGGGAGACGCTTGGAGCCTCCGCGCTTGGAGAGATCTCGCTCATCCCATCTACCCAGTCATCCTCTGGCGCACCCTGCGGCTTAGCCTCATCGCCACCGCCCTCTGCCTCGCTCTCGCTCTCCCCGTCGCCTTCCTCGCCGGCCGCGCCGCCCCCCGCCTCCGTTCCATACTCATCCTTCTCATCGTCGTCCCTTTCTGGACCAACTTCCTCATCCGCGTCTTTGCCTGGCGCGTCCTCCTGCAGCCCGAAGGAATGCTCCGCCGCGCGCTTCTCTCCTTCGGCTGGATCGAGGAAAGCACCCTTCTCATGTACAACGAATGGACAGTGCTCCTGGTCATGGTTTACACCTACCTCCCTTTCGCCATTCTCCCTCTTTATGCCGCCGCCGAACGCTTCGACTACGGCTTGCTCGATGCCGCGCGCGACCTCGGCGCTTCCGCCGCCGGCGCCTTCTGCCGCGTCTTCCTGCCCGGCATCAGCCGCGGACTCCTGGCCGCCCTCGCCATGGTTCTCATCCCCGCGCTCGGATCCTACGTCATCCCCGATCTCGTCGGAGGTCCCGGGCAGGAAATGCTGGGAAACAAGATCGCTCAACGCACCTTCGTCGACCGCAACCTGCCGCACGCCGCCGCCTTGGCTACTTTGCTCATTGCCGTAGCCATGCTGCCGGTCGCCGCCGCCTTTCTCTTCGCCAGACCCGCCCGGCCGGCCGCTGAAGAAGGGGGAACGTCATGAAATCCGGAGGTCTTCCCGCCCTCGTCACTGGCCTGGTCCTGGTGTTTCTCTACCTGCCGATCTTCTTTTTGGTTCTCAACTCCTTCAACGCCTCCCGTTACAGCACAGCTTGGGAAGGCTGGTCCTTCCAGTGGTATGCCGCTCTCTTCCAAGCACGCAATCGCGACGTCTGGGAGTCGCTCCGGCTTTCCCTCGCCATCGGGATCGCCGCCAGCCTGCTGTCCATGGTCCTCGGCACCCTCTCCGCCCTCGCTCTCCATCACTATCGCAGCCGTCTCCAACAGGCCCACTTTACTCTCGTCTATCTGCCCATTGTTATGCCCGAGATCCTCATGGGCATCAGCCTTCTCGTCTTCTTCGTCTCCCTGGGATTCACCCTCGGCCTCTTCACCATCACCCTGGCTCACATCACTTTCTGCATCAGCTACGTCGCCCTCGCTGTCCTGGCTCGTTTGCAGGATTTCGACGACTCCCTGCTCGACGCCGCCCGCGACCTCGGAGCCGGTCCCTGGCAAACCGCCCGCCGCGTCGTCTTTCCTCTGCTCGCACCTGGAATTCTCGCCGGCGGTCTCCTCGCTTTCACCCTTTCCATCGATGATTTCGTCATCACATTCTTCGTCACCGGTCCCGGCGCCACAACCCTTCCCCTTCGCATCTACGGTATGATCAAACACAGCAAAGAACTCCCCATCATCAACGCCCTCTCGACGCTGCTTCTCACTCTTACTTTCGCTGCAGTTTGGTGGAGCGGACGGATAATCCGTCGCCACTCCTTTACCCCCATCCGCTGAAGCCATCGGTCTCTTCGCTTTTTCGCTTTGCCCGTTATCCTGTCCCATGATCACCATCGCTCGCCGCACCCTGTTCCTCGCCGTTCTTCCGCTGCTCGCCGGATGCGGCTCGAAGAAACCCGTCCTCCACGTCTACAACTGGGACGATTACATCAAGCCCGGTCTGGTCGCCCGCTTCGAGCAACAGCACGGTTGCCGCGTCGTCATCGACACCTACGAGTCCAACGAATCGATGCTGGCGCGACTCCAATCCGGGGCCACCGGATACGACATCATCGTGCCCACCACCTACATGGTTGAGATCATGCACAAAGCGGACATGCTCCAGGAACTCGACCACTCGAAACTCCCCCACCTCTCCGAAATCGACCTCGAGTTCACCTCCGGCATCTCCGCCTTCGACACGGAGATGCGCTGGAGCGTCCCTTACATGGCCGCTGCCACCGGAATCGGTTATATCAAGGGGCGGGTCTCCAATCCCGAGGCTTCCTGGTCCATGTTCGAGCGTCCCGACCTCAAAGGCCGGACGACCCTCCTCAACGATATGCGCGAAGTCATCGGAGCCGCTCTCAAGCACCTTGGCTACAGTCTCAACACCACCGACGTGAATCAGCTCGGTGAGGCCGGAAACGTCGTGCTGAAATGGAGAAGCCAAATCGCCAAGTTCGAAGGCGACCAATACAACGCGGGATTGGCCTCCGAAGAGTTTCTGCTCTGCCACGGCTACGCCGGGGACGTCTTGCAGGCCCAAGAAGAGAATGACAAAGTCGATTTTCTCATACCCAAAGAAGGCGCGGCAATCGGACTCGACTCCCTTGTCATTCCCAAGAACGCCCCTCAGCCCGCGTTAGCCCACGCCTTTATCGATTTTCTCTGCCAACCTTCCCATGCCGCTGAGAACATGGAGGAAATCTATTACCTCGCGCCCAATACCGGTGCTTACGCGCTCGTCGATGAGGAATTGCGAGCCAATCCTTCGATCTTTCTCGATCCGGAAACCCGCGCCAAATGCGAAGTCATCCACGACCTCGGTGAGGACAACGCCAAATACATCCAGGTCTGGGACCACATCAAGGCGGGGCGTTGAGCCGCAGAACCGGGAAGGGGGCTCAGAGACTTTCAGGCTCACGAAGAGGGGCGGACACTCTTGTCCGTCATCGAGCCGCACGAGTTCGCGGGTGAACTCGCCCTTCAATCTCCCCGCGCCCGTTCCGACGCCTTCCGCAGATCGGAACGCTGCCGGGCCGCTTCCACCCGCACTTCCTCCAAGAGCACTTCCACGCCTTTCTCCAACTGCCGGTCGTAGCCCGCAGCTATCTCTCCTGGGTGCGGCCACACGATCACGTCCGGGACCGCCCCGTTCAGTTCCATGTCCTCGCCGGTGCCCAAAACGTGCCACCCGCGGGTCGGCATCCGCAGCGTCCCCAGATCGAGTATCTTCCGCGATCCCGTCGAAATCACCCCGCCCGCCGTGGGAGCGCCAACCAGTTTGCCTCGTCCCAATGTCTTCACCGCATGCGCGAAGATCTCCGCATTGCTGAAGCTGTTCTGATTGCACAACACCACCACCGGGCGTGGCCAGGAGGCATACACTTTCCGGTCCTGCGGATATCCCGGCGCGCCCCCTCGCGGAGCCGTCAAGGCATGGCTCGGCTGCGAAAGAACCGTCAGAAGATGATCCGCAGTGAACCCTCCGCTGTTGTCCCGCACATCGATGACCAGTCCCTTCTTTCCTGACCCCATCGCATAGATCTCTTTCTCGAAATCCTGGAAGCTCGGCCAATCCATCGACCGCACCTTCACATAGACTAACTGACCTTCGCTCATCCGCTCCACCATGTTCTGTTTGCGAAGAACCTCGGCCGCTCCGGCCGTTCGCCTCCCCTCCTCGTAACTGACCGGCCGCAAGCTCACCTCCCGCTCCTGCCCGGCCCCGTCTCGGATCCGCAACACCAAGGTACGTTCCAGCGGCCCATTGACCAGCTCCGCCCAATCCGTCTCGACATCGGCCGGTTTTCCGTCCACCGCAACGAGCACTTCGCCCGGACGAATCCGGCTGTTCTCGCGGTCCGCCGGCCCGTCGGGCACAACCCCGGCCACGCGGAATCCGGCGCCGGAAAAACCGGGGTCAAAGGCCAATCCTAACCAGGGTGTAACGCCGGACCATGCATCGTCCGGATTCCACCCCTCATCCGCGGAGCGGAAACCGAGATGCGATCCGTTCAACTCGCCGAGCATCAGCGCCATCACCCGCCCGTAACCGGCCTCGTCCGGAGCCGCCGTCGCCGCTTCCTCATACTTGCGCCGGATCGTGTCCCAGTCCCGGCCTCCCAACATCCCGTCGTAATAGTGGTCGCGCATCAAACGCCAGGCCTGCAAAAAACCCAGTCGCTGCCGCTCGGCCCGGTCCACCGATTGCCGCGCTTCGAAGTCATAACTCTCATACTTCCCCTTGGCGAAACTGCCCGGCACGCCCCCGCTCAACCACACAATCCGGTCATCCTTCTCCAACCAGCGCGCAAACGATCCGCTCCGTTCCATCAGCGCCTCAGGCTTCGGATCCTCTGCATACAAATCCACTGCATAACAACCTTCTTTCCCGTCGATCTCGGCGGAGAACGCCAGCTTCTTGCCATCCGGAGACCAAAAAAGATCCTTCTCTTCCGCGCCAGGTATGGACAGATGCCGGATCCTTCGATGCAAATCCTCGAATTCGATTCGCACCTCCGGCAACCTGCTCTCTCGAGCCTCTTCCCCCCCGCCCTCGCCCTTCTCCACTTCCGCTTTCTTGCCGCCCTCCTCCTCGAGTTCCCCGCCGCCCGCCGTTCCAGAGCCCGCCCCTCTCTCTTCCCGCATCCGCTTGAGGGCCTCCTCCAACTTCCGGTCCCGCGCCGTTTGCTGCGCGGCTTCCCGGGTCAACCACAGGTAGAAAATGTCCGGCTCGTCGTCCAGCCGCCGCCCCGTAAAGGCTAACATTTTGCCGTCCGGAGACCACACCGGCCCGTCCTCGTTGTCCGGATGCCGGGAGACATTGTGCGCCGGCTCGTCCCCTTCCACCGCCCGGATCCATACGTCCCGGTTAAAGTCCGCATCGTAAACCGCCCATGCCAGCCATCGCCCGTCCGGAGACCAAGCGTAGGCGGGTTCATTGAAGGATTCTAACAAAACCCGGCGGTTCTTCCCGTCGCGGTCCGTCGTCACAAGATCTCCTCGCCCCTCGACGTAGGCGATGTTCCCGCCGTCCGGACTCACCGTCAACGCCTTCCGGTCCCGCGTTCCGTCCGTCAACGCCTCCACCTCGAACTCCCGGTTTCTCCACCAAAACTCTTCCGGCTCCTTCCGGCGGATCCGCAGCACCTCGACCCGGTCACCTCCATCCCGCACCACATACAGATCATCTCCCTCCGGTGAGAACACCGGCGATCGCAATTCCTGTCCCGCCCCGGCCACCAGCACCGGATCCCTCAGGGTCGTGTCCATAACCCACAGCTCTCCCCCGCAAATCATCGCCACTTCCAGCCCGTCAGCACTGAACGCCACCTCGCCCGCCTCTTTCAGCAGCTTCCGCTGCTCCGTTTCCCGCGGCCGGTCGGACCGGTTCCAAATCTCGATCCGCTCCGGATCGCCGCCCTCCCGCGGCCGCCATCGGTAATAGTGGAAGAGGCGCCGAAACACCACCACGCCGCCGTCGCGCGACACCACCGGAAACATCACCGCATCGTCGACGAAAAACGTCAATTGCCGGTCCTCGCCCGTCTCCGGATCGAAACGGCGCAGGTTAAAGGAGCCGCTCTGGGCGCCCACATAAAAAATCGACGATCCCTCCCCCGTCCATCGCGGCCAGCGACATCCGCCCGCGTCTTCCCGCAGTTTCCGGAACGCTCCCGACGATAGATCGTGAACCCAAATCTGGCTGGCGCGGCTGCCGCGATAGCCTTTCCGGTAAAGCTGCCCCCCCTCCCGGGTAAACAGCAACCTCGTTCCTTCCATCGACAGATGACTGCTGTCGCCGCGGTCGTTGAAAAGGAGCTTCTCACCGCCTTTCGACCCTGCCGGAACCCGAAAGAATCTCTCCGGAGCCGGTCCCGCCGCATCCCGTTTGCCCCGCACCAGCAGCGCGGAACCATCCGGAAACCAATCCTGAGGAACGCTCCCCTCCGAGTGAAACGTCCGCTGTACCCCGGCACCGCTGTCCGCCGCCGCAACATAGGTCTGCAAGCTCCCCCCGCGATCACTGGAGAACGCGAGCTGCGATCCGTCCGGGGAAAACACGGGGTCGCTCTCGCGCGCCGGATGCCGGGTCAAAGGCTGGGCTTCGCCGCCCGCCACCGGGACCCGCCATAGATCGCCGGCCCATTCGAAGACGAGAAGCGAACCGTCCGGGGACACGGCGGCGGACCCGCCGAGGGTCATGTACTCCGCATCAGGAGGAGCGGCGAGAAGCGGAGACAGGAGCAGAGCGACGTGGAACGTACCGGCGGCGGCGATCGCAAACCGGTGAATCGCGCCGAGGGACCTCGCCATGGGGGCACTTCATAATTTTTATACTCACCATAATCAAGCCGAAATTGATCGCTTTCCGGCGCGCGAGATTCGCTCCTGCTCAGGACCCTTTCCCGGCAATCAGCGCGTCGAGCGAATACCGGCCCGGACCCGTGATCAGCAGCGTCACGAAGGGAATCAGATAGAGCAGGGCCAACTCCTTGGCCCCGTCCACACCCGGCGCCACAAACCAGGGATCGCTCTGGTGCACCACAAAAGCCGCCACGGCCATGGCAAACGCCAACGGCAAACTCATCAACCGCGTAGCCAGCCCAAGGACCAGGACCAACCCACAGAAAAACTCCGCCCCCAGCACCGACAAAAAACTCAAGCGCGTTCCCATCCCCAACGGATCCGGGAATTGCTCCGCCCATTGTCCGAAATTCTTCAGTTTCGGCAGACCGTGTCCCAGCGCAATCATCGCCCCGCTCGCCACCCGCAGCACCAACAATCCCGCCGATGTCACCAAACCCGACGGCCCCGGACTAAACACCTTCGATTTCCATCCCATGCCTCACTTTCTCTGGAAAATGTTCGTGCACAAGCAGCCCGGATTCGTTTTAGCAATTCCCCCCGGTTCGCGTCGAGGGACGGGCTCCTGCTCATCCTGGCCAGGGGGTGGGGCTGGCGAATCGCGCTCGAACGCTCTGCGTCCTGCCTTCTCCTACTCCGGTTCACGGTTCGGAAGTGCGGCTCAGGAAGACAAAGGTCCCCAGCTTGTTTCCCACCAAGAGATCCGGTTTGCCGTCGGCGTTCACATCCGCCGTGGAGACCTGGCGACCGACGCCGGAGGCGTCGTCGATGAGCCTCGGCTCGTAGCGCACACCGTCCTCTCCGCGTTTCAAATAGAAAGCGTACAGCACCGGCGTCCCCTTGGCGTCGGGATCACCATCGGGGCCATGTGCGTAACGGCATTTCCCGGTAACCAGATCGGGCAGTCCGTCGCCGTCGAGGTCTGTCATGGCAATGGCGTGGAGCTGGGAAAACTGAACCCCGTTTGGCCCCGTCTCCTCACCATTCTCCGGCAAGATATCGTGTTGCACGAACACCGTGCCTCCATCTTCCGTCTTGGCCTGCTCGAACCAAGCCAACCCATAGCCGTGCGCATGAATGCTCGTGATTAGGTCGGCGTCGCCGTCGCCATCCACGTCCGTCGCATAGATCTGGGCCCCGCCAAACATCGGTTCGAGACGCTTGGGCCGGAAACTGAAGGCGTGGTGTTTCCATGGCGTCGTGGCCGGATCAGATTCAGGCTGCTCATACCAGCCGTCCTTTCCAAGCAGATCCTGCCGGCCGTCGCCATTCAAATCTCCCAGCCCCATCCCGTGCGTAAAACGGTGAAAATCGCCTTTCTCTATAATGGGATGGAATGTCCAGGATTTCGTAGGGTCCGCCGGATCGGGAACGGCAAATCCGTAGCGCCCGTCAACGATGCACCAAAGCTCAGGCTTTCCGTCGTCGCCGATGGCGTCGGTCAACACCGGCGACTCGTTGCCCACGCCGTCGAGCACATGATGCCTGGTCCAGTGACCCGGATTGGACTCGGCCGCTTGCCCCGGATTCTCGAACCAAAACGCGGGCGTCCCGGGCAAGCCGATGGTCAAGATGTCGTTGCGTCCGTCTCCGTTGCAGTCGTGCACGAAGCTAAAGAAATGCTCCTGCACGTAGCCCGGTTTGTCCGGATCGACGGATTGGGGCTCGGTGTAGGTGTAGGCTGTCTCAAAATCCGGTCCGGCACACCAATGGGGTCCCGACACCGCGTCCACCTTTCCGTCGCCGTTCAGGTCTCCGAAACTCGCGCCCTCGGAGAAATAGCCTCCGTTGAGCGTCTTACGTTCGAAGGCGGATTTGCTGCCTGGAGCATCCGCAGCGGCGTGCAAGGCGAAGAGGATTCCGGCGGCGGAAAGGACGAAGGTTCCGGCGGAGACAAAGGAAGCGGCGGTATGTTTCATGGGGACAAGGGATGGCATCGTCGACTCTGGACCAATTCGGATGCCTTGACGAGCCGGAATCGGCGATTCGGCCGGACGGTCGCCGCCTATTTGGGAGGGCACGTTTTGAAGGGTGGAACGGAGGCGCGTGATACCGGCTTTCCTTGGCCGCTGACTCCAAACGCATGAAAACATTCAACGCCAATGCCTCGGCCCGATCGGTGCGTAGGCAGTGCCGGTCTCCCACGCAGACGGTCCAGGCGCCCCGCTCTTCAATACCGAGTTTTCCCTGCCCCGGCTCCGATTCGCCATTATACTCGCCCTCATGCCCGGACCCCGCCACCGTCGCCCGATCGCAGTCGCAACGGAAGCCGCCGCCGCTGCTCTCCTCCTCTTTCCGCTCGTCCCTGCCCATGCCTGGACACCCGTTCGTGAGAACGTGCCCGAACCGCCCCGGGAGTTCCGCGCCGCCTGGGTGGCCAGCGTCTACAACATCGATTGGCCCTCCCGGCCAGGACTCTCCGCGGGCCAACAGCAGCGCGAACTGCTGGGCATCCTCGAGCGGGCCGAGGGCCTCGGGCTCAACGCGATTCTGCTCCAAGTGCGGCCGGGCTGCGACGCCCTGTATGCTTCGCGCCTTGAGCCGTGGAGCGCCTTCCTCACCGGCCGCATGGGCCAACCCCCCTCCCCTTCCTACGACCCCCTCGCCTTCGCCGTCGCGGAAGCCCACCGGCGGGGCATCGAACTCCACGCCTGGTTCAACCCCTTCCGGGCCCTGGTCAACACCCAGGGCGGCGTCGCCTCCAATCACGTCACACGCACCCATCCCGAGGCCGTGCGCTCCTACAACAACCAGAAATGGCTCGACCCCGGCGATCCCTGGGTGCGCCAATACTCGATCGGCATCATCCGCGATGTCGTCCGGCGCTACGATATCGACGGCGTCCACATCGACGATTACTTCTACCCGTACCCAGTCAAACAAGGCGGACGCGTGGTCGCCGGGTTCCCTGACGACCCCACCTACCGGAAACACGGCGGAAGGCAAGACCGGGCCGATTGGCGTCGCGACAACATCGACCGCTTCGTCAGCGATCTCTATCGTTCCATCAAGGCCGAAAAACCCTGGGTGAAGTTTGGAATCAGCCCGTTCGGCATCTGGCGTCCGGGCAATCCGCGCAGCATCCAGGCCGATCTCGACGCGTATGCGGATCTCTATGCCGACTCGCGCAAGTGGTTGAACAACGGCTGGGCAGACTATTTCTCACCGCAACTCTACTGGCGCATCCAGCCAGCCAAACAAAGCTTTCCCGTGTTGGTCGATTGGTGGTCGGAACAAAACCGGCGCCAGCGCCACGTCTGGCCCGGAATGGCCTCGAGCCGCATCGGCAGCGGTGGCGATGCCGACGGCCGTCCCGCTTCGGAAATCATCCGGCAGATCGAGGTCACGCGCCGCGCCCTGCCCCGGGGATCGAGTGGCCACGTCCATTGGAGTGTGAAACCCGTCATGCAGAATCGCGGTGGATTATCCAATCTGTTGGCCCAGGGACCTTACGCCGGGCGCGCCCTCGTTCCGGCCAGTCCCTGGCTGGGACGCGGAGCGCCTAAGGCGCCCTCCGTCCGAATCACCGCCGAACAACCGGTCCGGATCCGGGTCGACGGCGGGCGCGGCGGCGACGCCCGATGGTGGGCCGTGCAAAGCATCGAGCAAGGAGAATCGACTTGGCGCCTGAACCGTGTGGCTGCCGGCTCGCAACGCGATATCTCTCTCTCGGGGAATCCGGTCGCCATCGCCGTCCGCGGTCTGGGCGCCTCCGGAGTCAGCGGTCCGCCGCTGGTCCTGCGGCGCTAACCCGCATGTCTCATAGCGTTTCGTTGCGAGGTGATGTGTCAGACACAAAATAAAAACGTTGACAAACGGGCGCGGGGTCCCGAGCGGAGCGAGACAGCCAAGCCCCTCTGGGGTTCCCCGCAGGGCCGAGCGCAGCGACGGCAAGGCCGCGCGCAGCCGAGGGCGCAGAGCCGGGTGAGTAGACCCTGTTCAAAGGCCGAGGCACGCAGAACGAAGGCAGGATAGGACGCAGCGCGCCACAGCAGAAAGTGTATGAGAAATGTGGGCTAATCCGCAGCGTTCCCAGAATAACGGTTCGCCGGCATCGATTCCTTGATTTTTGGCATTGTCCACAACCCGTTTCATCCTTTGAAACCGGGGGTTCGCATCTTTGCCGTTTCCCGAAAACGCATACGCTCTAAACGGTTCCTGCCGGTGGCTTTCCGCGCCCCGGACTTCGTCGTGGACCCGGGCCCGGCGGAGTGTCTCCTGTCCGCCTCTGATTCCATCTCTCCATCCTCTATGCAACGTCACCGGTTCAGCTTGGCCTCATTGATCTTCTTCGGGCTTTGCGCATCCGCCTTCGGCGATCTCGTCACCGACTGGAACAACGCCCTGCTCGATGCCATCCGCACCGAGCGCACCAACCCGCCCTGGGCCTCGCGCGGCATGGCGATGACCCACCTCGCCATCTATGATGCGGCGAACGGAATTCAGCGCACTCACCGGCCCTATCACGTGCAGGAGATGGCTCCGGAAGGTTCGTCCATCGAGGCCGCCATCAGTGCCGCCGCCAACCGCGTCCTCTCCTCGCTCTTTCCAAATCCCGACACGCAAGCGGCCCACTTCACGCCGCTCTACGATAGCAGCCTGGCGGCCATACCCGATGGTCCGCCCAAGACCGGCGGCATCGCCTGGGGAGAAATGACGGCGGACGCGATGCTGGCGCTCCGCGCCAATGACGGTTCAAACGACATCGTCGAATACACCCCGTCCGCCGACCCCGGCCGATGGCGTCCGACGCCCCCGGGGTTCGCTTCGGCCCTCTTGCCTAACTGGGGACTAGTCGTCCCCTTCGCCGTAACGGATGCCGCCCTGGTCCGCCCCCAGACTCCGCCCCAGCTCGATACCGCCGCCTATTCCTATGAGTTCAACACGGTGAAGAACTATGGAGGTGTCGTCAGCGCCCTCCGCACCGAGGATCAATCCGAGGTCGCCGATTTCTGGGCAGACAACCCCGGCACCGCCACCCCTCCGGGTCACTGGAACGTCATCGCCCAAGACGTGGGCGCCGTGCAAGGCGCCAGCCTGGCCGAGAACGCCCGGCTTTTCGCCCTTCTCGGCATGGCTGTGGCCGACGCTGCCATCGCCGCTTGGGACTGCAAATTTGTCTACGATTACTGGCGGCCGGTCACCGCCATCCGGGAAGCCGATACCGACGGAAATCCGGAAACTGAAGCAGATCCCGAGTGGTCTTCCTACATCCCGACACCGCCCTTCCCCGAATACACCTCGGGCCACAGCACCTTCAGCCGGTCCGCCGCCACCGTCCTAGCCGGCTTTTTTGGGTCCGACGACATCACTTTCACCACGCAGAGCGATGGACTTTCGGGGGTGATCCGCACCTATCACAGCTTTGGCGCGGCGGCGGACGACGCTGGCATCAGCCGGATCTTCGGCGGAATCCACTGGCCCTCGGGCAACCTCCACGCGCAGGCGAGCGGATACGCCATTGGACATCACGTGCTCGCCTACTTCCTGCAACCGCTCGACGCCCTTCAGTTTACCTCGATCCGCAGAGAAGGAAGCGCCACCGAGTTGGAATTCACTGGGACGCCGGACACTGACTACACCATTCAAGCTTCCAATGATCTCGAAACCTGGGAAACTCTGGCTACGCTGTCGTCCTCCACAGGCATAATCGTCTTCCAAGACATCAACGCCCCCTTGGCCCGCACGCGCTTCTATCAGGCCACGCCCCACGAGTGATCCGCTTCGAGTCCCGCCGCTGCCCGTCGAACAAGTCGCAAGAATTCCTGTCCGGTCAAACCCTGCCAGCAAGTCGATTTTCAGCGCAAAGTAACTGCCTCAAGATTGCCATCCGCTGTAATCCTATCCGATACCCACTCCAAATCATGAATTCCCACATCAAACTCCTGCTCGCCGCGCTGACCTTCGGCGCCTTTGCGCTGGCCGCCTCGCCGCTTCATGCGTCGGGAACTTACCGGGGCTCCTCCCCCCCGCCGCCGCGCGCACAGGATTCCGGGGGCGACCGCGCCCTTTACTCCTATGGCCAACGCATTTTCACCAACAAAGTTCCCCTCCAGGCCCACGAAAACCGGGAAGCGCAAAGCAGACGGCTCACGATGCTCCAGGCCCAACTTCCCAAACGCACCGCGAAAAAGCGCGATCTTGTAGCGCTCGCCGGAAGGCTGACTCCCGACCAACTCCAAGCACTCGAATACTACGTCAATCAGCGCTTCGGCAAGTAACGCCCACGGCTTTTTCAATCTCTAGGCTATGAGAATTCCTGGTCCCCTTTTCGCGGCTGCTGCGCTCACCGTATTGAGCCTGTGCTCCGCTTGTCCCCTTTCGGCACAATCCGCCTGGCTGCCTGCAAAAGGCGAATGGCTTGTCACTCCCAGCTTCACCTATTCCACCTTCGACGAGTTCTGGGTCGGGGAATCCTTGGTGAGTCCCCTCAAAGACAATGGAGAAGACCTCGACCAGTACAGCGCCTTTCTCGCGATCGAATTCGGGCTCACGGATAACTTCGCTGCGGATGTCGCCTTCGGTTACACCGTCACCTCCAGCACCACCACTTTCGACGACGGCGACGATGGATTCGCCGACACTTCCTTCGGCCTGCGCTACCGCTTTCTGAACGAGACGGAATACCTGCCCTCCCTGACCGTACGCATCGGCGGCATCATCGCCGGAACTTATGACGAAAACACCCCATTTTCGGCGGGTGACGGAGCCGACGCCTTCGAATCTTCGCTGCTCTTCGCCAAATCGTTCGGCGACTCGGGCTTCGGTGCGTTTGGAGACATCGGCTATCGCTTCCGGGAAAGCCCGGTTCCCGACGACATTTTCGGATCGATCGGGCTCTTCAAACGCTTCCCCGAGATCTACTCGAGCAACGACGCAATCACCGCCACGATTGCCTATCGGCACGTCGAATCCGAAGACGGTCTCGACATCGAAGGCCCTGGCTTTAACCCCGCCGCCGGATCCGCCCACGGCTTTCCCGCCTTGCGTGAGATCAATCAACTCCTTGAAGGGACCTTAGCCTACACCGATTCCGGCGGACGCTCCTACCAAGTGGGTATCGCCGCCTCGGTGGACGGGCGCAACACGGGCGACAAGCTCATCGCCTTCTTCGCCATCACCATTCCCTTCGGCGGTCAGTCAGGGGCTCCTGCGCTCCAGCCCTCCCCCGAACCGGTTTACTGGACCAAGTAACCTGAAAACCGTGCGCGACGGCGCAGTTCCGTCCGGTTCCGGCGGATGATGGTCGCCGCTCAGGTGTCGTTTCCCAAGGCGGGCCCGCGACGCGGGGGACGCGCGATCCTGTCCGCCCTCCTGCCCGTTTTGGCCTTGGGAGGATGGGCGTTTCTCGCCCGGCTTTCACACGCGCCTCCGGCGTCAATGGCCGTTTGGCTTCTCGTCATCCTCGCGCTGCAATGGACCTTTGCGCTCTGGGTCTGGCGAAACGCCGGCCGCCGTTATGCGCTCGTGTGGGTCATCTGCGGCGTCGCCTTCCGTGTCGCCGGGCTTTTCGCCGACCCCATCTTGGAAGATGATCACTACCGGTTCCTCTGGGACGGCCGCAGCTTCGCCGTCTCCGGAAATCCCTACGCGACCGCTCCCGCTGATCACTTTCAGGATGAAGATCTGCCGGACTCTTTCGCCGCGATTCTCGATCACATCAATTATCCCGGCCTGCCCACCGTCTACGGTCCCGTGGTCCAGACGGGTTTCCTGAGTTCCTACCTGCTAGCTCCGGCCCGAATCTGGCCCTGGAAACTCCTCCTCTTGGCCGCCGACGCCTTGCTCCTGGCTGCCCTCTGGAAACTGGGTTCGAGCAACGGCTCCGGCTTTCGCGCGGCTCTCTTCGCGGCCTGGTGCCCTCTGAGCGTCTTCGAGACCTCATTCAATGCTCACCCGGAAGCCCTGGCCGTCTGCCTGCTCGCCTGGGCGTTGCTCGCCGGGCAGGGCCGTCGCCCCGTGCTGACCGGCATTCTCTGCGCCGCCGCCGCCGCCGCCAGGCTTCCCGCGCTCCTCTCGGCGCCGTTCTTGCTCTGGAGAAAACCTCTTTCCGCGCCCACCGCGTTTGCCGTAACCCTGCTCGCTTGTTATCTGCCGTTCCTCATTCAAGGCAGTTGGGCCGATCTCACCGGCCTGCAAATCTTCGCCCGCGAATGGGAATTCAATTCCTCAATCTATGCCGTCATCGCATGGGCCCTCTCTCCACAGGCGGCACGCAGTCTCTGCTCCGCCTTGCTCCTCGCCGGCGCTGTCGTCCTTTTTCTGCTCCATCAGCGTTTTCCCGGCCGGTTGCCTCTGCCCACCGCTTTGGCTTTTCTTTACGGACTGCTCTTCCTGCTTTCTCCCGTCTTCAATCCCTGGTACGCCCTCTGGCTGCTTCCTTTTGTCGCCCTCGGGCCCAGTTCTACCGGAATCACTCTGTTGGCCGCTGTGAGTCTCAGCTACCTAACCAGACAGAACCTGGGCGACGCCGTCCTGCACGGTTTTGAACATCCCCCTTGGCTGCGTCCCCTCGAGTTTGGGCTTGTCGCGGCTGCCCTGGTCGCCGATCTCTTCAGAATCCCGTCCGCCTCACGTCCAGATCCAAACCCTCCACCCGCATGAACCGCCGCCTCTTTTCCGTCCTCAGCGCGTTGGCCCTCCTGGCGGCCGCGCCACAGCTCGCTCAGGCTTTCGACCACACCCATCCGCGCTTTGCCCTCGTGCTCGATCAGCACCTCCGCGACAGCGAACCGCTTTGACGCCGCCACAAACACCCTCCACCTCTCCCCCGTCTTCGAATGGTACCGGGCCGGCTTCGTCGACAAAGAATCGAAACTCCCTGCTTATGTCGCCAGGTTCATGAACGCAGCCGATTCCGCCGCCATCGCCAAGGCGGGCGGCAAGGTCAAGATCTCTTTCACCCCATACGACTGGGCCCTCAATGACCTGCGCCCGCGATAGACCGCAGTCCTCGAGCCCTATTTCCCGTTTGCTCAGGGCTTCCCCGGCAAGCCCGCATTTCTCTCATACGGTTTCGTCGTGCGGATCGAGCAAACTTGAGAAAATTCGAAGACTCCGTTTTGTCTATGGAGTTCGCAACCGCCCCATTAGCGTTCAGTCTACCCCCAATCCCATGATCACACGCCTCTCCACGGCTCTCGCGCCGCTCCTTCTTTTCGCCGGCTGGAGCTGGACCTCTTCCCAGGCGGCCGTTCCTCCAATCGAGTCCACACCGCTTCGTCCCGCCCGCGACAGCGCGAGCTTCGTTCTTCTGAGCCCGGAACAAACCGGGGTGGATTTCGTCAATCCCATCGACATCCGTCATCCCCTCAAAAGACTTTACATCAATGGCTTTGCCTGCGGAGGCGTCGCCATCGGAGATGTCAACGGCGACGGAAAACCCGATCTCTATCTCACCAACGGACCCCGGCCGAACGGTCTTTACCTGCAAACCGGCGACCTTTCCTTCACCGAGACCGCAGCGGACTCCGGAGTCGATGCTCCAGACCGGTGGTCCACCGGTTGCGCTATGATCGATATCGACGGGGACGGCGATCTCGATCTCTATGTCGGCTGCTACGACGCCCCCAATCTTCTCTTCTTGAACGAGGGCGCCGGAAGCGGCGGCGTTCCCCGGTTCCGTGAAGCCGCTCGCGACTTCGGACTCGATATCGTCGACGCCAGCCTCATGCCTTCCTTCTGCGATTACGACCGCGACGGCGACATCGACCTCTTCCTCCAGTGCAACGAATTCAAACCGGATGGAGGAATGCCTCAAGATCCTCCCGTCTATCAAAAGGACGGAAAGTACTATGTTCTGCCCGAGTTCGAAAAATTCTATGACATCCGCATCAACGAATCCGGAAACCCGGCCTTCGTCAATGCCGGTCGCGCCAACTATCTGATGCGCAACGAGGGTCCGGACGCGGACGGCCAGATTCGCTTCTCCGATGTCAGCGCCGCCGCCGGCATCGCCGGACGCGGCATCACCAATTCCGCAACGTGGTGGGACTACAACGGCGATGGCTGGATGGATCTCCACGAGGCTAACGATTTCCGCGGAGCCGATAAACTTTATCATAACAACGGCGACGGGACCTTCACCGACGTCATCCGCTTCACCATGCCCCACACCACTTGGTTCTCCATGGGCGCCGATTTCGGCGATATCAACAACGACGGCCGCTTCGATCTCCTCGTCACCGACATGGCCGGCACCACCCATTACGCGTCGAAATCGACCATGGGGGAGATGGGTCAGTTCCGCCAGTTTCTTGTGAGCGCCGTCCCGCGCCAATACATGCGCAACGCCCTCTTCCTGGGCACGGGCACTCCCCGCTTCCTCGAAGTCGCCTTCATGGCCGGCGTCAGCAGCAGCGACTGGACTTGGGCCGTGAAATTCGCCGACTTCGACAACGACTCGCTCTTGGATGTGTTTATTTCCAATGGAGTCGCCCGCAGCTTCAACGACTCGGACAACGCCATGACGGCAAAGCGCCAATACGAGATGACCGAGTGGGACTATTGGGAGACGTTCCCCCCGCGTCGCGAGCGCAACATTGCCTACCGTAATCTCGGAGATGTCCGCTTCGCCGACGCCGCCGAAGCTTGGGGCATCGATCACGTGGGGATGAGCTATGCCGCCGCAACCGGCGATCTCGATGGCGACGGCGATCTCGATCTGGTCGTGGCCAATCTCGACGAGCCGGTCTCGATCTATCGCAACGATCTGGGCTTGGGTCAGCGCATTGCAATTCGGCTCGTGGGATCCTCCGGAAACACACAGGGCATCGGAACCAAGGCGACCCTGCGCGCCGGCGGCATCCAACAAATCCGGCAGCTCATGCCGGCTACGGGCTTCGTCTCAAGCAACGAGCCCCTCCTCCATTTCGGCCTCGGGACAGTCTCCCAAGTCGAGAGCCTGATCCTTGAGTGGCCCAGCGGAGCCCGGCAAGAGTTCACCGGCCTCCAATCCGGCCGCCTCTACACCATCAAGGAGCCTTCCACAGCTCCCGCCGCCATCACTCCCGCTCGCAACCCTGCCGTAGGTGAAAACGGACCGGCGCCCATGTTCGCTTTCTCCAACCGGATCAAGGACGCCGTGCATCGCGAAACAGATTACGACGACTACGCCCGCCAGCCCCTGCTTCCTTACCGGCACTCTTTGCTCGGACCGGGTCTCGCCGTCGGCGACATCGATGGAGACGGCGACGAAGACCTCTTTCACGGCGGCGCAAAGGGGGAAGCCGGACGCCTGCTCGAAAACCGGGACGGCCAGTTCGTCGTCCGCCCTGCGCCAGCCCTGGCCGCGCACGCCGGCCGGGAAGACCTCGGCGCGCTCTTTTTCGATGCCGACCGCGACGGCGATCTCGATCTTTATGTCGTCAGTGGAAGCGTCGAATGTCCGCCCCAAGACCCTTCCCTCTCCGACCGGCTCTACCTCAACAACAGTAAAGGCGAGTTCGAGGACGCCAGTTATGCCCTTCCAGAACGCCGCGACAGCGGCAGTTGTGTCGTCGCCGCGGATTTCGACCGGGACGGCGACCTCGACCTGTTCGTCGGAGCCCGCGTCATCCCCGGCGCCTACCCGGAAACGCCCTCCAGCATCCTGCTCATCAATCATTCCACACCAGGTGCGCCCAAGTTCCTCGAAGCGCCCGAGCGCGTTGCGCCCGGACTGCGCGATGCCGGCCTCGTCACCGCCGCCTTATGGACGGATGTCGACGACGACGGCTGGATCGACCTCCTCGTCGCCTGTGAATGGGGCCCTCTCCGCCTTTTCTCAAATCAAGCCAGTTCCTCCGGCAACGAACGGGTTCTCATCGAGCGCACCGTCGAAGCCGGATTGGCAGAGATGCCCGGCTGGTGGAACGGCCTCGCCGCCCACGATCTCGATCACGATGGCGATATCGATTTCGTCGCAACCAATTTCGGTCTCAACACCCAATACAAAGCCAGCCCTGAAAAGCCGGAACTCCTCTTCTACGGAGACATGGATGGAAGCGGGAAACGGAACATTGTCGAGGCGAAGTTTGAAGGAAAATCGCTATTCCCCCGCCGGGGTCTCAGTTGCTCCAGCCACGCCATGCCCTCCGTCCGGGAGAAACTGAAGACCTTCCACAATTTCGCCTCCTCAACCCTCACGGAAGTGTATTCAGAGGATCGAATTTCCGCCGCATTCCGGCTCGAGGCCCATTACCTCGAACACATCGCCTTTCTCAACGATGGCCACGGAGTCTTCCGCGCCGTTCCCTTGCCCCGCTTGGCCCAGACCGCGCCGGCTTTCGGAGTCGCCATCACCGACTTCGATGCCGATGGTCATGCCGATCTGGTTCTCGCCCAGAATTTCTTCGCTCCCCAACCCGAAACTGGGCACATGGATGGAGGCGTCAGTCTCGTTCTGCGCGGAGCTGGCGACGGCTCCTTCTCCGCTATCGGACCTCGGACCTCGGGTATTCTTGTGCCCACCGACGCCAAAGGCTTGGTCATCACCGACCTCGACGGCAATGGCCGGCCGGACCTGCTCATAGCCACCAACAATGGTCCCGTCTATCCCTTCGAGAATCGCCTCATCGCCGGGACGCCGTTTTCAGTCCGTCTCCAAGGTCACCCTGGCAATCCCACCTGCGTCGGAGCCCGCGTCACCCTGCGGGGTGAAAAGTTCCCTGTTCAGACCGCCGAAGTCTCGGCCGGATCGGGCTATCTCTCCCAATCGAGCCCGGTCTTCTTTTTCGGCGCCAGCCCGGACCCCGGCGCCCTCGAAGTCGAGGTCCGCTGGCCCAATGGACGCCGTTCCACCCATGCCGCGCAACTTCCCGCCGCCGCGATTACCCTAACTGAACCCGCTGACTAATGCTTTCCCGCCGCCGGACCTCCCCAAGTCGCTCCTGCGGCACATCCCTCCCACTCAGGTTTGCTCTCGCGGTCCTCCTTGGCGCGCTCACTGTCGCCGGATGGACCAGCGCCTGCCGCAAAGTTTCGCCGCCACCCTCGCCAACTTCCGGCGGGACCTCGCAGCCCGCTGTCCTTCCCGCTCACGCCGAAAGCCACCAGCGCATGCTCAGCCTCCTGGCCGATATCCGGGACCGCACCCCTGACGAGAACTCCTACCTGGGCGACGCCCAGGCCCGGAACCTTCGCGAACAACTGCATACCTTGCCGGCAACAGCTCCTCCAGTCGAGCGATGGCGGATTCAACGCCTGCTCGGCGTCGCCGAACTCAAGCTCGGCAACGAAGAAGAAGGCATCGCTCTCCTCGAAGAAGCCCGCAAACTCCTTCCCCAGGTGGAATCCATCATCGGCCCCAAATACGCCCAGGATACCCACTTTCAACTCGCCGTCGGTTACATGCGCTACGGAGAAACCCAGAACTGCTGCGCCCTTCACACCCCGGACAGTTGCATCGTGCCCATCCAGGGAGGCGGCATCCATACGCGGCGCGAGGGTTCGCAATCCGCCATCGAGGCCCTCCACAAAATCAGTCCCGCGGATCAACAACAATACTTCGCTTCCGTCTGGCTCCTCAACATCGCCGCCATGACCCTCGGCGAGTATCCCCACGGCATTCCGGAAAGCGTCCGCATCCCCGAGAAGTTCTTTCACCCCGAGACGGACTTTCCCCGTTTCCCCAATATCTCCGGAAATGTGGGCCTCGACACCTTTAGCTTGGCGGGAGCTGCCGTCGTCGACGACTTCGACAACAACGGCTACTTGGACATATTCACCACCACCTGGGACAGCGCGGGCGAACCCAAACTCTTCCTCAACGACGGCGCCGGGGCCTTCCGCGAATGCGGACCCGATGCGGGCCTCACCGGGCTCTTCGGCGGGCTCAACGCCGTCCAAGCCGACTTCGACAACGATGGCTGGCTCGATCTCTTCATCCTGCGCGGAGCCTGGCTCGGACCAAACGGCGGGCATCCCAACTCCCTGCTCCGCAACAACGGGCCCACCGGCCCCGGGGGAACCATCTCCTTCACCGACGTCACCTTCGCCGCAGGGCTCGGCGAAGCCCACTATCCTACCCAAACCGCCGGCTGGGCAGACTACGACCTCGATGGTGACCTCGATCTCTTCATCGGAAACGAGACCACCATGGCCTTTCGCGCTCCTTGCCAACTCTTTCGCAACAACGGAGACGGAACCTTCACTGATGTGGCTCCAACCGCTGGAGTCGAGAATTTCGCTTTCACCAAAGGTGTGACCTGGGGCGACTACGACGGCGATCGCTACCCAGACCTTTACATCTCAAACCTCGAGGGACCCAACCGCCTCTACCGCAATAACGGCGATGGAACCTTCACCGACCTCGCGGCTGCCCTCAACGTCCAACGCCCCATCAACAGCTTTCCGGTCTGGTTCTGGGATTTCGACAACGACGGACATCTCGATCTCTTCGTCTCCTCCTACGACGGCGAGATTTACAACCACGCCGCCTTTCATCTCGGGCGCCCGGCGCAAATGGAGTTCGCCGCGCTCTACCGCAACAACGGCAAGGGCGGATTCGACAATGTCGCCGCCCAAGCTGGTCTCGAGGTCCCGATGCTGCCCATGGGCGCCAATTTCGGGGACCTCAATGCCGACGGCTTCCCCGACTTCTATCTCGGCACAGGAGATCCCTCCTTCGACAGCTTGCTTCCCAACCAAATGTGGCTCAACCGCGAGGGCGAACGCTTCGAGGATGTCACCATGACCGGCGGCTTCGGACATATCCAAAAGGGTCATGCCATCGCCTTCGCCGATCTCGACCACGACGGCGACGAAGATGTGTTCGAGCAGTTAGGGGGAGCTTACCTCGGCGATCGCTACCGAGACGCCTTGTTCGAGAATCCGGGCTTCGGAAATCGCTGGATCGCCTTGCGCCTCGAAGGCTCCCGCTCCAACCGTTCCGCAATCGGCGCACAGATTCGTGTGGAGGTCCAAGAACCCAATGGCGCCCGCCGCGTCATGACCCGCCGCGTCAACAGCGGCGGCAGTTTTGGATCCAATCCGCTGCGCCAAACCATCGGCCTGGGAAAAGCCGAACGCATTACCCAAGTCGAGATCTTCTGGCCCGCCTCCGGGATCCGCCAACAGCTCGAGCAAGTCCCCTTTGACCGCATCCTCGCCGTCGCCGAGGGCGTCGAAGGATTCCGCCTCCTCGAGGCTCCGGCTTTCACATTTCCGGACGCATAAGCCTACAGCCCGTGGACTCCTCTCAGGCATGAGCAACCGCGTGCTTGAAGCTTGTGAGTAACCCCGCCTTGCCCCCAATGGGACCTCCGCGAGAGCCGGGCATGCCTCGTCATTCGGCCCCAGCCGTCCCACTGACCACTGACCACTGACCACCGGCCACTGACCACTTCTGACATCAATCCTCCTTCACCACCCGGAGCCGCATGGCGCGGAAAGGCTGACCCGGCGTCACCGGCGTCTGGTCGCGCACCCGGAGCCGGGTTTCGCTGTCCTCCAACACCAGGATCGCCGCCGCCCCGGAGGCCCATCGTACCGGCTCCAACCCCGGCGACACCTCGACCGCATACTCCAAGTCGGAGGCCTTCCGCGCCCGTCGCAGGTCGAGCGTCAAATAGCGTTCCCCGCCTGCTTCGGTGATGGAAACTGTCACCCAATCGCTGGCATCCGCCTCCCGCGGATCGAGCCCCAATCCATACTCGATCAGGTGAACCAGCAAATCGCCGTCAGGGTCGCCCGTGTAATCGTCAGCGGCAATTCCGTTCCCGGCCGCCCACGAAGCGAAGGTCTCTCCCAGCAGCTCATCGTTATCTATCAAGACCGCCTGAGCGCTCACCGGACTTCCCAGCGTGTAATGCGTCGCCTCCGTCAAGGTCAACACGACCTGCTCTTCCGGTTCCGGTTCGCCGTCGTCGATCGGATGGATCACAATATCCACAGCAGCTTGCCCCGCCGGTATATCGACTGTTAACGGAACCCGCTCGTAATCGACGCCATTCTCCGCCGATCCCGTCAAAAGACAGATCACGTTCAATGCCCTTCCGGTGTCCCCCGTGCGCGACACTCGGAACACCGCCTGGTCGCCACCCTCCTCCGACGCCGTCCCATCGACGACCGCCGCCGTAACCGTGGGAAGCCCTTGGTAGACCCCCCGCCGGTAAATCACTCCCCGCACCGTCGGCGTGCCCACCACGGCCGTGTTCAACCATATCTGCGCCTGACCGCTCGTCTCGATGCCATTCGCCGCCATCGGAACATGGTCCACCCGCGGAATCCAACCGATGAATGCGTCAAAGCTGTAATCCGTGTAGACGAGCGCGCCGTCGTCCCCGTTGTAACCGGGTCGTGAGAAGAACGGCATCGACGTCCCTCCTGCAATCGCTCCCAAACTGTTCACGCCTCCGTCGACCAGATCGGCCGCATACAGATAATGCACTCCGAAACCATCCACAGCCTCGAAGGCCAAATAGTGATTGTGCGCTTGCGCCAAGGCCGGATTCCCCACGTTCGCGCCGGGGATCGGCGGAATGACCACGTAGGTATTGCCCGATTCACGGTCAATGAAGTAGATGCTCCAAAGATCCTCCGTGTATCCTGACTCGAGGACGATGCGATTCAATGCGTCGTAGTACAGATACCGGGAATCCGGCGTGAAATCGAGAACGTGAGCAAACAGGATCGGGCTTGCAGTGTTCGTGCCGCGTTGATCATAGATGGGCGCCGCCAAGTCGTATTCCACCGCGGCGCCAGTGGCGATGTCGATCACCGACACGCGGTTCGCCGGATTGAGAAGCTGATCGAGAAACACGAATCCGAAAGTCTCTCCATTGGCCGACATGCCCACCGAGTAGACCTGACCTGCGAGCCCAAGAGCCTCGGATTCGCCGGTCAGAGTGTCGACAATCACCGCGTCGAACGCCGCATCGACAAAGATGGCGAAACTCCCGTCGCCGCTTACCGAAGGCGTCGATCCGGCGTTCACGGTGGATGAGCCGAGTTGAACGCCCACTTGCCCGTCGCCCTGCGCCAGTTCCAATCTTCCCAAAAACTGCGTGAAGAAGTCCGGCGTGTAAGTGAACAAGGTATTGTCATTGGAACTCACCACAGGAATCGGGCTGGGCATGGACGGCGGCCGCTGATCGTAAATCTCCACCGCGTCAAACGCCTCCGCCACCTTCGTCGCTTGATTCGATCCCGCTCCGAAAAGTTCAGTCGCCGAGGCGATGCAGCCCAACCGGCAATCGATGAACGTCGATTGTTGATTCAACTTGGTCGTCACTGTCCTATAGAAAATCTGTAAGCCCTGATCGAGCCCGATCGCGCCCGGCAGTCCCGTCGTCAGCAGATAGAAGCAGTGGTTGATGATGGAGCTATTGAAATGCACGCCGCCGCTATCGCGCTGCACAATGTTGGCAATGACCGGATCCGGATGCGTCGTCGTTAGGAACTCGCTCATCTTTTTCGGGTAGGGCGTGGCGATCCCTGGTCCGATCGGAATCGATGCCGGGTCTCGCATCGATCGAAGGCCCCGGCTTAAACCCGATCCCAGGATCCAATCGAGGTTGCCGTTCTGATAATGCGCCTCGCAACCCTCGCCCAAGATGTCCGCAAAGGCCTCGTTCAACGCGCCGCTCTGGTTCTGGTAGACCAAGTTCGATGTGCGCGAGATCACCCCATGGGTCATTTCGTGAGCATCAAAATCGAGAGAGTTGGCCCAAGTGTCGCCGTTGCCCAGGGCAATAAAGGTTCCGTTCCAAAATGCGTTGTCCATCCTGACGTTGACCACGCCCAAGATCGAGCCGCCTTGTCCATCAATCGAGTTCCGGTTGTAGCGCTCTCGATAGTAATTGTAGACACGGGCAAGATTGACCGAAGCGCTCACGGCCTCAGCGCTGAAACCCGTCGTGGTGGAATTGGATCGCACGTCGGTGAAATTTACGTTAGCCCCCTGGGGCTCCTGATCTCCCGCATCGACGATCTTGATCACCCCGCGAGAGTTCTGAAGGAAAGGAGGCGACGACGACGGATCGTACATCGGCTGCGCCGTATCGACCATGTAGTAAAACCCGTCGTTGTGTTGCCACAGATCGATCTGCTGGATACTCCCGCCCAAATCCGTTCCGCTGCCCACCACGGCGGCCGTGCACACCTTGTTGATCTGGTCCAACACGCGTCCGTCGTTCGCGTCGACGATTACCGTCCAATGTTCCGACAGATTGGCATGAATCTCAGCCTTATAGGCCAAGACCGGGTCTCCCGATGCGGCATACACGATCAATTCCGGCCCGCTGTCCGGAGCGTCCAGCGATGCTCCGGCCGCCGCTTCCGCTCGCGCCTGCGCCTCGGCGCGCGACAATCGCGGCTCCAACCTTACATGCTCCGGCGTTGCGACATAATTGCCCGTAAACAGGGATGCCGCTCCTCCCGGCTTGATCTGCACCGTCAGCCCCGCCGGCCACACTGGGAGATCCTGGTAATGCTGCGAGAACCGCAATTGCACATAACCCAACGAATCCCTCTCCTCTCGCTCTAAGCGCAGTTCCACCTCCGGATCGTTCAGAAGCAACAGATCGCGGTTCTTAGCCAGAAAACTTCGCGCTGTCTCCTCTTCCCGCGAGCGGCCCTCGCCGATGGTCTCCGCCGGCGGCTCAAGCATCATTCCCGCCAGATAACTCAATGTTCCTCCGGGAGAGAACGCCCGAAAATCCAAGTCCTTTCCGCTGCGCCAACGCAAGAGTCCCAGCGCCGCATTCTGCTTGGCGCTGAGGGCTTGGGGACGCGGAACGAGCGCCGGATCGACCGGAGCGGGCGCCACGATGGGCGGCAGAGCACCCCGCGGCGGAGCATGCCGCAGACGCGCTAACGCCTCCTGCAAGCGCTTCCTGGCTTCCGCCGTCAGCAGCCCTTCTGGCCTCCCAGTATCCTCCTGAAAGACCGACGCCTCGGACACAGGGACCACCCGCTCCGGCACTGGACCCCGGTTGCCGGAACCCGCAAGCTGGTCGCCCAAAGCGGGTGGCCCAACCAAGCGCGACGTCTGGGAATTCCCTTCCGAAAGCGCTCCGCGCCGCTCCGGAAGGACCCACAGCAACAGCACGCCCGACACAGCGCTGAGGACGAGCCCAAGAAACAGCCCGCACCGGCCGGAAAACTCCCGCTTCACCCTGGATAGCAACCCGGTTCTCTTTATTTTCATCTCCCTTTTCAGCAGAATTCACCTCGCTACTACTGGATCCCCCCGGTGGAATCAAGCCCGCTGATCCTAACCCCCATCTCTCCCTAAAGGGCGTGTTGATTTATTCGGTGATGCCGCGCGTGACGTGTTGGCAGGGTTGGCGCGACACGAGGAGGGAGCGAATTGAAATTCGTGACCGGCGAGTAACAAAGCCAACGCTGTCAACACGTTCCACCCGAAGGGCCGCGCCCCTCTTTCATTCGCGAAGCGACACTTGCCTCCACTCTGGCGCTCGCGCGGCGCGGCGTTGCAGAATAAATCAACACGCCCTAAAGGCGGAACCGCGGACGAAAAGCTGAGCGCTTCACGCATACCGGTCCGGTGCCAGCAGCTCCGTCGCCACAGCAGTTCGTTCTCCCGCGAGGATTGCGCCGATCATCTCTCCGGTCGCCGGGGCAAGACTCAAGCCGAGCATGGCGTGTCCGGCAGCGATGCTGAGGTTCTGGAGGCCCGGCCAACGGCCCACATAGGGCAAGCCATCCGGAGAACAGGGGCGCAACCCCGTCCACACCGGACAGCCCCGGAAGTCTCCAGAGCCAAAGCCCGGCAAATAACCGGAGACCGAACGCACGATGCCGCGCACCCGGCGCATATCGACCCGGTCGTCAAACACCCCGACCTCCATGGTGCCGCCGAATCGAAGCTTCCCGCCCATGGGCGTCACGGCCACCCGGGCCTCGCACAACAGCAGAGCCGCCCGCGGCATCTGGGAAGGGCGCTCCAAGGTGAGACTGTAGCCTTTGCCAGCCTGCATGGGCAGACGCAACCCCAGTTTCCGGGCGACCCGGCCGGACCAGGCTCCGCCCGCCACGAGCAACTCGTCCGCCGCGACAGCGCCGCCTGTGCTGTAAATCCGCTCCACCCTGCCATTGCGCATAGCGATGTCCTCGACCTCGTCTCCCCAACGCAACACGCCGCCCCTCTCCTCCACGTCACGCGCCAACCGATTCAGAAAATCCCGCGGATCCATCCGGCAATCGATCGGAAAATGAACGGCCCCTCGCACATCGAGTTCCACGCCAGGTTCCAGTTCTCGAACTTGCTGGGGCGTTAGACTCCTCGCTTCCAAACCCAGCGAACGCGCCGCCTCGGCCAAACGGTGTTCCTCTTCCTCCGCCTCCGCCGAACGATACAGGATGATCAACCCACTCGGTTCCAACGCGAATCCCCCAAGCTCGCGTTGCCACTCGAAGAACAAGCGGCGGCTCTCCAAGCTGAAATCCAGTAAAAGTGGCATCGCCGCACGCGCCCGCGCAGGACGGGAGGCCCGGTAAAAGAGCCAACCCCAGCGCGCCAAACCGGGGTCGAGCCTCGCGCGGATGGCAAAAGGCCCTTCCGGATCGGCCATCCAGCGCAAACCCCGCGTGATCATGCCTGGAGCCGCCAGCGGCACGACATGGCTGGGCGTGACCAATCCCGCATTGCCAAAAGAACAGCCGTCCCGGCCCGCGTCGCCCGGCCCGCGGTCCAACACCGTCACCGCAAATCCACGGCGCAGCAGCGACCGGGCGCAACTCAGCCCGATCACGCCCGCCCCAATGATCACCACATGCCTTCCCGTTTCCACGGCCACGGCGCACAGTTATCACACTCGCCGTCCGCGGTTCCGGAAAAAAGCTGCGGCGCGGACAAAACTCAGAGCACCTTGGTCTGCCCAGGAACGGCCACCGGATAGCGGCCCTCGGCATCCGGCACGACCTTGGGCATGGCGTCCCAGGCCAACGAGTCGGGAAACAGATTCACGTTGGAATTGAGCGCTTCCTCGTATCCGATGGATTGGCCAGAATACGTGCACAAGCGCCCGAGGATCGCCGTCATCGTGCTGGAAGCTCCGTAATAGGCATTGTTGACCGGGATATCCTCCCGGATGTGACGATAGAGCACGTCGTGCTCGACTTGGTAGGCATTCGGGTCGCCCCGCCCCCCCCGGTGCCGCCATACCCCCTCGCCTTTGAGATCGTAGATGCGTCCCGGCTCAGCGCGACCTTGGGTTCCCTGAAAGGATTCAGACACCCGGTCCCAGCAATTTGGAATGTGCCGGCATTGGCTGTTGCAGATCGTGCCGTCGGCATAGGTGAACTCGACGTAGTGATGGTCGAAAATCTCGCCGTTATCCCGGCCCTTGCGCACTTCTCTTCCCCCCATGCCCTGAGCCCTCACCGGCGGCCCGCCTTTGAACCAGTTCACCACATCGATGTTGTGCACGTGTTGCTCCACGATGTGGTCGCCGCACAGCCACACGAAGTAATACCAATTCATGACTTGATATTCCATCTCCGTCTGCCCCGGACGCCGCTCCCGGACCCATACCCCAGAACCGTTCCAATAGCATTGCGCCGCAACGATATCGCCGATCGCGCCATCTTGAATCCGTTTCAATGTCTCCAGGTAGATCGTCTCATAATGACGTTGCAAGCCCACCACGACCTTGAGCTTCTTCTCGTCCGCCTTCTTCGCCGCTTCGAGGACTCGCCGGATGCCAGGCGCGTCCGTGGCCACCGGCTTCTCCATGAATACATGCTTGCCCGCGTCCACCGCCGCCTCGAACATCATCGGCCGAAACCCTGGCGGGGTCGCCAGAATCACCACATCCGCCAGGTCGATCGCCTTGAGGTAGGCATCGAAGCCAATGAACTTGGATTGATCCGTCACCTTCACCGTGTCCTGAAAACGGCCAGACAATTGGGCGTAGGCGCCGTCCAGACGGTCGCGAAACACGTCGGCCATGGCCACCAGTTCGGTTCCCTCGACGCTCAGGGTCTCATTCGCTGCTCCCGTTCCGCGTCCTCCGCAACCAACCAGGGCCACCTTCAGCCGGCTGCGTCCTTCGACTTGGGCGAAAGATTGCACCGGAAGCTGGGCCAACACCGAACCGGCCGCAGCCGTGGCGCCGGCGCCGAGGAATCCGCGGCGCGTGGGTTGGATGATGCGTGAACGGGATCGCTCTGGGGGATTCATGATGTTGTTAGGGTGTTCGACTATCGATTCTCTGTTCTGCCTTCGTGAACTCGCTCCCGGTCCAGCACGGTCATTTCACCAATCGCAGCGTGACCTTGAAGCGACCCGCCGCATGACAAGCCTCCACGACGCCGCGAACCTGCTCCATGGGCGTCTCCGCCGTAGCCCGCAAGATAACTCCTTTCCCAGCTTCGCCGGCATGAGCGGCGAGGACTTCCCCGGCCTTGTCCAGCGCCAGCTCGACACCCTTCACACGCAGCATTCCGTCGCCCCGCAGCTCGATCACCAAACCCTCCGCCGGGGCTTCCTCCGCCGGTGCTTCCTCCGCCGGTGCTTCCTCCGCCGGGGCTTCCTCCGCCGCCGCTTCCTCCGCCGACACTTCCTCCGCCGCCGCTTCCTCCGCCGCCACTTCCTCCGCCGCCACTTCCTCCGTCGCCACTGCCTCCGTCGCCGCTTCCTCCGTCGCCGCTTCCTCCGTCGCCGCTTCCTCCGCAACGCTGTCTTCTGCGGTCGCCTGCACTTCCTCCTCAACAGATCCTGCCCGTTTCAACTGAATCTCGCGAAACTGCACCTTCATCGGAGGACCCGCATGCAACTGCAGGGCCAACAAACCCGAAGCCCGCCGCATGTCCGTGTCGTTATCCGTGCACTCTGCCGTCACCGTTCCGTTGATCCGATGAACGAAATGAAAACCTTCCGCGGTGATGTGATATTCGTTCCAATCCTCCTTGTGGATCTTCCCCTGGATCTCCGCGCTTTCTCCAAATTGCTCGACCACCTTGGGAGCGCCATCCTCGCCAATCTCCGTCTTCTCGCCCCGCTTGGCCAGTATGCCCCGGAAATTCTCGCCATAGAGAATCCCCGACCACGTGTCGCCGGCTTCCATATCGGCCTGGTAACCGCCTATCCGCCACGCGTCTGGCGCTCCATCGAGCCGGAAACTCCGGTACTGAATCCCCGAGTTGCCTGCCGGAGCGTCTGCGTCGCCGCGCAGGAATCGGTATTGCAACTTCAACTCGAAATCGCCCGCTTCGCCGCCGGTCCAGACCAGAAAGGTGTTGCCCTCGGTCGGGTTTTCCTTGGTCGTTTCCCCCGTAATGGCGCCATCCTGGACGCTCCAAAACTTCGGGTTCCCATCCCAATCCTTCAAAGTCTCGCCGTCGAACAAGGACTCCCATCCCTCTTCGGCGCCGGCGGTTCCTGCGACCGCGCCAATGGCGCAAGCCGCACTCAATCTCAAAAACAACATCGTGGTTCTCATCGGAGTTCTTTCAGTTTTTCAGTGTCCCCGGGTATCCTCAAGCCGCGTCCCAGGTTTCGCGAATCAAACGATAGCCTTTCTCATAGACCTCTTCCCGGCTCGGAAAGAAGTCGCGCCACACCCTCGTCGCCGCTGCCAGCGCCGGCAAGGCCCTTCCGAAGGCCTCAATGGTCAGCCAGCCATCGTAACCTCCCGCCTTCAAAATCCCGATCGCTTCCCGGATCGGCGTGTGCCCCGTCCCAGGAGTCCCGCGATCATTCTCCGAAATGTGGACATGCCGGATCACATCCAGATTCTCCCTCAACGCCGCGAGCGGATCCTTCTCTTCGATATTGGCGTGAAACGTATCGAACATCGTCCCAAAACTTGGGTGGTTCACGCGTCGCACGTAATCGGCGGCGTCGGCGATCGTGTTGAGAAAATAGGCCTCGAAGCGGTTGAGACTCTCGATAGCCAAGCTCACACCCAGTCCCGCGGCGTGGTCTGCCACCGCGCGATGCACCTCCGCTCCCCAGGCTTTCTCGTCTTCCGTCGGCGACTCCCCGGAGAACACGCCGAGCGGCTGGTAGTAAGGCCCACATAAGACTTCCGCGCCAGCCGCCTTGGCGCAGTCCAGCACACGCCGCAAATGATCCACCGCCCCCTGCCGGCGCCCCGGAACCGGGCTGATCGGGTTGTGCTCCTCATCCGGAGCCACCGTCACCGCCGTGCTCCGCAATTCCAGGTCGCGCAAAACCTTTCCCATCGCCTCAAACGGGGCGGAATCGCTCGTGTCGAACACCGGCGTCTCGACTCCATCGAATCCGGTCGCCTTCAGCTTCTCGAGAATCGGGAACTCCGCCTCCACAAAATGAGTCGTCCATAGAAGCAAGTTGAAGCCGATCTTCATACGCCGGGCACTCTAGTGCGCCGCCTCCCAGCGGCGCAAGCCGGATTGTTCGGCCAGCTTCTAGTCCGCAATTCTCATGCTGTTCTTGCTGCGCTCCACTACCTTCGTTCCGCTTGCCTCGAGCGTAAAAAGGGTGGCACGCAGCCGGAGCTGCTCTGTCTCGCAGCCAGCCGGCGTTCGCTCAGCCGTCGTTCGATCGTCGCGACGGCCTTTCCACGAAGAGTTTTCCCGATCTCCGCCGCACCGCGCCGCCGCCCGGAAGATTGATCACCGCCCTTTCCGCTCCTTCGGGCACGAGATCGCGCAGCGATTCGACCAGCCGCCGCCCCAAGTTCTTCACCCCCCGCTTTACAAGCCAGGCCAACAACAAACGGTTGAGCAGCGCCGGATGCATCGCGCGAAGACGCTTCACGGACAGCTCCGCTTCCTCGGCCTGGTCCTTCAGCAAGTCCTCGAAATAGAGCGTCTCCTCCGCCGCCTGTCGCGCCGTTCGGAGAATCATCGGCCGCACGTCTCGCCCGCAGCACTTCTCGATCTCCGGCAACAGCTCGCGCCGGATCCGGTTCCGGAAAAATGCGCTGTTCGCGTTGCTGGCGTCCTCCCGGAAACGCAGACCCTGCTCTCGCGCCGCGGCTGAAATCTCCTCCCGCCACATGCCTAACAAGGGACGGATCAGCTCGAGCCGGACTCCGTCAACCATGCGCTCCGAGCGCGTGCGCATCCCGCCCAACCCCCGGACTCCCGCTCCGCGAAACAGGTTCATCAGCACCGTCTCGACCTGATCGTCGGCCTGATGCGCCAGCAGCACCCGCGGACAACGCCGCCGCCGCGCCACCCCGGCCAGAGCCGCGTAACGCGCCTTCCGCGCCGCCGCCTCTAGCGAAAGCCGCTCTTCTTGCGCCAATCCCCTCGCGTCCACCTTCACCAGCTCGAACTCCATCTCGAGCTTTGCCGCCTCCCCGCGTACAAATGCGGCATCCGCCCCCGAAGCCCGGCCCCGCAGACCGTGGTCGACGTGCGCCACAATGATCCGCCGCCAGCCCGGACCGGCCCGCAGCGCATGCAGCATAACCATCGAATCCACGCCGCCTGACACAGCCGCCAAATGCCTCTTCCTCTCCGCGCCCTCTCCGAGGACCGTCGCGATCCGGTCGCACACTTGCCCAAACGCGTCGCCACGTTTCTCCGCCTCGCCGCGTCGCTTCCGGTCCATCATCCCGCGGGCTGTGGCCCGATCCGGTCCGCGCCGAAATACGGACGCAACGCCTCGGGAATAGAAACGGATCCATCCGGATCCTGCCAAGTCTCCAAAAGCGCCACATACAGCCGGGGCAAAGCCGTGCCGGACCCGTTGAGCGTGTGGCAAAAGCGGTTCTTCCCGTTCTCATCTTTGAAGCGCAACCCCATTCGCCGCGCCTGATAATCACCAAAATTGCTGCAACTCGACACCTCCAGCCAGGCTTTCTGACCCGGAGCCCAGACCTCGATGTCGTAGGTCTTGGCCGCGCTGAATCCGAGATCTCCGGCGCACAGCTCAATCACCCGATAGTGCAAGCCCAGCCGCTGCAACGCCGCCTCTGCATGCCCTGTCAGCTCCTCCAAAACGGCGAAGGACGCGGCCGGATGCGCGATCTGCACGAGTTCGACTTTGTCGAACTGGTGCATCCGGATGAGGCCGCGGCTCTCCCGTCCCGCGCTGCCCGCCTCCCGCCGGAAACAAGGCGTGTACGCCGCATAACGTACCGGCAGTTCTCCGAAGCCCAGGATGCTCTCCCGGTGCAGATTGGTCACCGGCACCTCCGCCGTCGGAGCCAGAAAAAGATCCCCGTCCTCCAACCCGTACATATCGTCCTCGAACTTGGGAAGCTGGCCGGTGCCGGTCATGCACTCCCGGCGCACCACAAAAGGAGGGCTGATCTCCGTGTAGCCGTGCTCGATGGTCTGCAAATCCAACAAAAACTGAATCAGCGCCCGTTCCAAACGCGCCCCGGCGCCCCGAAACACCACAAAGCCGCTGCCCGACAGCGTCGCCGCCGCCTCGAAATCCAGCAAGGCCAACCGCCCGGCGATTTCCATATGATCGCGCAGCTCACTCCCAGAGGTTCGCGGCTCTCCCCAACTGCGCACTACCGGGTTCTCCAAAGCGCCGGAGCCCTCGGGACATTGATCGTGGGGCAGGTTGGGCAGCGCCAGAAGTAGCGCCCGCTGCCTTTCCTCCATACCGTCCACGTCATTCGCCAGCACAGCGATCCTTTCGCCCACAGCCCGGGCTTCCTGTTCCTGGTCCTCTGTATTTTCTCCCTTGGCGCGCCGGCCCCCGATCTCCTTCGCCAGACGATTGCGTTCCCCTTGCAAGGCCTGCTTCTCCGTTTCTCCCCGCCGCCGCGCCTCGTCCAGCGCCAACACCTCGTCCACCTGTTC
>DATKCT010000032.1:0-56826 GCA_035513055.1 Verrucomicrobiales bacterium | reverse complement strand
GTGATCGAGCAGAGCAAGGAAGGTTATTACCTGTCGCTTCGGCGGACGCAGGGGACGATCCGGACGGATGCGCCGGACTGGAACCCCTGGCTGGAGTTCTTCCTACGGGCCTTGCAGAGCCAGAAACAGCGCCTCGAGAAGACGATGGAGCGCGAGCGGATCATGCTCGCCACGCTGCCGGAGTTATCGGTCCTGATCCTCGAACTGGCGCGTGAGCATGGCCGGGTTACGGTGGCCGAGACCGCGCGGGTCAGCGGCGCCAGCCGCAACACGATCAAGGACCATCTGAAGGCGCTGGTCGAGCAGGGCCATCTGACCTTGCACGGGGCCGGCCGGGGAGCGTGGTATGGTCTTGCCTGATACACTCGCGGCCCACCGCCAAGTCGCCACTCTACGCTTTCGTAAGTATTCAAACTGAATGAGCCTTGTCGGTGAGGTAGTATCGCGAAGCCTTTCCCTTCCCTTGGCGGACGATCATTCCTTCGATTTTCTTTGCGGGGCATTTCGCAACTCCAGGCTCTGGCGCTTGTTGCGATTGGCTGATGAGATCGCAATTGTTTTCAGTGGGACTGATCCTGCTGGATGCGCCTGGACCAAACTGGCGTTGAAGCCTGCCTCGTTCAGCGCCGCGCGGGCTTTTTCAAACTCTCCGCACCAGGTTTCTTCCACTTCGCGGTCACGCTGGGAATCACGCTGAGCATCAGTCAGGGCCACGACGCGAGTTTGGAAGGTGCTGCCTTGGGCGGGAGCGCTGAGTTCGATACCGTAGGCGGATTCGTGGGGTTTGCGGAGGATGATGCGGCCTTGCTCCACCCAGGCTGTTGTCATGCCATCGCGAACTTCGTAACCGGTTGCGGCAAGGGCGCGCAAGACGGCAGCACGCTGTTCGTGGCGGGTTTCCTCGGTGATGGTTTGCTCGATCCAGGCGCGGGCTTCCTCCGCGAGCTTTAGGGCAGGATCGAATGAGAGTGGCTGGGCGAGCAATGCGGTGATGCGTTGCCTCCAATCGGCGGCTTCGGGGGAACGGACGACTTCCAGCTCGGTGAGCAGGAGTTCCAGTTCGTTGCGGCGGGCGAGGGCGGCGCGGCGGTTTTGCAGATGGGAGGACAATTCCAGCGCCAGCGAGTCGAGAAGCAACGCTTGTTGATCAGCGGGGGCGATGGCGATACGATGGGCTTTTTCGGTCAGGGTTTGAAGATCCGCCGATTCTTCCAGCGCGGAGAGTTCGCCCAACAGGTTCCAGCATTTTTCCAGACGTTGCTCCTGCGGATCGGCGGGAGCTTCGGGAAGGCCGGATATTGCAGAATCGGCACTGGAATCAATCAGACTGGCGGCGAGTTCACGCAATCGGGTGGTGTTTTCGTCGCGCTGCTTTTGTTCGATGAACTGCAATGCTTCGTTGATGGCCGTATGCTGTGCCGACGCATCGGTGCTGGTGAGTTGGCTGATCAAGCGATCCCGTTCCGCCCCGGCTGGCTGGCTCTGAAGCTGAACTGTCATCTGGGCGATGCCTTGGCGGAGGCGATGCGAGCGGCGCAGGCGGGCAGCATGTTCCGCGGCGTGTTGCTGGCGCAGGCGATGGGTTTCTTCTTCGTAAAGGCTGTTCAGCCTGGCTGTCTCCAGAGAAAGCAGCTCCCATTGTTCCGCCTCGCGCATCGCATGAAGCCGCTCAAGCAGGGATGAGGATTGAGGCTGCGCCTGCCAGCGTTCGCATTCGGCGAGGGCTAGTTGCAGCCGTCGCAGGTTGGAAAGGCTTTCGCGTTTTTGACGGCGGCGGACGGCTTCGATATTGATGACTTTGGGGCCACTCATGGAAACGGAATGAAGTCAGGATTTCAAGGAGCGCTCGACGGCGTCGCGCAAACGCTGCCGCTCATCGTTGCGGTGATGATACCAGCGGCGCGAGTTGACGCGGTGGATGAAGGGAACGGACCTGGCGAGCACGGAAGGACGCCAGAGTTCGCGGGCGCGGGCGGAGGCGAGCACGGGATGATGATGCGAGTCACACTCGATGCCCAGACCGAACTGTCCCGTCCCAGGATGGGTGATGGCAAAGTCCAGGCCGAAGGCGTCACCCTGTGCGGCCACGGGTTCATGGCCCAATTGGCGGATGAAGGCGGCCACTTCCTCCACGAAGCGCGAGGACCTAGCCGCACTACCGCGTGAGGCGGCAGAGAAGACGGCATGCTGTCCGTTCAATGAACGCAGCAAGTGGCGGCTCTGCTCAAAGTCGCCGGCGTGCAGCCGTTCGGCGTAGGCCAGCCAGCCTTGGAGGAAATCGCGAGGTGTGGACGGAGCGCGGCGTCCGTTTTGTCCCGTCCAGGTGCTGATCTCGTTCACCGGCATGGAAGTGATGAGCAAGACCTTTTCCCGGGCGCGGGTGACGGCGACATTCAGTCGGCGTTCGCCACCATGCTGGCCAAGCACGCCGAAGGTGCGGCGGAAGGAGCCATTGACATCGCGGCCAAAGGTGGTGGAGAAGATGATCCAATCGCGCTCGTCACCCTGCACGTTTTCGAGGTTTTTGACGAAGAATCCCATGTCTTCTCCATTCTGGGTGCGGTTGCACTCCTCAATCCAGGCATCGCGGAAGGCGTCATCTTCTTCGGCGAGATTTTCCATCTCCTGTTCGATGAGTTCCGCCTGCTTGAGGTTGAAGGTCACGACGCCAATGCTGGGGCGCTCGGCATAAGGCCGCCTCCAGATTTCCTGAAGGCGGAAGACCACGCGCGCGGCTTCATCTTCGTTGGTCTGCTCGAAATACTCGCCATCCACGCGGTCCACTTCCACCGGACGGGCGCGCAAAATCTCGCTGTCGGGATGGCGCGCGGGAACGCTGAGACGGTTGGCGTAGAAGGCGGCGTTGGAAAAATCAATGAGCTGGCGATACCGCGAGCGGTAATGGATTTCCAGGGTCGCAGTGGGCAGCAGGTTTTGCGTCAGGGTGAGGAGGTCGGGGCAGTCTTTTACCTCGCGCCTTCCGGCGGCCTGGATGAGACGTTCGCGCTCGCTGTCGTCCAGGCTGGCGCCATCGGCATCCAGCCACGAATCGGTTTCCTCATCTTCGTCCGACTCCAGGTGAGAGCCAAAGAAGCGAGAAGGCGGCATCTGCTTTTCATCGCCGCTGACCACCATGCGTTTGGCGCGGAACAACGCGGGCAGCGCGCTCTCCACCGGCAACTGCGAGGCTTCATCAAAGATTACCACGTCGAACAACCCCGCCCGCAGTTGGAAAAGGCGGCTGACCATTTCCGGATTCATCATCCAGACCGGGCGCAGGTGGAACAAGCCGAGCGGTTCGCCGCGCTCCACGACTTCCCGCAGCCGGCGCGCGCGAGGACCAGTGAGCATGACCACATCATCCCAATGACCGCGGGTGGAAAGTGGTGCATGGGCCGCGCAACGGCTCAATAGTCGCCGGTTCGCCTCGCGATACTCCCGGTCTTTCTGGTCCAATAGACGCACCTTTTGCTCAAACTCGTCCCGTTCCATCAGTAGGGACGGATGCGCGGCTTCGATCTGCCGTTTCCATTCCAGCAAGGCCTCGCGTTGCAATGTGGAAGTGACATTGCCGGACAAGTTGGAAGGAGCCAGCGTCTCCCAGAGCGAAGCCTTTTCACGCAGCCTGGCGAAGACCGGCAGGGCGGCGGGATCAATCGTTTGGACGCGGACACGAAACGTTTGAAACTCCGGCAGTGAGGAAAATGCAGTTGCGATGGGTTCCAGTGTCACGCTGCCCGGCGCATGGGACTGGATTTCACCCAACCGGGCGTCCACCCACTCCGGCACGAACCAGGCGCGGAGTTTTTCGAGCGCGGCGATGCTTTCTCGTTCCGCCGCCCACAGGGCGAGACTGGCATGGCAGGCATCCAGAACGGAGGCGCAAACGGCGGGATCGCCTCCCTGTTGAAGCGATTCCGCGGCGAGTTGGACCGGACACGACTGCACGCGGCGGGCGGCGGCGAGCACGGGTTGCAACCGTTCGATGAGACGCCGCACCTGGCTGCGCATGGCGGGCAAGGCGTTGTGATCGCCCGGTTCATTCAGTGCCAAGGCCTCCGCCCATTGATTCAGCACAGGACGTTCCTTGCGCAGGGCGCTCTCCAGTTCCGCCGCTTGATGCAGGGTGGCGAGATCGACGTTGTCGGGGTCCACATTGGCCTGCCGGAGCCAGCGATGAAGATTTTTCCGGACGAAGAAACGCGATGGGTTGAGACGAGCCCAAAAGGATGCGGGCGCGGCCAACCTAGCGGCGGACGAGGACATCTCCCGCAAGGGCGCATCGCCACGCGCGGCGAGCTTGGGATAAATCTTTGCGTCCAGAGTCCAGCCGGACAGGGCCGCCAACTTTTGATCCAATCCCTCCAGCCAGGGAACAAGCTGATCGGCCGGCGAGGCTTCCCCCGATTCGTTTTTGGAAAGATAACCCGCCCATTGCGACAAATGCCTGGCCACCGGCGCGGGCAAGGCTCGCAAAGCGGCTTCGTGTTCCGTGAGCCAGCGTTTCAGCAACTCAGGCGCGTCGAGGCTGAAAAAGCGGTCGTGTTGCCGCAGCAGGGAATGCCGATGGCGCTCCGTGTTCTGAAACGCCTCAAAAGCCAGCCGAAAATCCGTCAGCGTCGCCTCGTCCGTGCTGAAATAGAACAGATCATGTAACGGACTGTTTTCGTAGCTCGACTTCAGCCAGAGCGGTGTCAGCGGAGCGATTTCCGCGATCAGTTGCCAGGCCCCGGCGTGATCCAGATCACGGAACAACGCGCCAAGACCGGGGATGGAAACGGTGGTCGCGACTTCGTTTTCGATGTGAAGCAACTCATTGAGCACTTCGCGGTAGGACAAGCAGCCGGGCTGGCCGGTGGGCGCTTCGTGCAGGGCCAGATGGGCACTGTTGAGTTCCTTTTCCAACGCCTCGATGTGACGAGCCATGCCTTCCCGCTCGCGTTGCAGACGAGCGTTGTCGTTGGGATGATGGGTGGGTTGATCGAGCTGCCCGCGCAGTTGCTGCAAGGCCGGCCGCCGATCAGAGGTGGCGTCCTTCAGGTAAAACAAGCGTCCGCCCAGCCCTTCGGTATCGAGCCGTTTGCGCACGACTTCCAACGCCGCCTGCTTTTGGCAAACAATGAGCACCCGTTCGCCCCGGCCGATGGCATCGCTCACAATGTTCACGATGGTCTGGCTTTTCCCTGTGCCGGGAGGGCCTTGCACGACCAGGCCGGGTGCGAGACGGGCGCGGAACACGGCGCTCTGCTGGGCGGGATCGGAGGCGGCGGTGAAGTAGCGGTCGAGTTCAGCGGGCTGGGCTGGCGGCGTTTCGGCAGGCTCGGCCATTCCGGCGCGGATCGCCATTTCCAGAGCGGTGCCTTGCAGGGGGATGCCCCTGGAAAGCTGATCGATATCCTGCGCGATGGTTTGGCCGGAAAAGTCACATTGGAACAACACCGCCGCCGCGTGCAGTTGAATCGCTCCAGGGGTTGCTTTGACCGTGGCGGGAGGCAGCGGACGCAAAGCCGGCCCGGCCTCCGCAGGCGACGGAGGTTTGGCCAGATGGCTGAAGGCATCCAGTACCCCTTGAAGATCGAGATGATCGCGGGCGCGAAGATCGTTCAGCATTTCAAGCCAGTCGGGAAATGCCGGCCCGAGCAGTCCTTCCAGCGCGGGATTCGCTCGGATCTCGCGTTCGTCATCGAACGCCAGTTTCACTATGCCGCGTTGCCCGGATGGCATCTCCAGCTTCACCGGCCACAACAGCACCGGAGCCATGCGAGGCTTGGCCGACTCCGAGGCACGCGCGTCGCGCAACACGATGAAGGGAAAGGCAAGATAAAGCGGATTGATGCCGGTGTCACGGCGGTAGGCGAAGGCGTTGTGGGCCAGGCGGCGCAGGCGCTGTTCGCGCAGCGGTTCCGCCAGAAGGGGCGTGGGGTCGAGACTCAGTGGTTGTGTCTGGCGATTCAGAACCGTTTCCAACAAAGCGTTGGCGGAACGCGCCGGGCCGTCCAACTCGGTAAGGTCGAGCCGTGCCGTGGTGCGGCCAATGGTCATGCGGATCAAACCACCACGCTGCAGGCCGGTGACAAGACGGCGATGGAAGAAGTGCAGGATGTTGCGCACATATTCCTGCCGCGCCGGTTCGCGCCATTCGTTCTCGGGAATGGCCAGCAGCACCAAGGCCCGCGCCAGCGTGATGCGGCGATCCTGCCGGAAATCGTCCGCCCATTGATCGGGAATCTGACGGCCGCAGCGAGCGAAATTCTGCAGCCGCTGGTCCACTACCTTGAGAATATCGGTCCGGCTGCGCTCGAACCATGAAGCCATCGTTTCGGGGGCGAAGGAAACCTGCGCGCGATGCGCCTCGCGGGCGGCTTCCTCCAGCACATCTGCCGCCGGACGGAAATACGAAGTGGCGGCGGAGATGAGCAGGATGAGGTCTTCCTCCGAAGCTGTCCGCCGCTGCATCATGGAGATGAGCGCGGGATGCTCGGCCTCCGGGTAAAGTCGCCGCCGCTGCGCCCAGCGATTTTCCAGCATGCTTTGGGAGGTGGCCAGCATGGCCGCGGAAAGCTGGGCCTCGTCACAGTCAAGCTTGGACTCGCGCACGCGGTTGCGGATGCGATCGGCGCGTTCTTTCAGCCGCACAAACCACGTCTCGCGTCCCCATTGACGCAACCGTTGGGGCAATGGGCAGTCCAGCCATTGCCAAGCGGTGTCAGGATGAGCCAGCATCCAATTCGGCGTGATGATTTCGCCGCGCAGGCAGAGCGGCAGATGGTCGTTGAGAAGCATCACCGCCGCCGCGAGCCGGGCATCTTCGGGCAATGTGGCTTCCGCCGCCACATCCCGCACCTGCGCTGCACGAGCGAGGTCGCGTTCACCACCGCGCTCTTGCAGCCAGGTTGCCAGCCGTCCGCTCAAAAGAATATCGCGGGCCTCCTCCCAATGCGCCGCTTCCACGGCCGCCAGCGCAAAACTTTCCGGCGTGGTCCAGGCGCGTTCGCCCAGCCGCAGCGTGATGCCGGACGCTGCGGCATCCGCACTTTCCTCCGCGTAACCATGCGGAAGGCCGCGCTCGCCGTTCAGCCAGCGTTCCACCAGCGGCCAGCCCCAGCGCAGAGAGGGGTCGCGCGTCAGCAGGCCCTTGAGAAGCTCCTGCCATTCTGCTGGTAAATCCTCCGGCACCCGCAGCCCGCGCGTGACGAGGTGCAACAAAAACGCCCGCTCATGCACGCCTTCGAAACCGCGCCCCGCCGTCAGCATTTCCAAAACGAGGACGCCGAGGCTCCACCAATCCGAGGCCACCGAGCATGTTCCGGCAATCGTCTCCGGCGCGGCATAGCGGGTCGTCTGTCGCGATAATGTGAGCTGCAAATCAAACTCGCTGACCGTAGCCGTGCTGAAATCCGCCAGCACCAGATCCAGCGGCTCGCGGCTGCGCACCAGCACATTGGCGGGCTTCAAATCCCGGTGGATCAGGTTGATCTGAGCCAGCCCGTCCAGCGCGCGGCCCAGTTCCTCCACGATGTGCCGGACGAACTCGGGATTCGCTTTTTCCTCGGCGGGAATACCGCCCAGCGTGCCCAGCGGCAGATGTTCCCACACTTCAAAAGCACGGTCTTCATGACGGCCCGAGTCGAGCAGGCGAACTCCGTGCGCCGCGTCCAAAGCGCGCAGCGCGGGATACAAGGAAACCTCCGGCTCAATGCCGCGCCGGTAGTGCTTGAAGACACCCGTGACCCCATCTTTGTGCGCGAGGCAAAGATCGGATTCGCCGGAATGCACCGGCAGATCTTCGCCCAGCGTCCAGCCTTTGACCACTGCGGGAGCGGCCTCCACCGGCGTGCTCTCCGGCGCGCTGACACTGACCGCGGGTTCGCCACATTCCAGACAAAGAAAATCGCCCGGTTCTAGCACGTGCCCATTGCAACAGAGCAACGAGCCGGGCGCATCATCCTTAGCCGGCTCCGCCGGAACGACCGGATCAGCGGGTTTGGTAGGCTCCGCCGCCGATGTGGGCAGAATGTCGAACAAAGGCCAGCCACAATCGCGGTCGCCGAAGCGCCCCTGGCACAGGATTTCCTCGAGGGAACGATCAGTCTGGCAACGTGGGCAGCGGCGGATCATGCAAAAACGGGAAAGGAAAGTGTCGGGCCTTGCTCCATATCGGAAGCAGAGGAGGAAAAACCGGCTTCAGCCAGCGCCCGCCGGATCAAGGCCAGGCTGCCCGCATCCGGAATCCCGGCCATCCAGATCGTGTCGCCCTCATAACACACATCCAGCGCCTTCGGCAACGTTTCACGAAGCACGTGCAGCCATGCGCTGTAACGTTCCCGTCCCAGTTCCGTGAGCAGATGCAGGCGTTGATTGTCCGAGCCACGCCAGACGAGCGTTTGTGAAGCGGAGCGAAGGAACGGATCGCTGATCAGCGCATCCGCCAGCCCAGGCCACGCCGACACACGCAACGAGATTTTTCCCCAAGGCTGGCCGGAGTAAACCAGCACATCTCTGCTCCCGCCGATCTCTTTCCGCAACGCGATCAGCAGCGCCTTCAGGGCCTCCACCTGCTCGAACGGCTCGCCGCCGGAGATCGTGACGCCATCCGCTTCCGCCAGCCAAGGCGAAAGCGTTTTCATCACCTCCGCCACTGTTGTTTCCCCCTGCCCATGCGCCCATGTGTCGGCGCTGATGCATCCCGGACAATGCAGGCTGCATCCCTGAAACCAGATGCCCGCCCGGCGTCCGGGACCCAGCGTGGTCACAGGAAAATGCAGTCGGCTGAGGAAAAGACGCATGGCGGTGAAATCAAAACGCGGCCTCCAGCGCCGTCGCCGCGCCGTGTTGCAATCTAGTGATTCGCAGCGCGGCTCCTGCGGGCACGTTTTGATCGAACAACAACCGGGCCAGCGGGTTGACGAAATGCACCTCCAGTTGGTTGCGGATGCCCCGCCCACCGTTCGACAAATCCGCCAGACAGAGCTTTTGCAAGGCATGCCTGGCCTCCACGGAAATCTCCACACTCACGCCCTGCGATTGCTTCGCTTTTCGCGCCAGCCCGTCGAGCATGGAATCGAAAATCTCCACCGCCACGTCGTCGCGGATGAAGTCAAACACCATGATATTCTCGCCCAGGCGATTGAGAATCTCCGGCCGCCCCAGCGTGAGTTTGAAATGCCGTGCGATCTCCTCCCTCACCTTCACCTGCACCGACTCGTAAGGCTCGCCCGGCAGAACGTTGGCAACCCGCTCCCCGTGTTGATCCAGCCGGTAGATGCCGAGATTGGAAGTGAATACCAGAAACGCCTCGGAAAAATACACCCGCTCCCCGCGCCCGGAAGTCAGCACCCCGTCATCCAGCACCTGCAAGAATTTGTCCAGAATGCGAGGATGCGCTTTTTCGATTTCATCGAACAACACCACGCTAAAGGGCTTTTGCCGCACCGCGTTCGTCAACTCGCCGCCCACATCATAGCCCACATATCCCGGCGGCGCGCCGATGAGCCTTTGATCGCTGTGCTCGGCGGAGAACTCGCTCATGTCGAAACGGATGCAGGCGGACTCGTCCCCGAAGAGCAATTCGGTGATCGTCTTCGCCAGCTCGGTTTTGCCCACTCCCGTCGGCCCCGCCAAGAACGCGACGCCGCGTGGACGTCCGCCGCCGCCTTCTTTCGTGCCAATCCCCGACACCGCCCGTTTTACCAGATCCAGCATGTGTGTCACCGCCTGCGCCTGCCCCTTTACCCGGCGGCGGATCAATGACTCCGCTTGGCTCAACTTCTCGCGATTCACCTTCTTCCACGGATCTTCGGTCACCCCGAGTTTGTAGCGACGCACGCCTTCGCCGATCTCCGCCAGCGCAAGTCCCTCGCTCCGGCAAAGCTGGGCGATCCCCACCAGATCACTGACCAGCAGGCCCTCCGTCGCTTCCACGAAGGTATCCACCAGCCGCGCCACTTGTTCTTCCGCCAGATTACCCTTCAGAGTCGCCGCCAGATTCTCCGCTACCAGACGCCGCACCCCATGATCGGGCGACGGCACGGGAATATGCCGCATCTTGGGATTGCCCAGGAGGAACCAGTCAGGAAGATCGCCTTCCTTGTCCACGATCCAGATCACCGGATTGAAAAACGGCCTGCCCTCCGGTCCCAACGGACGAGGCAACACCTGATGCGACAACACCAGCGCCCGCGTGAATCCCCGCTGTTCCGCCTCGCTCGGCAAATCCGCCCGGATCAACAAGCGTGAAGCAAAATCCGCCAGCAGCACGATCGGCTCGCCCGTATGTCGCACGATGACCTCCAGCAGCTCAAAGAACCTCGCCGAAGAAGCCGCAGCCCGGCCATTCTCCGCCCAGGTCAACCCCAGCAAATTCGCGAAAAAATCCCGCTCGACCTGTGGATCCAGCCCGTGAACCAGCGGCACGGAAAATCCCTGCGCCGGATCAAACACCAGAAAATGCGCCATTCCCTCCCGCCGCAGTTCCATGCCCAGACAAGAAACCAACGGCATCGGAGCCACCGTCCCCTGCCGCACCTCAACCGGATATTGATCCCGCACATTCCCAGACAACACAAACTGGCTCCGCAAAGGCAAAAAGCGGATCAGGTCGCGAAGCCAACGTGGACGGGAACCGGGCATCCAGCACCATAAAAAATCTGGCGATGGTATGCAATCAGCTTATCAACTCCTTGCACAGGAAGTTCGTATTTGGCGCTTCCCAGATGGCTTCAGGACTGCTCCCGTTCGGGAGCACTTGGCGGAGAGGGTGAGTCAAAACTGCGAAGTTCAGCTTGCTCCGGTTACCGCAGGAAGCACAGCAATACCTGGCTTCGCTGACTTCACCTGCCGTTGGCGGCTACTACAGCGAGGATCAGGCCGTGGCGGGCGAATGGTTTGGTCTCGGCGCACAGGCTTTGGGGTTGAGCGGCGCGGTTGCCCGCGAGGATTTCGCCTCACTTTGCCACAACCAGAAACCCGGCACTGACGAAATCCTCACGCCGCGCACCAAGACCGCGCGTCATCAGGTCAACGCCGGCCATTCGGGCAGCATCGTGGCCAATCGGCGGCTGTTTTACGACTTCACGATCTCTCCCCCCAAATCGGTGTCCATCGTGGCTCTGGTGGCGGGCGACGAACGATTGAGGCGCACGACAGGGCGGTGCGTGTGATGCTCAAGGAATGGGAGAACTACGCAATGACGCGGGTTCATCACGGTCCGGTCACTGAAGACCGCCCTACGGGCAACATCCTGACGGCGGTGTTCCGTCATGATACCTCGCGCGAGCTTGATCCGCACCTGCACAGCCACCTTCTTTTTCTTCAGATCCGTGGGTTCGAACCCCACCCCCATTCCTGGCGGATGGGGTGGGATTGCCCTCGCTTCGCTCCGGCTGTCTGCGCTTCGCTCCGGCTCGAACCTTCTTTAGATCCGTGGGTTCGAACCCCACCCCCATTCCTGGCGGATGGGGTGGGATTCGAACCCACGGTGCCCGTGAAGGCACACACGCTTTCCAGGCGTGCCCGATCGACCGCTCCGGCACCCATCCCGTTTCGCTTCAGCGAACCTCACTTCATGCCCCTGCCCCGCTGCTCGCGCAAGGGCTTTTGCATGAGATCGAAGGCGGCGACTGTTACCCAAACCCGGACAAACTGACGCACGCAGCGGCGGTTAAAGCGTCAAATTGTCTCGTTTCGATGCGCTCCGCATCCAGCGCGAGCGTATCGTCGAAATTCACAAACATTTCATCATCAAGCATTTAAGAATGTATTTGGTCCCTTGGCACGGTCCGTGCCCTTCGAAACCGTAGGCATACCGCTGAGCAGTACTCGATAACACCAACTCATTTCTTTCTCGAAATTCACATCGATTAACCGGGCCCGTGGCGCCAACACCGGTCTTCAAACCAGCTTGCAGAACATGGCAAAAATCCTCGGAATCGACCTCGGAACGACCAACTCCTGCATGGCCATCATGGAAGGCGGGGAGCCGCTCGTGCTTGAAAATGCGGAGGGCGCGCGGACCACACCGTCCGTCGTGGCATTCTCGAAGACCGGCGAACGCCTCGTCGGCCAGGCCGCCAAACGCCAGGCCATCACCAACCCTCGGAACACGATCTTTTCGGCCAAACGCTTGATGGGCCGCCGCTACTCCGAGCTGTCCGAGGCCGACCGGCAGACGCCCTACAGAATTGTCGAAGCCCCCAATGGAGACGCCCATATCGAAGTCGAGATCAACGGAGAGGCCAAGCGCTTCAGTCCACAGGAGATCTCGGCCATGATTCTCGGCAAACTCAAAGCCGACGCCGAATCCAAGCTTGGAACCGCCATTCGCGAAGCGGTGATCACGGTGCCCGCCTACTTCAACGATTCCCAGCGCAGCGCCACGAAGGCTGCCGGCGAGATCGCGGGTCTCGAAGTCAAACGCATCATCAACGAACCCACCGCAGCGTCCCTGGCTTACGGTCTGGACCGGGGCCACGACGAAAAGATCGCCGTTTACGACCTTGGAGGCGGCACCTTCGACATTTCCATCCTCGAGATCGGGGACGGCGTCTTTGAGGTGCTGGCCACGGACGGCGACACGCAACTCGGCGGGGACGACTGGGACAACGCCCTGATTGAGTGGATCGTCAAAGAGTTTCAGAGCGACACCGGCATCGATTTGCGTTCGCAACCCGACGCGATGCAGCGCATCAAGGAAGAGGCGGAGAAGTGCAAGATCGCCCTATCCTCGACCCAAACCTACGACATCAACCTGCCATTCATCACGGCCGACCAAACCGGTCCCAAGCACATCCAGAAGACGGTGACCCGGGCCAAGCTCGAGCAGTTGTGTGAACATCTCTTTGAACGCACGGTCCGGCCCGTGGAGAACTGCTTTCGTGAAGCGAAGCTCTCGACGTCGGACATCGACCAGCTTGTTCTTGTCGGCGGAATGACTCGCATGCCCAAGGTCGTAGAGACGGCGAAACGGCTGGCCGGCAAGGATCCTCACAAAGGCGTCAACCCAGACGAAGTGGTGGCCATTGGAGCAGCCATTCAGGGCGGCGTCCTCCAGGGCGACGTCAAAGACGTCCTCCTGCTCGACGTCACCCCCCTAACCCTCGCCATCGAGACGGCGGGAGGCGTGGCCACCCCCATGATCCCGCGCAACACTACCATTCCCAAGAAGAACACCCAGATTTTTTCCACGTATTCGGACAACCAGCCCTCCGTCGAGATCAACGTCCTGCAAGGGGAACGGCCGATGGCTCAGGACAACAAAAGCCTCGGCACTTTCCGGCTCGACGGAATCCCCCCGGTCCCCCGCGGCCTGCCGCAGATCGAGGTGACTTTCGACATCGACGCCAACGGGATCCTCCACGTTTCGGCCAAAGACAAGGGAACCAGCAAAGAACAGCGCATTTCGATCACGGGATCCTCCGGACTTTCCCAAGATGAGATCGAAAAAGCCAAGCGCGACGCGGAGGCGCACGCCGGCGCCGACCTCCAGCGCAAAGAGCTGGTTGAAACCCGGAACCTCGCCGACAATCTGGCCTACCAAATCGAAAAGCAACTCGCCGAACTTGGGGACAAGGTCTCGACAGACCAACGCAAGCCGGTAGACGAAGCCCTCGCCAGGGTCAAGGAAGCCCTCAAAGGCGAAGACCTCGCCGCCATCCGGTCCGCCACCGACGCTCTGCAAAATGCTTTTCAACCCGTCGCCGCCGGACTCTATCAGCAGAGCGAGCCCGCGCATGGCCCGGGTTCGTCGACCGCCTCCAGCGGCGGTTCCGATGCCGGACCGGAAGGCTCCTCAGAACCGCGGCAAGCCAAAGGCAACGTCGTGGACGCCGATTTCGAAGTCGTCGACGAAGATAAGAAATAACCAAACTGCAATCACCGGGCCGGCCGTCGCGGCAGACTCGCCGTTCAAGCCCCAATCCCTTTCCCGTGCGGCCTTCTGAAGCCTCCGGGAGATCAACACCCCACAACACCAACCAAAGCTACCCAACCAGTATGGCAGCAGATAAAGTAAGACCTCTCGGAACGAGAGTCCTCGCCCAGCGTCTCGACGCTGAAGAAGTCGCTACCGGCGGCATCATCATCCCCGACACGGCCAAGGAGAAACCCCAAGAAGCCAAAGTCGTAGCCCTCGGAACGGGCCAGAACGAGGAAGGCAAAGACATCCCCTTCACCGTCAAGGTCGGAGACAAGATTCTGATCTCCAAATACGGCGGAACCGAAATCAAACTCGACGGCACGGAATACGTGATCATCAACGAAAGCGATATCCTCGCCGTCGTCGAAGGCTGAACGGCTCGTTCTTCAGCCCGCCCTGCAATCCCAACCTAGCACCAAAGCAACCAATAATCATATGGCTAAGAAACTCACATTCGACGAACAGGCCCGCCAGGCTCTTCTCCGCGGTGTGGAGAAGATCTCCCTCGCGGTCAAGTGCACTCTCGGCCCGTCCGGCCGCAACGTCATCCTCGACAAGAAATTCGGCAGTCCCACGATCACCAAAGACGGTGTGACCGTGGCCAAGGAGATCGAACTCGAGGACGCCTACGAGAACATGGGCGCCCAGCTTATCCGTGAAGTCTCTTCGAAGACCTCGGATGTGGCGGGCGACGGAACGACCACCGCCACCGTCCTCGCGGAAGCCATCTACCGCGAAGGTCTGCGCAACGTCACCGCCGGAGCCAACCCCATCTACCTGCAGCGGGGCATCCTCAAGGCCTCCAACGCCATCGTGGAGGAACTCACCAACATCTCCCAGCAAGTCACCGACGCCAAGGAGATCGCGCAAGTCGCGACCGTCTCGGCCAACTGGGACGAGACCATCGGCAATATCATTGCCGACGCGATGGACAAAGTGGGCAAAGACGGCACCATCACCGTCGAGGAAGCCAAAGCCATCGACACGACCCTCGAAGTCGTCGAAGGCATGCAGTTCGATAAGGGCTACCTCTCGCCCTACTTCGTCACCGACGCCGAGAGCATGGAGGCCGTCTTGGAAAGCGCCCTCGTCCTCATCCATGAGAAGAAAATCAGCAGTCTCAAAGACATGCTGCCCCTTCTCGAGAAGGTGGCCAAAGCGGGTCGTCCACTCCTCATCATCGCGGAAGATGTCGAAGGCGAAGCTCTCGCCACTCTCGTCGTCAACAAAATCCGTGGCGTTCTCAACTGCGCCGCCGTGAAAGCCCCTGGCTTCGGCGACCGGCGCAAAGCCATGCTCGAGGATATCGCTATCCTGACGGGCGGACGCGTCATCACCGAAGACCTCGGCATCAAACTCGAGAACGTCGACATCTCCGACCTCGGAAGCGCCAAGCGCGTGACCATCGACAAAGAGAACACGACCATCATCGAGGGCGACGGATCCTCCGATACGATCAGCGGACGCGTTTCCCAAATCCGCCGGCAGATCGATGAGACCACCTCGGACTACGACCGCGAGAAACTCCAGGAACGTCTGGCCAAACTCGCGGGAGGCGTCGCCGTCATCAATGTCGGAGCCGCCACGGAAACCGAGATGAAGGAGAGGAAAGCTCGCGTCGAGGACGCCCTGCACGCCACCCGCGCCGCCGTTGAAGAAGGCATCGTTGCGGGAGGCGGGGTCGCCTTGATCCGGGCCCAATCCGCGATCGACGCTCTCGAACTCGAGGGCGACGAAGCCACCGGCGCCCAGATCGTGCGCCGGGCTGTTGAAGCTCCGCTTCGTCAGCTCGCCGCCAATGCCGGATGCGAAGGGGCCCTCATCGTCGAGGAAGTCAAGAAGCTCGAAAAGTCCGTCGGCTACAACGTGGCCACGGGCAAATACGAGGACCTCATCAAGGCCGGTGTGGTTGACCCGACGAAGGTCGCCCGCAGCGCTCTACAAAATGCGGCATCGATCGCCGGACTGCTCCTCACCACCGAGTGTCTCATCACCGAGATCCCGGAGAAGGAGCCGGCCTCTGGCGGCCACGGCCACGACCACGGCATGGGCGGCATGATGTAATCCCCTTCACGGGATTGTCATCAGACTGCTTTTTCCCACTACCGCAGGCGGGTCCGCAAGGGCCCGCCTGCTTGCTTTCGGGCGCCAACCTCCTTTCTGTTGTTCCTGCGCCGGATCCGGTGTAACGCACGCATTTTCTCCTTCCCGCACCCGCACCACGCACCCAAGGATTGCATGTCCACCGAACGAGTCCGCAAGTCTCTCGAGGAACGCGGGCGCATGACCGATATCGAGCGGCTGCGTCATTCCTGCGCGCACGTTATGGCCACGGCCATTTTGAAACTCTGGCCAGACGCCCAACTCGCCGCCGGACCGCCGGTCGAGAACGGTTTCTATTACGATATCGACCTCGACCACCGCATCAGTCCCGAGGATTTCCCCCGCATCGAAGAAGAGATGCGGCGCGTGGTTAAAGAGAACCAGGTTTTTGAACGAGAAGTCGTGGACCGCCCCGGCGCCCTCGAACTCGCCCAACGCGGCCGGCTCGGGGCGCTTCAGGACCGGGAGGCGCCCAGCCGCTTCAAGATCGATCTGCTCGCCGCTATTCCGGAAGACGAAGAGATATCGCTCTACCGAAACGGCGATTTCGTCGACCTCTGCGCCGGTCCGCACGTCGCCCGCACCGGGAATTGCCGCGCCTTTCGCCTCATGAGCGTGGCCAGCGCTTTCTACAAAGGCGACTCCGCCAATCCCCAGCTCCAACGGGTCTACGGCACGGCCTTTCCCACGAAGGCGGAACTCGACGCCCACCTCGAACAACTCGAGGAAGCCAAGCGGCGCGACCACCGCAAGGCCGGTCGCGAACTCGACCTCTTCCACATCGACGAGTCCGTCGGGCAAGGTCTGATCCTATGGATGCCCAAAGGCGCGGTCATCCGGCAGCAGCTTCAAGATTACATCTCCGAGGAGCTGCGCGGTCAGGGCTACAATCAGGTCTTCACTCCCCACATCGGAAAACTCGAACTCTATCGCACCTCCGGCCACTTTCCCTACTACTCGGACTCCCAGTTTCCTCCCATCGTGGAACGGGAAACGCTGCGGCTTCTCGCCGATGAAGGCTGTAGTTGCGCGGACCTTGGCAACCGGTTGGCTGACGGAACCGTCGAAGGCTTCCTCCTGAAGCCGATGAACTGTCCGCACCACATCCGGATCTTCGCCGCCCGTCGCCATTCCTACCGCGACCTGCCCATCCGTCTCGCCGAGTTTGGGACCGTCTACCGCTGGGAACAAAGCGGTGAGCTGGGAGGATTGTCCCGCGTCCGCGGCTTCACACAGGACGACGCCCACATTTTCTGCACCGAAGATCAACTCCCCGCGGAGATCCTCGGGTGCCTCGACCTCACCCGCGTCATCCTTTCCACTCTCGGCCTCGACGAATACCGCGTGCGCGTTTCCTTGCGAGACGGCGGGCCGGACAAATATGTGGGGGATCCCGCCAACTGGGACCGGGCCGAAGAGGCACTCCGCGACGCCGTGACCCGCCTCGGCGTCCCCTACACCGAAGAACCCGGAGAAGCCGCCTTCTACGGCCCGAAAATCGACTTCGTGGTCCGCGACGTCATCGGCCGGGAATGGCAGCTCGGCACGGTGCAAGTGGATTACAATCTGCCGGAACGCTTCGACCTCACTTACACCGGGGCCGACAACCGCGCCCACCGCCCGGTCATGATCCACCGGGCTCCGTTCGGCTCGCTGGAACGTTTCGTCGGCGTGCTCATCGAGCACTTCAGCGGGAATTTCCCGCTTTGGCTCGCCCCCGAACAGGTCCGCGTGCTTCCCATTTCCGACCCGTTCAACGATTACGCCGAATCTGTCGCCGCAGGATTGCGCCGGGCGCGCCTCCGCACAGGTCAAGATTGTTCCAGCGAGAAGATCGGGGCGAAAATTCGTCTTGCTCAACTGGCCAAAGTTCCTTATATGGTAATCCTTGGTGCGAAGGAGCAGGATTCAAAATTGCTATCGTTACGCCACCGCAAGCGTGGCGACCTCGGTGCGGTTTCCCTTGATGGGCTCGTCGAACAGCTCTCGGAGGAAGTCCGCAACCGCGCCCTTTAAGAAGTGAGCTGGCGCCCCCGCAGACAGAGCGATTGGCTCGCAGGCCGGTTCCTGCCGTTCCTCGCGCCCCGTTATTCCTCGGCGGGACCCTCGGTTTCGCGCTCGCGCTGACTTCCTCTCCCGGGAAACCTTCACCCCAACTCCATCGCCATAGCACGCCCATCCAAATTCAATCGTCGGCCGCGGCGCGATCTCACCCGGATCAACGACCGCATTCGCGCCCCCAAAGTTCGCGTTATTGTCAGCAGCACCAACGAACAATTGGGCATCCTCACCGTCCGGGACGCCCTCATGCGGGCCAAAGAACTCGGCCTCGACCTCGTCGAAGTGGCGCCCAATGCCGATCCGCCGGTCTGCCGGATCATCGACTACGGCAAGTACAAATACGAGCAGTCCAAGCTCAAAAAGGGTCAAGCCCGGAATACTTCCCGGCTCAAAGAGATCAAGTTGAGGGTCCGCACCGATGCCCATGATTACTCCGTGAAGCTCAGTCATGCGGAGGATTTCCTGGACCACGGAAACAAGCTGAAAGTCCAGCTTCAGTTCCGCGGCCGAGAGATGGCTCATCCGGAACTCGGCTTCGAACTCATGCAAAAAGTCAGAGCCGATCTCGCAGGGATGGCTCACGTCGATATGGAGCCCAAGCAGTCCGGACGTTCGATCAATATGACGCTCTCCCCGCTGCCGCAGCACATGCGCAAGAGGAAGTTCCAGAAACCGACGATCCGCCTCGAAGACCTGGACGATAGCGACAATGAGCACGACGAAGAAGAGCACGATGAAGAGCGCGACTCCGGCCACGGAGAGGAAAATGCCGGCAGCCCCTTCAATTCCATCGAATTGAGCCCAGCCAAGCCCGGACCAGAGGGCGACGCTTCCCGTGCCCCGGAGGAATCGCGATCCGAAAGCGTCCCGAGCGGTGCGCCGAAGGGCCAGCCTTGACCCTCGGCATCGCGCCCGGCCCACTGCCTATGCGCCATCGGGACTCGGTTTGACAGTGCACCCGTTAACAGATCCCGCCGCAATCGCCGCGGCCCCGTTCATCTGAGACGGGCCCGTTCCAAGGCACCTGCTTGAGGGCTCGGCGGAGCACCGTTGATCTCAGGGCGATACCGTGCTTTACTTTGCTGCTCCGGCTCAGGCCGGGCTGGGAGCCGGGCCGGGCACAATTCTTGCTCCCCTGCGTCCTCCCCGGCCCTTCGACGGGGCCGGCCCCCTCCCGGTTCAATCCCGGCGCCCCGCGCAAACGCTTGACTCCGTGCCCCGGAACCGCTTGCGCAGGCCGTCATCCGGCAGTAATTCAGCGGCCCTTTAGAGGGCTATCTCAGCGCCCATGAAACACTTCGACGTCCAGCTCCCCGGCAACACCCTGCACCGCCTCGACCTCGAGCGCGATTCCTGCGGTGTCGGTCTCGTCGCTGCTGTGGACGGAAGAGCCAGTCGCCGCATCCTTCGTTGGGGCCTCACCAGCGTGTGCAACGTCGTGCACCGGGGCGCCGTCGACGCGGACCAGAAAACCGGCGATGGAGCGGGCGTATGCACGGGCATTCCTCACGCCGTCTTCCAATCCTGGCTCCGGGAGGCCAACATCACTCTCGATCGTCCCTCGGACCTCGGCGCGGGCGTTTTCTTCCTCTCCCGCACCAAGGAAAAGGCTCGAGACCGTTCGATCGCTCTCGCCGAGGAGATCGCTTCCCGTCGCGGCCTGCGCATTCTCGGGTGGCGCGAGGTCCCCGTGAACCCCCGCGAACTCGGGAAAACGGCCCGGAGCACCATGCCCGACATCCGCCACTTCCTCGTCGCCCGGCCGGAAGGATTGGCCGGCGACGACTTTGAGCGCCAGCTCTTCCTGGTGCGCCGCGAGATCTGCCTCCGCGCCGAAGAGGAAGGGATTCCATCGCTTTACATCCCCTCGTTCTCGCACCGCACCATCGTCTACAAGGCTCTCCTGGTCGCCACGGCCCTCGAGAAATTCTACCTGGATCTGCAGGATCCCGCTTACGAAACCGCACTCTGCCTTTATCACCAACGCTTCAGCACCAACACTTTCCCGACTTGGTCCCTCTGCCAGCCTTTCCGCATGCTCGCGCATAACGGCGAGATCAACACCCTGCGCGGCAACCGCAATTGGCTCAGAGCGAGGGAATCGGATTTCGCCAACGCCGTTTGGGGCGACGACGTCCGGTTCCTCAGCCCCCTGCTCGACCCCCGCGAGTCCGACTCCGCCAGCCTCGACAGCGCCTTGGAACTACTCGTCCTCTCGGGCCGCAGCGTCACTCACGCCATGGCCATGCTCGTGCCCCCAGCCTGGCGCATCGATCCCACCACCTCCAAGGAAGAACAGGATTTTTACTCCTTTCACCGCTGCTTCGCCGAGCCCTGGGATGGCCCTGCCGCCCTCGCCTTCACCGACGGGAAAACGGTCGCCGCCTGCCTCGACCGCAACGGTCTGCGTCCGGCGCGTTACAAACTGACGCGGGACGGAGTGTTCACCCTGGGTTCCGAAGTCGGCGTGGTCGAGATCGACGATGCCGATGTCATCGAAAAAGGCCGGCTCGCCCCCGGAGAAATGATCGCCGTGGACACCGTCGCCGGGCGGGTCTTGCATAACAAGGAGATCCGCCAGGCCTTGGCCGCACGCCAACCCTATGGGACTTGGCTGGCGGAAAACAGGGTCGAACTCTCGAGTTTCGTCGCGGACGAACCCCTGGAGGAGCCCGAGGATCTCGATGTCCTCGGACTTTCCCAGCAGCAGGTCGCCGCAGGCTGCAACCTCGAAGAGATCGAGATGGCCCTCACTCCCATGGTGCTGACTGGTCAAGAAGCCGTCTACAGCATGGGAGACGACATTCCCCTGTCCGTTCTCTCGACTCAGCCCCGCCTGCTTTCCACCTACTTCAAACAGCTCTTCGCCCAAGTCACCAATCCGCCTATCGATCCAATTCGGGAACGTCTCGTCATGTCCCTCGGCGCCTCGCTGGGCCACGAACGCAACTGGCTCGAAGAAACCCCTGCTCACGCCAAGATCCTCAATCTCGACTGCCCCATTCTCTGGGAACACCAACTCCGCCAACTTTCCCATTTCGAACCCGGTTTCCCAGCGGTTACCCTCGACACGACTTGGCCCGTCGCCACCGGCGCAGCCGGAATCGAGCCCGCCCTCGACCGGCTTTGCGCCGAAGCCGAGGAGGCGGTTGACGCCGGGACCCAAATCCTCATCCTCAGCGACCGGTCCGTTTCCCACGAGCGTGTCGCCCTGCCCGCCCTCATGGCCGTGGGCGCCGTCCATCACCATCTCAGCCGCACCCGGAAACGGATGCGCTGCAGTCTCATCCTCGACACCGCGGAAGCCCGCGATCCCCACCAGACCGCCGTGCTCTTCGCCTACGGAGTCACCGCCGTTTGTCCCTACCTCGGATTCGCCACGGTTCGTGAAATGCTGCTGCATGACACGAAGAAGCGCTTCGAGGGCCTCGACTACCTCAGCGCTCTCCGCAATTACCGCGGCGGTCTCGAAAAGGGCCTGCTCAAGATTATGTCCAAGATGGGCATCTCCGTGCTCAACAGTTATCAGGGCGCCCAGATCTTCGAAGCTGTCGGCCTTCACAAAGATGTCATCGACCGTTGCTTCGCGGGAACGCATTCCCAGATCTCCGGAGCCGGGTTCCCAGAGATCGCTCAGGATTGCCTCCAGAGGCACTCCGCCGCTTTCTCCCAACCCGTGCCGGAGAGCGGAAGTCTCGATCTCGGCGATCCCGGCTACAATCGATACCGCCGCGAGGGGGAACGCCACGCCGTCCACGCCAACGTCATCAAAAACTTTCACACTTTCGTCCGCACCAACGATCCGGCTGCCTACGAGGAATACGTCGAACAGATCCGGACCGTTAAACCGCTCGCCCTCCACGATTTGTTCGAACTGGTTCCTCTGGCCTCGGGCCCCGTTCCGCTGTCGGAAATCGAGCCCGTCGAAGACATCCGCATCCGATTCACCACCGCCGCGATGTCTCTCGGGGCGCTGAGCCCTGAGGCGCACGAAACCTTGGCGATCGCCATGAACGAAATCGGAGGGAAATCCGATTCCGGAGAAGGTGGTGAAGACCCCGAACGTTTCAAGCGGAGATCCAACGGAGAGTGGGCCAACAGCAAGATCAAACAGGTCGCCTCAGGACGCTTCGGCGTCACTGCCGAATACCTCGCCAGCGCCGAAGAGTTGGAAATCAAAATGGCGCAAGGCGCCAAACCGGGTGAGGGCGGTCAGTTGCCCGGACACAAGGTCAACAACCTTATTGCCAGACTCCGGCGCACGCAACCCGGCGTACAGTTAATCAGTCCGCCGCCGCACCACGATATCTACAGCATCGAGGATCTGGCCCAACTCATCCACGACCTCAAAGAGGTCAACCCCAGGGCCCGGATCTGCGTGAAACTCGTCGCCGAAACCGGCGTCGGCACCATTGCCGCCGGAGTGGCCAAAGCCAACGCCGACATCATCCTCATCAGCGGTCACGAAGGCGGCACGGGCGCCTCCCCGCTGAGTTCCATCAAGCATGCGGGCTTGCCCTGGGAACTCGGCCTCGCCGAAACCCAGCAAGTCCTCATGCTCAACGGACTCCGCGACCGCGTCACCCTGCGCACCGACGGCGGACTGCGCACCGGCATGGACATCATCCACGCCGCGCTGCTCGGCGCCGAAGAGTTCAACTTCGGCACCATTGCCCTTATCGCCATGGGCTGCGTCTATGTCAGGCGTTGCCACCTCAATACCTGCCCCGTCGGCATCGCCAGCCAGGACCCCAAATACCGCGCCAAGTTCAAAGGACAGAAGGAACACGTCATCAACTTCTTCAACTCCGTAGCCGAAGAATGCCGCCGGATCATGGCTTCGCTCGGCGTCAGGCGCATGGATGACCTGATCGGCCGCACTCGTTTCTTGCGCCAACGCCACGTCCCGGACCATCCCAAGGCCAACCTCATCGACCTCTCCCGCGTCCTCCGCGATGTCGGCGCTGAACGCGAGGAAGACATGCCGCGCCGTTGCCTCATCAACCGCAATGACGGCACGCATCCCCACCCGCTCGACGACCGTATCATCCAGCATGCCGCCGAAGCCATCCGCGATCGCAAGCCCATCCGGCTCGCCTACCGCGTCCGCAACACCAATCGCAACATCGGCACCAAACTCGCCGGCGAAATCGCCTATTCCCACGGCGACCATGGCCTGCCCAAAAACTGCATCCAACTCGACCTCCACGGCAGCGCCGGACAAAGCCTCGGAACCTTCCTCTGCGAGGGAATTCGCATCGTCCTCACCGGCGAAGCCAATGATTACGTCGGCAAGGGCATGTGCGGCGGAGAAATCGTCGTGCGTCCTCCCGCCAATGCCGGCTTCGCCGCCGCGGCCAATTCCATCATCGGCAACACCGTCCTCTACGGAGCCACTGGAGGCCGGCTTTTCGCCGCCGGACGAGCGGGCGAACGCTTCTGTGTCCGTCTCTCCGGCGCCACCGGGGTGGTCGAAGGCTGTGGAGATCACGGCTGCGAATACATGACCAACGGCATCGCCGTCATTCTCGGGCCCACCGGCAAAAACTTTGGCGCAGGCATGAGCGGCGGTATCGCCTACGTCTACGACGAGAACGGTGATTTCGAACAGCTCTACAACCCGGATATGATCCGCGCCGGCCGGCTGAGCGGCGGCGCCGATGAGACGGAACTGCAGAAGCTCATCTACGATCACCTGGAGTGCACTGAAAGCGTGCGCGCCAAAGAGCTTCTTGCCGACTGGGAATCGAGCCGCCGGCGCTTTTTCAAAGTCGAACCGAAGCTCGCGCCCATCGCCTTGGATGCCGAACCGGACGAAGCCGCTCAACCCGCCGCGGCCGGCCGTTGATTCCGGGTGGTCGAGGATGCGATGGGGCGGTGCAGTGGCCGGGCCCAGGGCTGGCGGACGAGGGTCTCCCCGGCTCTCGTGGAGGGATGCGCTCCTGCGCGTCCTGCCGGGGCGTGGGGGCGTGGTCAGGCGCTAGGTGAGGAATTGGACCGGGCTTTCAGCCCAATCGTGGTTTGCGAAGAGTTGATCCAAGAGATCGAGACGAAGCTTACGGGCAAGAGTGGTCAGTGGGTAGTGGGCTGTGGAGAAGCGGGCCCAGGGCCTGGCGGACGAGGAGCTCCCCGGCTCTCGTGGAGGGACGCGCTCCTGCGCGTCCTGCCGGGGGGTGGGGGCAGTGGCCGGGGTGTCAGAATAACGGCCAAAGTGGCGGCCCGCCCGGCTCGAGGATGAAGATGGCGCGAGGCGCAGACGGCCGTTGACAGAGGGGGTGGTTGCGCCTTGTAGAGGCGCAGCATGCATGCCTTTCACTACCGGGACGGGACCCTGTGCTGCGAGGGGGTCAGGTTGCGCGATTTGGCGGCCGAATACGGAACGCCGCTCTACGTTTACAGCGGGGGAACGGTGCGCGACCACTACCGGCGTTTGGACGCCGCTTTGGCGCCGCTGAACCGGAAGATTTGTTATGCGGTGAAGGCGAATTCGAACCTGGCGGTGTTGGCGTTGCTGGCGCAGGAAGGCGCGGGATTCGACATTGTGAGCGGGGGCGAGCTGTTTCGCGTGCTGCGCGCAGGAGGGAAGGCGGAGTCCTGCTCGTTTGCGGGGGTAGGTAAAACAAGGGAGGAGATCGAATACGCGCTGCGGGAGGGGATTCACAGTTTCAACGTCGAGTCGGCGGCGGAATTGGCGTTTTTGAACCGGGTGGCGGGAGAGTTGGGTTGCCGGGCGCCGGCCGCGGCGCGGGTCAATCCGAACGTCGACGCGCGGACGCACGCTTACATTTCGACGGGAAAGAAGGAGAACAAGTTTGGGATCGATTTCGAGGCGATCCCGGAAATCTACACGGAGGCGGCGCGGTTGCCGCATCTATGGATGCGCGGATTGCAGATGCACATTGGCTCGCAGCTCACCGCGATCGAGCCTTTCGTGGAAGCGCTGCGCAAGGTGGCGCCGTTGGCGGCGCAGTTGCGGGATGCGCACGGCATCGAGTTTTTCAGCATCGGCGGGGGGATCGGGATCATCTATGAGGACAGCTTGCGGAGCGGGGATCCGGCGTGGTGGACGGCGCGGGAAGATGGGGAGAGTCCGTTGAGCGTGAGAGTCTACGCGGAGGCCGTGGCGCCGTTGTTGGAACCGTTGGGGTTGCGTATTCTCTTGGAGCCTGGCCGGGTGATTGTGGGAAACGCGGGGGTCTTGCTGACCCGGGTGCTCTACGAGAAGCGGGGAGGGGCCAAGACATTCACGATTGTGGACGCGGGGATGAACGACCTGATCCGCCCGGCTCTTTATCAAGGACACCACGAGATCGTTCCGGTGGAGGAGAATCCAGGGGCGGAGCGGGAGACGGTGGATGTGGTGGGTCCGGTCTGCGAGTCCGGCGATTTTCTGGCGCGGGACCGGGAGATGCCGGCCACGCGGGAGGGAGATCTCTTGGCGGTTCTGAGCGCGGGCGCCTACGGATTTGTGATGAGTTCCAACTACAATTCGCGGCCGCTGCCGGCGGAGGTGTTGGTCGAGGGAGAGCGGGCCGAATTGGTTAGGGCGCGGCAGCGGCGGGAAGAATTGACGGCGGGCGAGCGAATTCCGGAAGCCCTGGGGAGAGGTTAGCCGGCATTCCAAACGGCCGCGTGGAAAGGGCGTGAAAAACGCCGGATCGGTTAGCGGGCATAACGGCCGAGGGTGGTGGAGTCGGCGCGGATGACGGCGGTGTAGGTGGGAGGCGCCGTGCTGGGTTCGTAGCGGAAGACCTGGACGGCGGGGTTTTCGAGGTCGCCGGTTTTGACGTGGACGCTGATTTGGAGGAGTTGCTCGGGAGAGGCGGATTGGGCGAGTTTCTCGAGTTTCAACTCGATGCGGTTCTCACCTTTTTTCAGGCCGCCGATGACGACCTCGGTGCCGACGTTGTCTTCCACGGAATGGCTGCTGATGCCGTTGATTTCGACTTGAGCCCGGTAACCGAGAGCGACGATGTGGACATCGGCGACGTAATCAGGCAGGCCGCACTGAGCGGGAACTGGGGGCGTCACGCCGGAGGGGGCGAAGGGAGGGTCGTCGAGAAAGGCGAGGTCTCCGCTTTCGATGCTGCGTTTGAGAGCGGGACTGTTGTCCACGTTCATGACTGTGGAACTGTCAAAGCGCCAGGCCCGGCGTTCGAAGACGAAGCGGGTGATGAGGAGGCTTTCGGGGACCGGTTCGACGCCGAGCCCGAAATCGACGCGACCGAAGTAGACGGCTGTCGCGGTATCGCCTTTGCGGCGGGCCCCGAGGAGGCGAAGGGAATCGAGCGGAGGGAACTGGACGGGGAAGTTGAAGAGAGCGGCGGGGAACTCTTGGCGTTGGGAAACGATGAGGTTCTTGGTGGTGATCTGGCGGGCGTAAAAGGTGGCGCGGCGCCAAGCCTCAAAGTCCTTGTCTTGAATGGCTTTGCGCCAAGCGGAATAGGAGGTGGCGAGGTCGTCCTCGAGCGCGGCAGAGAGAACGCCGGGGCCGAAGAGCGCCAGAGCGAGGACGGGGGCGAGCAGCCGGAGAGACCTGGGCATGCCAATTCTATGCCATCAAAGCGGCGGGTTTGGCAAAGTTTCTTTCGTTCTGGGAATGCGGTTGCCAAATGCGGAAAGCGGCGGCAAGGATGGGATGCCGGAAAACGGATTCGCTGCGGGTGCTGGGCGGGCCGGAACCGGAATGCGTGAACACGGGCGATCTGCACAGCGCGAATCTCGAGGAGGGGTTGAGAGAAGAGCCGGGACCGGCGCTTCTCGCCGGGCTTGCTTCGATGGATCGCAATCAACTCTTGCTGGACCAAGCCCAGTCGGCGGTCTACAAAGAGGTGAACGGGGCGGCGTTGCGCAGTTATATTTTTCGACCTTCCGCGGAATGGCACGGAGCTGGAGCGCGCCCGGCCTGTGTGTTTTTTTCCTCGGGCTTATGGGACCAGAATTTGGTTAGCCAGTTCGCGCCCTACGCCGTGTACTTGGCGGGGCGAGGGATGGTCAGCCTGCTCTGTGAATACCGGCAGCGGACTCTGCACGGCACGAGTCCGGCGGAGGCGATATTGGACGCGCGATCAGCGGTGCGGTGGACGCGGATCTATGCTGAAGAACTGGGGATCGATTCGGAGCGGATCGCGGCGGCGGGCGGGTCGGGGGGCGGTCACATCGCCTTGTGCAGCGCGCTCTTAGAGGGAGAGGGCTGGGATGAGACCGGCGAGCCCGTGCGCGTCACTGCGAGACCGGATCTGTTGCTGCTTTTCAATCCGGTGGTGGACACCAGCCGGAGGGGAGTGGGGGCGGAACGGTTTCGGAGTCCGGTGGAGGCGGAAGCGGCGAATCCCTTTCGGTGGATTGCCAGGGGTCTGCCGCCGAGCCTGATTCTGCACGGGTCGGCCGACCGGGTAGTGCCGGTGGATCAGGTAGAGAGATTCTCGGCGCGGATGCGGAAGAAGAAGAACGTGTGCCGTCTGGAGGTTTTCGAAGGGCGTGGCCACGGCTTTTTCAATCTGAACGTGAGCGTGGAGGATTTCGAGCTGAGTTTGGTGCTCTTGCATGATTTCTTGGCGACGCACGGCTTTATCGCGCGGGACGTCGAGGAAGTTCCTCACGGTTCCTGGTTAGAGAGCCGTTCCGGGTGAGCGTAGACGTTGAAGGTTTCCTCGCGGAGGAATCCGGCCAGAAATTGGTTGCCGCGAAGGGCGCAGTCGATGGCTAGGGTGCTGGGGGCGGAGATGCCGGCGAGGGCGGGGACGCCGGCGACCAGCGCCTTTTGGGCGAGTTCGAAGGAGATTCTGCCGCTGACGAGAACGAGGTATTGGGAAAGGGGGAGCCGTCCGTCGAGGCAAGCGCGGCCGATGAGTTTGTCCAGGGCGTTGTGGCGGCCCACGTCCTCGCGCAGGGCCAGGAGATTGCCTTTGGCATCGAAAAGACCGCTGGCGTGCAACCCGCCGGTGCGGCGGAAGGTGGCTTGGGCCTGGCGGAGCGTTGGCGGGAGCGTCAGGAGAACGGCCGGATCGATGCGCCAGGGCGAATCGACGGGCGGATGCCGTTGAAGGACATTGTCGATGGTGGCTTTCCCGCAGAGTCCGCAACTGGAACTGGTGAAGACATGGCGGGAGAGGCGCTCGAAATCGACGGAAAGGCCGCGGCGCAGGAGGACATCGACGACATTGCCGGAGACGGCGTCGGGATGAGTGGAGGGGCAGGTGGTGAGTTCGAAGATGTCGTCGGAAGAGCGAATGATTCCTTCGGTGACGAGGAAGCCGACAGCCAGTTCGGCATCGTGGCCAGGAGTGCGCATGGTCACGGCGACGCTCTGACCTTCCACCCGTATTTCGAGGGGCTCTTCGACGGTGACGTCGTCGGGGGTTTCGGGCCGCAGAACACCCTGGACGAAGCGTTGGACGGAGAGAGCCCGCAAACCAGGGTTCATGACCGCGATGCAGTTAGGGTGACGAGATCGCCGGGCCGGTTGATGTTGGAGAAGGCGGGTTTCCAGACTGGGGGCAGGGAGAAGAGCGAGACGAGTTCCGCTTGAACGCAGGCGGCGACCCAGTCGCGGAGCGCGAGGCGGCCGTTTTGGAGATGGTCTTGGGCGAGGGGCAACGCTTCCTGCGGGTAGACCGCGGCGAGAGGCTCCCAGAACTCTCCGTGTGTAAAGACGGCTCCGAGCCCGGGCCGGGACTGGCTCAGCAGGAAGAGGAGCGGCGCTGCGATCATGGCCGGGAGATCGCCGGCGAGGACGAGGAGGAGTGGGCTGGCGTTGACTTCGAGGACGGAAGCGATGCCGCCGAGCGGACCGAGTCCGGGCCTGCTGTCGGGGACTCTGGCAAGGCCTGGGCGCGCGGGAAAGACCTGCCCGCGGTTCTGCGAAAGGTAGACGCGCTCTGGGCGCAGGGTCTGGAGAAGCAAGACTTGCCGGAGCCAGAGGGGGCTTCCTTCCAGCGGGTGCGTTAGGAAAGCCTTGTCTTGTCCCATTCGCCGGGATTGTCCCCCGGTCAGCACGGCTGCAGAGAAAGGCGGACTCATGCCGCGTTCTCCTGGAGGAATCCGTTGTCGAGAATGCGTGCGCGCAAGCCTCCCCGGCCGCGCATCGCTTCTTCGGCGCCTTCATGAAAAGCTTGATTCATCCAATGACAGGGACGGGCCTCGTCCGTTCCTTCGAAGGCGATGCCCTGAAGGGTGAAACGCTCGCCGATCAGGGCGTTGAGGTCGGCGCCGGAGACCAAGAGATTTCTGCGGAAAACAGAAGGGTCCTGGCCGTAAACTCCAAAGCGCTCGCAAAGGTCTTCGTAGACTTCACGAGAAAAAAAGGTGACCTGTCCCTTGTAATCGGGGCGGTAATCAAGGAAACGGTCTCCGGCGAGGCCTCGGCCCGCGAGACATTCCACCCGGGGGACGCGGATCATGGGGGCGGTTCCGGCCGGTTCTCCGTGGTGGCCGAAGAAGATGTGGGAAGGGGAGATATAGATGGCTTCGACGAGCATGAAGCAGCCGAGGAGGGCAGCAGGTCACCATTCCCCGGCCCTCAGGGGGAATCAACCAGACAAGGGCAGGGAGATTACGGGATAGACGGTGCGGGATCGGCGATTGCGAAGGCGCGTCCGTCCTTGGGCCGGGCTAGAGGGTAGCGGGGCAGGTCGTGGACGCCGACGAGGCCGTGATCGAAGACGCGGTTTTGGGGCGGCGGAGCGTTTTCTCCGAAGCGCAGGGCCCGGGCGGGGAGGCTGAGAAGGGTTCGCGGCAGGCTGAGGATGGGGCCGAGGGCTTGGGTACAGCCGGGGCAGAGACAGCTCAGAGCGGCGAGGGCGAGGAGGGCGGCGCGGCGCATAATGTTCATATCAGGATTCAAAAAGCAGGGGCGATTCTGCGACGGCTTCGATGAGTTCGGGGCCGTCGTTTCGAGGAGTGTTGACGGCGCGGGATACGGGCCGGAGGGTGACGGCCGGACGGGGTCTCGCACTCAAAATGGCGCGCAGGGTTTGCTCCGGGGTGCTGGAATCCAGCCAGGGATCGACTTCAGGGAGTTGAAGCAGCACGGGCATGCGATCGTGAATATCGCGCACGGCGCCGGAGGCTGGGGCGGTGAGGAGCGCGACGGATTCGAGTTCCTCATCCGGGCCGGCCTTCCATCGGTCCCAGATGGCGGCGAAGAGCATGGGAGCCCCGCCGGTGTAATGGATGAAGTAGGGTTGACTGGGCTCGCGGAGGCGATGCCACTCGTAGAAGCCGGAGGCGGGCGCCAGACAGCGTTGGCTGCGGACGGGCCGCCGGAAGGAGGGCTTGTCGAAGACGGTTTCCGAGCGGGCGTTGATCATCCGGTAGGCGTTTTTTCTGTCCTTGGACCAGGAGGGGACGAGGCCCCAGTGGAGAAGAGTTCCCCTACGTTCGGGGAGATCCCGGAAGGCCAGGATATTCTGGCCGGGACAAATGTTGTAGTGGGGATTGGCGGCGAAGGTCTGCAGGGCCTGATCGTCCGCGGGGACGGCCAGGAGTTGGGCCAAAGAGCCCGGGTCCTCAGTCATGACGTAGCGTCCACACATGATGATGGAAGAGGAACAGAGTCGCAGATGGCTGGGGCGCCGCCAAGGAAGAACCTGAGAGTTTTGGACATCCGCGCCGGCGCCGGCTTGTTTCCGGGAGAAATGAGTCTACGAGTGTGCCGCTTTCCGGCGGGTCCGGAGGCGATTTGACCGGCGATGTATCCCGCATTCGAGATTCCGGAGGGCGAGTTCGATGGGTACATCTTCGACAACGACGGAACGTTGGTTTTGTCGATGGATCTGCATTACGCAGCCTGGGTAGACGCTTATGCGCGCAGCGGAGCGACCTTTGAGTTTACGCGGGATCTGGCCCAGGCGATGGCGGGGAAAGACATGGTGGAGACGGTGGAAGAGGTAAACCGGCTCTTCGGCCAGCGGCTCGATCCCATGAGGGTTGTCGCGGATCAGGAGAGCTATTACTTCACCCATCTGCACCTTGTCCAGCGCAACGAGCCTTTGATCCGGTTCGCCGAGGAAACCGCGCTGCGGCGTCCGGTGGCGGTGGCGTCGGGAGGAAGGCGTCACATTGTGGAGAGGACCTTGGGCGCGGCGCGGTTGGGGACGCTGTTTCGGCATGTGGTGACAATGGACGACGTGAAGCGGGGCAAGCCGGCTCCGGATTTGTTTTTGGTGGCGGCGGAGCGGATGGGAGTGGAACCGCGTCGTTGTTTGGTATTTGAGGACGGCGTGCTGGGGATGGAGGCGGCGGCAGCGGCGGGGATGGAGGCGGTGCTGTTGCGGTATGGATGAGATTTCCGGCCTGGGATCAGAGTTCTCACACCGGAGATCTGGCAAGGGCTGGTTAAAGCGCTACGCGGCTTGCATCGGGCGGCGGAGGGGTGAGGATGCCGGCGATGGCAGGTTGTCTGCGATTGATGGATTGGTCGTGGGATCCGGGCGAGGCGTTCTGGCTGTTGCGCGGGCTGCCTGGGCTGGCGTTTTTGGACACTTCGAGCGGAAACGAAGCGGGCGGCATCTCGATCTTGGGCGCCTGTCCATCGCGGGTGATGCGGGGCCGGTTCCCGGACTGCGCGGGATTGCGGCGGGTCTTGCGGGAGAGGGAGCGGGAAACGGCGGACTTTGGGCTGCCGGTGGGAGGGTGGATTGGGTCGATCGACTACGACGGCAGTTACCGGTTCGGCTGTTATGAAACGCTCCTGCTGTATCGCCATGCGGACGGCGTCTGGCTGGCGACGGGCGACGCGGGCTGGCTGGAGGGATTGTCAGGACACGCGCTTCCAGCCGGCCGGGAGCTGGAACCGCGTCTCCGGTTTCAGCGCGAGATGGAACGTCGCGCGTTTATCGAGCGAGTGCTTCGGGCGCAGGAATACATTGCCGCTGGAGACATTTATCAAGTGAATCTGTCGCACCGGCACCGGAGCCGGGACGAGGCGGAGACGGACCCGGTGTCGGTCTACGGGGCATTGCGCCGGGTCTCTCCGGCGCCCCATGCGGCCTATCTCGACGAGGGCGACCGGGTGGTGCTGTCGAGTTCTCCGGAATGCTTTTTGCGCGCCAGCGGCCGTTGGGTGGCGACGCGACCGATCAAGGGGACTCGGCCGAGATTCGCCGATGCGGCGCGGGACGAGCGATCGGCCTGTGAGCTTTTGACCTCTCGCAAGGAGCTGGCCGAACTGGTGATGATCACCGATCTCGAGCGCAACGATCTGGGCAAGGTATGCGAGTATGGCAGCGTGCGGGTGCGGGAGCTGCTCAAGCTGGAGCGGTTTGAGCAGGTCTATCACTTGGTGTCGACGGTGGAAGGGACGCTGCGTCCGGGCGTGGACCACCTCGATTTGTTAGCGGCGTGTTGGCCCGGCGGATCGATCAGCGGGGCGCCGAAAAAGCGGGCCATGGAGATCATCGCGGAACTGGAGCCGGTTCCGCGCGGCCTCTACACCGGGGCCGTCGGCTATTTGGGATTCAATAGCGAGAGCCAATTCAGCATCGTTATTCGCACCCTGATCCGGGAAGGCGGATACTGGCAATTTCACGTGGGCGCCGGCATTGTGGCCGACTCCGATCCGGAAGCGGAGTGGGAAGAGACGCTCTACAAGGCCGCGGGCATCCTGCGGGCAGCAGGCGAGCCTGGGTGGGAACCTTCAGAGGAAAACCCGAGACTCAAGGGGCTTCCGCGGGTCTCGAGAACGAAGAAGCGCCTGGAGTTCTAAAGGCTGCTCTTGAGTGTGGAGGACGGCGAGAAGCGGACGGACTTGGAGGCCTTGATTTTGATCTTCTCTCCTGTTTTCGGGTTGACCCCGCTGCGGGCATTCCGTTTGGAGACCTTGAATGTTCCGAAACCGATGATCTGAACAGCCTTGTCTTTCTTGATGCCCTTGACGATGGCGTCCAAGACGGCTTTCACAACTTCATCGGCTTGGCGCTTGGAAGTCTCTTTTCCCAGGGTTTTCTGGACGGTTTCAATCAACTGCGCTTTGTTCATATGGGCGCGCATTATTCAACGGGAGGACTTTTTGTAAAGGATTTTGGATTAAAAAACTCAGGATTCGGGCTAGGGTGACCGGTCGCCTCGGAACGGTTCCGGCCCATGACCAGCCCACAGCAGCAGCTCACCCTACTTTCCGGCATCGGCAAGATGCCCGAGTTTCTGGCCCGGGCGCCGTCGATCGCCGACAGCGCCTTTGTGGCGCCGAGCGCGGATCTGGTTGGGGATGTCACGGTGGGGGAGGAAGCCAGCATCTGGTATCAGGCGGTGCTCCGGGGAGACATTCAGAGAATTGTGATCGGGCCGCGCTCGAACATCCAGGACGGATGTGTGGTGCATTTGGCGGAGGATCAGGGGACCTTTGTGGGCGAGTGGGTGACTTGTGGACACCGGGCCATCCTGCACGCCTGCACAGTCGAGGACGAGGTATTGATCGGGATGGGAGCGACGGTCATGGATGGAACGGTGGTGGGGGCGCGGAGCATTGTGGGGGCAGGCGCGCTGGTGACCATGGGCAGCCGGATTCCGCCGGGGTCTTTGGTCTTGGGCAGTCCAGCGAAGGTGGTGCGCAATCTCGATCTCGAGGAGCAGCAATCGCTGCGCGGCTGGGCGGAACGTTACGTCAGCGTATCCCGGCATTTTCTGCGACTGGCTGCGGAAGGCCGTTTGTAGAAGGGCATGGAACTGCGGGACTTTGCCGAGCGGGTGTTGTTCTCCGGAACGCTGGAGGAGAAGCTGGCGGCGCCGGAAAGCCGGCTCGAGGACAACGCTCCGGGGCTGGCGGCGGCGGTTCCTGCGGCGCCGGGCCGGCCGGCCAACTTGCGGATGCGGCACGATGGCATGCGGGCTCCATTTCCTTCAGAGGCCCGGCTCGAGTCGGAGGAGGAACGAGGAGTGCTGCTGCACTTTTTCGCCAATCACGAGTTGTTGGCGGCGGAGTTGATGGCCCTGATACTGCTGCGGTTTCCGGGGGCGCCAGCGGCGTTCCGCCGCGGCCTGGCGGTTACCTTGCAGGAGGAGCAGGAGCATACGCGCTGGCACATTGCGCGGATGCAGGCCTGCGGGATCGAGTTCGGAAGCTATCCGGTGAACGGTTTTTTCTGGCGTTGTGTTGCTCCGGTGGAATCTCCAGCGGATTACGTCACGCGCATGAGCCTGACTTTTGAGCAGGCGAATTTGGATTACGCCCGGCATTATGCGGGGATCTTCGCCCGATTGCAGGATGAGGCGACGGCATCGCTGTTCGAGCGAATTTACCGGGACGAGATTGGGCACGTGGGATACGGGCTGAAGTGGTTTCGACGCTGGAAAGAGCGCGGAATCAGCGATTGGGAGCAGTATCGGGGGCGCCTGCCTTATCCGCTTTCGCCGCGGAGGGCGAAGGGCGCGGCGGTTGAGTTTAACCGGGAGGGAAGGGAGCGGGCGGGCTTGGAAGCGAGTTTCATCGACGAGCTGGAAGTCTTCGAGCAGTCCAAGGGGCGGACGCCCGACGTGTATTGGTTCAATCCGGATGCGGAAAATGAGCTGGCTTACGGGGATTCCGGCGCCGGACAGCCGAGTGAGAAGGCGGACGCGATGAGCCGGGATTTGGAGACGGTGATCTGCTTTCTCGCCCGGCGCGACGATGTGGCGCTGTTGCGGCGTGAGCTGGGACTGACGTTCCGGCGGGAGATGAAAGAGGCGGGTTTGGCATTGCCGGAGTCGAGTTCGGTCGAGGCGTTCGCGGCATCGGGCAGGCGGGTGGCCCGGGTCCGGCCCTGGGCCTGGACCCCGGAAGCGACGCGGCTGCTCGAACCTCTTCGCAAACGCGCGCTGGTCGAGCCGGGCGGCTGGAGAGCGGAATACGCCGGGTTATTCTCGAAGGCGACGCAGAGCCGGCGGGAGACGCGCTGGGCGGCGGCGGCGCCGTCCTGGTTAGGCTGTGTGGAAAGTATTGCGGTGTTATGCAGAAGCGAGGCGGCGTTGGCGGAAACGGCGGACCGGTTTTTCGCGGCGGGCTGGGGCGCCGTGGTCTGCAAGGCGCCACTGGGCAACGCGGGGCGATCGCAGTTGCGATTGTGGTCCGGCTCGAAGGTTCCCGAGGCTTCCCTTCGCAAGCTCCGCGCTTGGCTGGAAAGCCAAGGCGCGGTGGTGGTCGAACCTTGGTATCCGCGCGCGCTTGATTTTTCGGCGCAGTTCGAGATTCAGGCGGATGGCGCCGCGCATTTGGCTGGGTTCACGCGACTTCATGTCGATGAGGCGGGGAGATTTCGCGGCTGTTCGGTGGAACGAGACCTGGCGGCGGGAGCGGATGCGGAAGCGGCGCGGTTTTTGCACGGCTGCCAGGAGGCGCTGCGGGAATTTTATCGGGGCCCCGCGGCGCGCCTTCTGGAGGCGGAATGTCTGGAACGGGGTTTTCGGGGGCCAGTGGGCATCGACGCGTTTGTCTATCGCGATTGGGAGGGGAGGATGCGATTGCGTCCCGTGGTCGAGTTGAATCCGAGGCATACGATGGGGCGGGTGACCGTGGAGTTAGCCCGGCGGATTCCGGGTGGAATGCGTGTCGTGTTCGAGATCGTCACCCGATCCCGGATGCGCGGCGCCGGCTTTTCGGATTTTCCCGAGTTCGCCCGTTGTTTGCGGCAGAGCGCTCCGCTCGAGCGAGAGAAGACGGGGCAGCGGCGGCTTCGACGGGGGAGCTTGCCTCTGAATGATCCCAATTTGGCGGAGTCTTGTCTGCCGGTCTTGCGGGTGGGCGACAATGAATGGAGTCCGGACTATCGTTTCGAGCGGGAACGTGCTTTGTTGTAGAGGAACGGCAGGAAGCATCGAAGGACCGGTTCAAACTCACATTCTTACGAAACATGATAACGAGGATTGGTTATGCGAGGCGGGGAAACCCCGCGCGGCGAGGTTGGCAGACCGGGCCTGTATTGGCATTCGCGCTCAGCGGCTTGGGGATTTCTTGTGAGGCGGAGCTTGGCGTGGAGACGGAGGCCGCGCCGGCCGCGCTCGTCGAAAGCGCCGCGGAGGAGGCGGGATCGGTCTATCGGGAGGGACCCCGCACCGCGGACGGAATCGGAAAGTATTATCTCGGTCGCGAAATTGCCGACTACATCCGCGGGCACGGAGCGATTGTCTGGCTGGAACGTCGCAGCCGCGAACGCGAGGAAGAACCGGACAAGCTCGTTGAGGCGCTCGATTTGGCGCCCGGCGCAGTGGTGGCGGACATCGGAGCGGGGTCAGGTTATATTAGCTTCCGGATTGCGGAGCGGACGCCGGAGGGGCGCGTGTATGCGGTCGATATCCAGGAGGAGATGCTGGAGTTTCTGGAGAAGAGGATAGAGGAAACAGGGTTGAGCCAGGTCGTGCCTGTTCTTGGAACGATCGAGGATACGAAATTGCCTGAAGGTGAAGTGGACGCGGCGATTCTGGTGGATGCCTACCACGAGTTTTCGCATCCTTACGAGATCATGACCTCGGTGGTTCGGGCGCTCAAAAAGGGGGGCCGGGTTTACCTGGTCGAGTATCGCGCCAACGATCCCGATGTTCCGATCAAACCATTGCACACGATGACTCCGGAGCAGGCGAAGAAGGAGATGGAAGCGGTGGGGTTGCGCTGGAAGGAAACTCTGACGATTCTTCCCTGGCAATATGTCTTTGTGTTCGAGAAACCGTGAAGCGCGCTGAGCGGGCGTCGCGGCGGGTAAGGTGTCACTGGGGCTTTAGTTCCAGGAATTCGGCGCCGTTCAGGGCGCGGTAGCGTTCCGGGTGACAGGTGAGGATGACGATTTGCAGATGTTCCGCGGCGTCCTCGAGGAGATCGAGCACGCGGGCAAGACGCCCGGTATCGGTGGCGTTGAGGACATCGTCGAGGACAACGAGTTGACGTTCGTTCTGGGCCAATACTTCACCAAGAGCGAGCCTGCTGACGAGAAAGAGCTGTTCTTGCTCGCCTCCGGAAAGGTTGTCGAGGTCTACCTGCCGGTCTGAAGCGATTGGCTGGAAGGCGCCGGGCACGAAGCCTTCGGTCAGGGCGATGGTTCCCAGTTTGGGACCGGCAATGCGGGCGATCATGCGCGAGGCGGCCCTTTCCACCGGAGCAGCTACGGCGGCGACGGCGGCGGCTTTGAGTTCCGCAACGGTGTCGTGCAACAGGCGGACGGCCTCCATTTGCAGGGATTCCCGGGCGATCCGGTCTTCCAAGGCGGCAATACGCTCTTCGCAAGCGGCGAGTTTCGAGTAGGAGCCTTCGGCGGTGTGAGTATGCAAGCGGCCGATGGCGGTGTTCTCCTCGTCGCGGGCCCGGGCCTCGGCATCGTGCAGGGCCTCGAGTTGTCTCTCGAGGATCGCGAGCGCCTTGGCTGGATCGGCGGGGATTGCTTCGAGTTGTTTCTGGGCCTGCCGGGTTAGGGTTCGGGCGCCGTTCCAGGACATCAAGGCGCCATTGAGGTCGTTCTGACGTTCGAGATCGCTTTTTCCGTCCTGAGTCCACTGCACGAGGCGGCGGCGGGCGGTTTCGAGGCTTCGCCGGCTTTCTCCGAGCGTCGCTTCCACAGTGACGCAACGCTGCCCGGCGGCGGCAAAGGCGTTTCTGGCGCGTTCGAGAGCAGCGTCCGCGGCCTGGACGGCGTGATCGGCCTGACGGCGAAGCTCGTCGTGGGCGGTTTGAAGGGTTGGGACGGAGGGCGGTTGAGATGCCCATTCGGGAAAGCGGGCGAGACGCTGCTGAAGACTGGCGTTGAGCGCGGCGAGGCCGGCGTCCCATTGGCTGGCTTCTTTACATTCGAGCAATTCGCCGAGTCGTTCTTCGGATTCGTGGATTCTCCGTTCGAGTCCGGTGGCTTCATCGAGGATGCGCTGCAAGGGCTCGGGATCGGGCGAAGGAAAGCATTGGGTGAGTTCGACAAGACGCCCGGTCGCGCTGGCGAGAGCGGCCTCGTGTCTGGGGGATTCGCCTTCTGGACCGGAGGCGCGAACCGTTCCGAAGCCATCGATCTCGATTTCGACGCTGGGCGAACCGGTAAACTCAGTTGTTTCTCCGGAGGAAAGATGCCGGGGAAGCGCTTCACCTGGATGGCGAATGACGGCGTCCTGGCGCGGGCTGACGCGGAGCCGGATGCGGGAGGCATCCAGGGCAGCCCGGGCCAGGGCAATCTCGCTGTGCAGTTTGCGGATCTCCGCCAGTTGGCGCTTGGAGGGGGCGACGAGCGCGGATCGTTGCCGTTTGAGGCCGCGGATCGTTTCCTCCCGCTCGCGGATGGTTAGGGTCCGGCGTCGCAGGGCTTCTGCGGCGTGGGTTTCTTCGAGGAAATCGCGGGCTTCGTGCAATTGGGAGGAGAGCAGCCGTTCGGCGGCGCGTTGGGTTTCGGCTTGTTGTTTATCCTGTTGCGCCTGTTCCAAGACGAGCTGGAGTCCCTTCTGCTCGCCGGTTAGGACGGCGAGGTCGGTTTCAGAAGCGGCGATGCTCTGTTCCAGCGCGGCGACCTCGGTGCGGGCATCGGCAATGCGTTGCCAAGCCTCTTCGAGGTGTTTGTGATGCTCGGCGCTGCTTTTCTCGGCGAGGCGCAGGCTTTCGATCTCCGCTTGGATCCGGGTCCAAAGATCAAGTTGCCGGCGGGCGGCGTCGACTTCATTGCGCAGTTCTTCACTCTCACGCAGTGCTTGAGCCCGGCGATTGCGGGCGTCCTCGACGTTGCGCGAGGCTTGCTCATAGGCTTCCTGGGCGCTCAGCCAACGTTGGCGCTCCATTTGGAGGATGGGCAATTCAGCCTGCAACGCGGTCAAGGCCGGGGCATGCTTGCCCCGCTTGAGTTTGCCTCCGGCGGCGTAATAGGAAGCGTAACGTTCGCGGATGAGCTGTTCGAGCCTGGTCCCGCTTTCGTCGGCGACCTGGGCGCCGAGCGCGGCGCGAAGGTTTTCTGTGAGGGAGGAGGAGAGGCTATCGAGCCGGAGCGATCCCTGGGGCGCCCAAAGGGCTTGGGCCCAGCCCCAGTGTTCGGGTTTGGAGAGGCCGCGACCCGGAGCGCCGGCGGCGCCGAGGATATCGCGCAACATGACGTCGGCTTGGCGTCCCTCCGCGAGGGGGACAAAGCGACCGTCCTCGAGACGGAGGAGTTTGGCGGAGGGATGATCGAGGAAGCGCTTCTGGACGCGGTAACGGACCTGAGCGCGGCTGAACTCGACTTCGACTTGGGGGGCCAAGGCCCGGCCCCAAGGCCGCACGGCCTCGATTTCCTGACCGCCTACCTGATGGCTGTCGAAGAGGGCGCGGCGGACCGCTTCGAAGACGGAGGATTTCCCTGTTCCATTCGGCGCGTGGATCACGGTGATGCGTTTGCTGAACGGGCCCAATTCAGCGGCATCGAGGAGGCTGCGCCAATGGGCAACCTGGACGCGATGGAGAATCATGACTCCGCGTTTTCGTGCAGTTCGAACAGGATCATGAGGGCCTGAGCATGAATGGCTCTGGAGAGCGTGCCGGGCGTGTGAGCGGCGCGGTCGCGGAGGGCGACGGCGGCGTCCCGGCAGGGACCCAGGGGCAGATCGGAGATCCAAGAGTCATCACCGGGCGCGGGGATTGCCGTCGATTCCAGGGTTCCGCGGAGGAAACGCGCGTCCAAGACTTCCTGCAATAACGTCAGTGCAGAGCGGTCGTCCGCAGGGAGGACGCCGTTCAGACGGACGCGGATGAGAGTTTTGTCCGGCTCGGAAAGTTCCCGGACCTCGGCGAGCAGGGCGGGGAGGTCGCCCTGATGGGCCAGGGTTCGATCGAGGGTGATCCAACGGAGGCCGCCGGTTTGCAGAGAGACGAGTTTTGGAACGGCCCGTGGAGCATCGATCTCGACCAGCAGCGCGTTGCCACTGGCACGCTCGCCGAACTTGGTCGTTTCATGGGTTCCTGGATAGGCCATACGGATTGCGCCAGAGGAGTCTGGGTAGGCGGAGTAAGAGTGCCAGTGACCGATGGCCAGATAATCGAGGTCGCGCAGGACGGCGGCGTCGCGGGGGATGGGATAATCGGGTTCTGTGGCGGGGACGCCTTCGACGGTTCCGTGGGCGAGACCGAGGGCGATTTTGTCGTCCGGGCGGCGCTGGATCCATTTGGTGGGATCCTGACTCGAGTATTTGGAGGTGAGAGGGCAAGGATAGAGGATGCAGGCGTCCAGTTCGATGGGTTGAGCTTCCCGGCAAACGGTGAGGTTTGGGAACTCGGTCCAGACGGGGTGTTCCCAGACGGAACCCGGGACCAAGGGATCGTGGTTACCGGGAATCAGGTAGACGGGTCCGTTGAAGGACTGCAGGATCTCGGCGGTTTGGCGGACGAGAACGCGGTCGACGGCGTTGTCTTCGAAGGTGTCTCCGGCGACGAGGATGAGGGAGACTTTTTCACGCCGGGCCAGCTCGATCACGCGTTGGGCAGCCGCCAGGCGTTCTTGGCGCACGCGCTGGGCGCTGGACCCGGCGGCGGCGGCCTTCATCCCCATTTGCCAATCCGAAGTGTGGAGGAACCTCATGGCGTCGTTAGGAGAAAGGCCGGAGAGTCAGGACTCGGCGGCGGAGCGGCCGCAGCCCGAGCCGAGCTTTTCGACGGCGACGACCAAGGCGGCGCCCAGCAAGGCGATTGCGGCGGCGCTCCACGTGTGTGGATCGCCGGGTTCAGGGAGGCTCCAAGTGTATCCGCGGATTACCGGTTCGGAGTGTTTCAAGATGAGTTCTCCGGTGGAATCCCGGAGATGGATCGGATCTTTCCAGGGCCAAATGGTGAGGAGTGATCCGGCGACGAATCCGGTCATGACGGCGACGGCGACATCATGATGCCGCCGAAAGATCCAACCGATGAGGTGAGAAAAGGCAAGGAGTCCGGCGACGCAACCGGTCCCGAAAGGGAGCAGTATGGTGAGGGTGGCTCCGAGGGTTGGGTAATCGGCGTGGAGAGCGGCGGAGGCGAAACCGGAGATGGCTCCGAGGACGAGCAGGTAGTTGCCGAGGAGGAGCAGGACGAAGGAACCGGAAAGACCGGGCACGATCATGCTGCAGATGGCGATGACGCCGCAGAGTAGGAGGTAGAGGGGATGGGAGTTTTCCGAGGCGGGATGGAGCAAGGATATGGTGACGGCGAGGGTGAGCCCGAAGGTGAGGGCGGCGATCACTGCGGCTGTCCAGCACTGGATGGAGATCCCGACGAAATAGATCGAGGCGAGGATGAGACCAAAGAAGAAGGACAAGGTCAGGACAGGATGCTGGAGAAAGAGATGCTCGAGGAGGCGAGCCAGGCTGACGATGCTGATGGCGACGCCGGCGAAGAGGGGGGCCAGGAAGTTGCCGTTAACGTGCGTCCACAGGTCCCGGAAGCGAAGCGTAACGGCGAGGCGCAGTGCGCGGGGTCCGAATGAGCGGAGGGAGTCGATGAGAGTTTCGTAGATCCCGGTGATGAAGGCGATTGTGCCGCCGGAGACTCCCGGAATAACATTCGCCGCTCCCATGGCGGCTCCTTTGATGATGAGGCAGATGAATTGGAACAAGGATGGAGCGAATTACGGGTTGCGGATTTCAGATTTCACATTTTGAGAGTTCAAGGGACAGCGGCTGCGATGGATTGAAATCGGAGATCCGCAGTTTTCCCCAAGGTTCTGTGAGTCTTGGTCTCAGGCGCCGACCAAGAGGCGGCCGGGGTTCTCGATGCAATCCTTGACGCGGACGAGGAAAGTCACGGCTTCTTTGCCGTCGACGATGCGATGGTCATAGCTGAGAGCGAGATACATCATGGGACGGACGACGATCTGTCCGTCCACGACGACGGGCCGTTCTTGGATGGCGTGCATGCCGAGAATGCCGCTCTGTGGCGGATTGAGGATGGGCGTGCTGAGCAGGGAGCCGTAGATGCCGCCGTTGGAGATGGTGAAGACGCCGCCCTGGAGATCTTCAAAGAGGATTTTTCCGGTCCGGGCGCGTTCGGCGAAGTTGCCGATGGTCTGCTCGATGCCGGCGAAGGATTGGCTGTCGCAATCGCGAAGAACGGGGACGACGAGTCCACGCTCGGTGCTTACGGCGACGCCGATATCGAAGTAGTGGTGCTGGACGATGTCGTTTCCGTCGACTCGGGCGTTGACTTGGGGCACGGCGCGCAGGGCTTCGACGGTAGCTTTGATGAAGAACGACATGAAGCCGAGCTTCACGCCGTGACGAGCCTGGAAGGATTCTTGCACTTCCTTGCGGAGGAGCATGACGGCGGACATGTCGCACTCGTTGAAGGTAGTGAGGATGGCGGAGTTTTGTTGAGCGGCGACGAGGTGGGTGGCGATTTTGCGCCGGAGCGGCGACATCCGGGTCCGGGTGATGCGTTCTTCGTCGGAAGCCCGGGGGGAAGGCGGCTCGGCGTTTTCCACTTCGGGCACCACGGAGAGTTCTGGCGCGGTCGGGCGGGAGTCGTCGTCCGCGGCTTCGGATTCGTCTTGGGGTGGTTCGGGTGACGGCGCCCCGGCATCGGCGGGCTTCGGCTCTGGGGCGGTTTGCTCGCTGGGGCGGTTCGATTCGATCCAGGATTGAACATCTTTGCGGGTGATGGCGCCCTGTTTTCCCGTGCCGCGCAGCTTGGTAAGGTCCACCCGCTGTTCTTGGGCGAGGCGCCGGACCGAGGCGGAGGCCCGGACAGCTTCCTCCGGCGGCGGCTCCTGGGACGGCGCTTTTTCGGACGCACCCGCGGCCTCTTCGATGACGGCGACAACGGCGCCAATGGCGACCTCTTCGCCTTCGGGCACGCGGATGCGGAGCAGGCCGCCGCGCTCGGCTTCGATATCGGCGCTGACCTTGTCTGTTTCCAGAGTGAAGAGGACGTCCCCTGGTTCCACTGCGTCGCCATCGCGGCGATGCCACTGGGCGATTTCGCCCGAGGCGACGGACTCTCCGACGGCTGGGATTTTGACTTCGAAAGCCATGAGTTGGGCTAGACGATGAAGGCGCGTTCCACGAGTTTTTTCTGCTCGTGTTTGTGGATGAGTTTGGCTCCGGCGGCGGTGCTGGCGGAGCGGTCGCGGCCGGCATAACGGACCTTGTACCGGGTCAACAGTTGAAGGCGGGGGCCGATGAAACCCCAGGCCCCCATATTCAGCGGTTCTTCCTGACACCAGACCCATTTTCGAGCTTGAGGGTAACGCTCGACGATTTGAGTGAGCAGGTCGTGGTGAACGGGATAGACTTGTTCCAAGCGGATGATGGCGGTGTCGCGGATGCCGGCGCTGTCCCGGTGGCGGCGGAGATCGTAGTAGACTTTGCCCGAGCAGAAGATGAGGCGATTGACGCGTTCGGGGTCCTGGGGCCCGAGGTGATCGTCGAGGATTTCGCGGAAGCAGGTGTCCTCGGAGAAGTCCTCTTCCCCGGACACACATTCGGGGTGATTGAGGAGGCTTTTGGGGGTCATGAGGACGAGGGGTTTTACGAAGGGACGCCGGAGTTGGCGGCGCAGGATGTGGAAATACTGGGCGGGGGTGGTGAGGTTGGCGACTTGGATGTTTTGTTCGGCGCTGAGTTGCAGGAAACGTTCCATGCGAGCGCTGGAATGTTCTGGACCCATGCCCTCGTAACCGTGAGGAAGGAGCATAACGATTCCGCTAGGCTGTTGCCATTTGGATTCTGCCGAGACGATAAACTGGTCGATGATGACCTGGGCGCCGTTGGCGAAGTCGCCGAACTGCGCTTCCCAGAGAATGAGCATATCCGGACACATGAGTGAATAGCCGTAATCGAAGCCGAGGACGGCGGCTTCGGACAAGAGGCTGTTATAGACGCGGAAGGTGGCTTGACCGGGGGCGACGTGCTGGAGGGGGATGTAGCGATCCCGGGTTCTGCTGTCGTAGAGGACGGCGTGGCGCTGGCTGAAGGTGCCGCGGCGGGAGTCTTGACCGGAGAGGCGGACGGCGTTGCCCTCGGCGAGGAGGGAGCCGAAGGCCAGAGTCTCGGCGAAGCTCCAGTTGTAGGGCCCGCCTTGCTCGACGCATTCACGGCGGCGATCGAGGAAGCGGCGCCGGATTTTTTCGTTGAGCTGGAACCCCTTTGGGATTTCGGTCAGGCGCAAACCGATGCGGCGGAGAGATTCGAGCGCGACGCCGGTGGGCGCGGGCTCGTGCGAGTAGGGGGGCTGCACGATCGCGCTCGATTCCATGAGGGGGTGTCCGCGCCCCTCCTCCTGGAGGCGTTGCAGTTCAGCCAGTTCCCCTTCCAGCCGGGCTTCGAGCTGGGAACGCAGGTTTGCGCTTTCCTCCGGTGGCAAGATCGATTCGGACTCGAGAGCGCTCTGGAAGAGGGCGGCGGTCGAGGGCTTCTGCTTGATGAGGCGGTAGATTTGCGGTTGGGTGAACTCCGGTTCGTCGCCTTCGTTGTGGCCGTGGCGGCGGTAACACACCATGTCGATGACCACGTCCCGGTTGAAATGCTGGCGGAAATCGAGAGCCAGAGCGGCGGCGAAGGCCATGTCGACGGGTGAATCCCCGTTGACGTGAAAAACGGGCGCCTCGATCATTTTGGCGACGTCCGTGCAGTAATTCGAGGAGCGGGCGTCGGCGGGAGTGGTGGTGAATCCGATTTGGTTATTGACGACGATGTGGAGGGTGCCGCCGGTGCGGTAGCCCGGGAGTTGGGAGAGGTTGAGGACTTCGGCCACAAGGCCCTGGCCCGCGAAGGCCGCGTCGCCATGGATCAATAAGGGGAGAACGCGGCGACGGTGGCCGGAATCGCCCAGAACCCGCTGCCGGGCGCGGGCTTTGCCTTCGACGACGGGATTGACGGCTTCAAGGTGACTGGGGTTGGCCGCCAGACGGATAGTGACGCGACTGCCGCCCTCGAGTTCGCGTTTCGCCTCATAACCGAGATGGTATTTAACGTCCCCATCGCCGCCCACGATGGTGGGCACGTAGTTCTCGGTGAACTCATAGAGGAGGACCCGGAGAGATTTCCGGAGAAAGCCCGCCAACACGGTGAGACGGCCGCGGTGAGCCATGCCCATGATGATTTCCTCGATGTGCAGGGCGGGACAGCCTTCCAAGATGCTGTTCAGAGCGACCATGAGGGACTCGGCGCCCTCCAGCGAAAAGCGCTTTTCACCTGGGTATTTGCGATGGAGGAAATGCTCGAACGTTTCGGCTTCAAGCAGCCAATGAAGGAGGCGTTTGCGTGCGGCGGGGCTGGGTCCGGGTTGAGCCGGGCGCGATTCGATCCGGTCTCGAAGCCAATTGCGGACCTCGGTGTTGTGGATGTGCATGAACTCGAATCCGATTCGGCCGCAATAGGCGGCGCGGAGTTCCTCGAGCATGTCTCTTAGCGGCATGTAGGCGCCACCCTTGTAGAAATTGGAGGCCGCCCGGCGGTCGAGATCCGCTTCAGTGAAGCCGAACTCAGAAGGGAGGAGGCGGGGCGCTTGGGGCGGGCCTTCCTTGAGCGGATCGATCCAGGCCCCCGTGTGCCCGATCGATCGGAAGGAGTAGACGAGGGCTCCGACGCGGCCGCGGAAAGCCAGTTCTTCCTCGGTCGCCGGCGGCGCCGCCATGGTGGGTTTGGCTCCGGGGGCGGGCCGGGCCAAGCCCAGTTCGAAGCCGGAAAAGAAGGCGGCCCAGGTCGCTTCGACGGAGGACGGATCGGCTTTCCACGCTGCGTATTTGGCGTCGAAAAGATCGGCGTTGAGCCTGGCGGAGACGTTGAGAGACATGGTGGCGGCGCGCGGTTCAGCGGGATGTCTCAGCCATGCGCCACCCCGGCAGGAAATCAAGGAGAGCATGGCCCGCATTTCTCATACCCCTTTCTGCTATGACGCGCTGCACCCCATCCTGCCTGCGTTTTTCTGGCATCGGGCTTTGAACAGGGCGCAGGAGGGGGTTCGCAGCGCCGCCCGACGAAACGGTATGAGAAATGCGGGCTAGCGAAATGGGCAGCCGGAGGCGTTGACCCGATTCGCTTGTCAAGCCTTGGCGAGCGGTCTATGTAGCCGGGTCCATGCCCGCGCTGTGTCGCGTTCCGGAACCGGCGGGGGCTTCACAGAAGGTCATGCCCCGCATCATTATCGAGACCGAGCAGTTGACGAAAAGTTTCGCCGGACGGCTGGCGATCGACGGGGTCTCGTTTACTGTGGAGGAAGGCGAAATTGTGGGATTCCTCGGTCCGAACGGGGCCGGCAAGACGACGACGCTCCGGGTGTTGACGAGTTATTTGCCGCCGACGGCAGGCCGGGCCCGTGTCGCCGGATACGATATCTTTCGGCAGTCTTTGCAGGCTCGCCGCCTGCTCGGATACATGCCGGAAAATGTGCCGCTCTACGACGACATGCGTGTGCGCGAGTATTTGCGGTTCCGGGGAGCGCTGCGCGGCCTTCGGGGCCGTCAATTGCGGATGCATATGGATGAGGTGCTGGAGACCTGCGGGCTTCGGGAAGTCCGGCGCAAGCTGATCGGGGCCCTCTCAAAGGGATTTCGACAACGGGTGGGGCTGGCCGATGCTCTGATTCACAAGCCGCCCTTGCTGATATTGGACGAACCGACGAATGGATTGGATCCGATTCAGATTCGTCAGGTCCGGGAGTTGATCCGCAATCTTGGAGACAAGCACACCATTTTGATTTCCACCCACATCCTTCCGGAAGTGGAGATGACTTGCGGCCGGGTGATCATCATCAACCGGGGACGGATTCAGGCATCGGATACGCCGCGCAATCTGGTGGAACGGCTGCGCACGGCGGGCACGGTGGCGGCGGAATTCAAGGGGGATCCCAACTACATGCGCAGCCGGCTAGAAGGCATCGAGGGCGTGAAGAAAGTCACGCTGCTCGAGAGCGAGCAGGATTGGCACAGCTTCGAAATCAAGGTTCAGGCGGGCTGGGATCTGCGCGAGCAGATCGATCATCTGGCGAGCGTCGAACGCTGGCCCATGCGGGAATTGACGCGGCGCACTGCTTCATTGGAGGACGTGTTCGTGGAAATGACCTTGAGCGACGACTGAGGGAAGTCTTCCGGGAATTAGCCATGCGTGTGTTCTTCCTATTGTTCGGCAAAGAGCTGCGGACGTATTTTCATTCACTCATCGCCTATGTCGTGCTGGGGCTCTCGATGCTCTTGCACGGTCTGACCTTTGTTTATTTTGTGTATGCCCTGCGCAAAGCTCCAGCGGGATTCAGTTTGGTCGAGGCGGCGTTCAACAGCGATCCCTTCTGGCGCGTGCTCATTCTGATCGTGCCGGTCATCACCATGCGGCTGTTCAGCGAAGAGCAGAAAGCGGGAACCCTGGAACCTCTGCTCACCGCGCCGGTGCGGACGAATCAACTGGTCCTGGCCAAGTTCGCCTCGGCATGGGTGTTTTTCCTGATTCTCTATCTGCCGGTGATGTTCAATTTCGCGGTCTACGAACACTTCAGTGGCGCCTCCGCCGCGTTTAGTCCGGCGAGTTACGGAGGCGCCTTCACCATGGTGTTCCTGGCCGGCGCCCTGTTTCTGTCGGTGGGATGCCTGGCCTCGGCCCTCACTTCCAATCAGATCGTGGCTGCCGTGGGTTGTTTCAGCGTCCTGGCGGTGATCTTTTTCCTCGGTTTCGTCAGCTACGTGGGTTACGAACTGAATCCGTTGACCGTGCAAGTGCTTTCCTACCTTTCACCGCGCGAACACATGCGGGATTTTTGCCGGGGGCTCTTTGATACGAGACCGTTCGTTTATTATCTGAGCACGACCGCGCTCATGCTCTATTTGACACACCAAGCGCTGGACTACCGGAAATGGAAGGTATGACCGTGCCGGTGGGAGGAACCGCACATGGCTGAAGAGACGACCTCTCCGAGGCAGCCGAAGCCGGCCGGCATCGGGCGATTCGGCATCGGCATCAATGTCCTCCTGCAAACGGCGGCCGTGCTGGCCATCGTGGGCGCGGCGAATTATGCCGGCTGCCGGCATCACCGGAGTTGGGACCTTTCTTCGTCGCGACAGTTCACCCTGTCCGAGCAGACGACCGAACTGATCGGCGCCCTAGATCAAAAAGTGACGCTGGTTGTCGCGTTCCGAAGACGGCTGGAATTGACTCGTTATGTGAATCGGATGGTCGAGAGCTATGAACGCGCGGGAGAGGGGCGGGTGGAAGTGCGGCATTTCGATCCGGAACTCGATCCCAGCACGGCGCAGGAGCGCTCGTTGCGTTTCAATAACCTGCGTTTCGACGAGAATCTCATCGTGGTCGAACCGGAGAAAGGGAGCTTTCGGGTGATCCGCGAGCGGGAGATCGTCGAGCGGGAGGACAACCAGCCGGAAGGACGAATCTTGGGTTTTCAACTCGAGAAAGCGCTGACAGCCGCCATCGTCGCCGCCACCCAGCGGGAACAGCAGAAGATTTATCTCGTGTCAGACAAGGGCCGGATGCGGAGCGTTCGGGAGGGAAACCCGATGGGTGTGTTAGTCGCCTACGGACAGAGGCAGAACATGCTGGTCGAGACTCTGCAACTGAGCGGGGTGACCAGCATTCCCGAGGATGCCTCGGGTTTGGTGTTGCTGGCGCCCTCGATCGATTTGACTGGGCGCGAAGTGGCGATGTTGCGCCGTTGGTGGGACGAAAGTCATGCAGGGCTCCTGATTCTCCTGGATCCTCAGGCGGAGACGGCTAACCTCGCCGCTTTCTTACGCGAATACGGTGTGTCTCCGCGCGACGACCGGGTGCTCACGACGGTCGATTCGGGCGGCGTGCCGCGGAAGGAGTTCGTCGTGTCGGCTCTGTTTTTGGAAGGATCGCCCATTCTGCGGGGATTGGAACGTGGCAACACCGAACTCAATGGCCAGTCCTGTTCATTGAACGTGCGAGAGAACGATCCTTCGTTGGCGGCCCGGAACATCCGGACCCAGCCTTTGATCATTGCCGGAGCCGCCTTTTGGGGAGAGACGGACTACCGGGCCACGGCGGTTCAGCGCGACGTGCGAGACACCCGGAACTCGCTTTTTCTGGCGGCGGGCGTCGAGAAAGGCTCGCTGGCAGCAGGTGAAGTGACGATCAACAGCTCGCGGATGGTGGTGGTAAGCAATGGCACGCTGTTGGATCCCGATCGCACCACCCGGGCCAACGCATTGTTTGTGACCAACGCAATCAATTGGATGACCGACCGGGAGCTGCTTCTCGGGATCGGTCCCCGTCGCGTGGAGGAGTTCCGGGTTTTCCTAACGGACGAACAGATTTCCCGGATGACCTTGTGGGTGACGCGGATCCTGCCCGCGGGAGTCTTCGGATTCGGTTTGCTGGTCTGGTTCCGGCGGAGACATTGAACGCAGTTACCGGTCAGCTCGATGCGCACACGAACGACGCTTTTCCTCCTTTTCACCGCTGGACTGCTGGTCGGCGCGGTCGTGCTTTTCGAGAAGAGGAAGCGGGACGAGACTTTGCTGCCGGAGGGAGGTGAGTTGCCGGTCTTGATGTTCGAGAGCATCGACCGGGTCGAGCTGTCCGGACCCAAAGGTGCCGTCGCGCTGGCGCGCAGCGTCGAGGGCGTTTGGAAATTGGACAAGCCGGCGTCCGACCGCCCGGACAAGGAGCTGTTGGAGTCCGTGTTTCAAGCCTTGTCTCAGTTGGCCTCGCGGCGGTATCTCGGGCCCGCGGAATTGAAGGAGGCAGCTCAGACAGAAGCGGGGTTCGGTCTGGCTCCGGCAGAGCGTCTGGAACTGGAACTCTTTGCCGGGGAAGAGAAGCTGGCGGGCTATTGGATCGGGCGCACCGCTCCTTTCGAGAACTCCGTTTACTTGCAACGGGAGGGGGAGGGGAACGGAGTCCACATTGCCAATGTCGATCTCCGGGCGCTTCTGGATGTGCCGCTCGCGAGGTTCCGGGACCACCAGGTGCTCCGGCTCGTTCCGGAAGCAGTGGAACGTCTGGCCGTCGAACGCGACGGGTTGGTTACGGAATTCGGGTGGGCCGGTCGCGACAATCCGCAGTGGGTATTGTTGAAGCCGCTACAAACCCGCGCCGCGGTCGAGAGTGTCGAAGCCATGCTGGCTCAGTTGGCAGAACTTGACGTCGTCGACTTTGCGGAGGAATCGGCGGCCCAGGGAGCGGACGCCGCCGAGCGGGATGCCGTGGTCCGGGTTTGGTATGCCGGAATGGAGGAGCCCGCGGCGACTCTGCACGTGCTTCCGCGCGGTGCGCTCGGCGACGAGGGGCGATGGGTGTTGTGCGCGGGTCGCCAGGGGGCTTTCGAGGTGGATGGTGCCAGTCTCGAAGTTTTGGATTTCACCACGGAGGAGATGCGGGACCGGCGTCTCTTGCGCTTTCCGGTGGGTGCAGCGACGGCGCTGACGGTGCGTCCGAGGGATCTGCCGGCAATCCGGGTCGAGCGCCGGGGCACCCTATGGTTGTTCTCGGAGCCGGAGGCCTTGTCCGGACAACCGGCAAATGGGGAGGTGGCGGAGATGTTGCTGCGGATGTTGGGAGAGGCCCAGATCGAGCGTTTCGAAAGCGATTCAGCCTTGGATCTGGCTCCCTTTGGACTCGATCCTCCGCTGTTCTCGATCACATTGGAGGGGGAAAGTCTGGCGGCTTATGGGGCGCCGGATGACGACTTTCAGACGACGTTGTTGCTCAGTGAGGAATATGTCGACGGGCCCACCAACGCCGCCGCAGACCGCGAGGAGTCCACCGGCGCGGAGCCGGGGGAAGCGCTCGCAATCGGCGAAGTGGCTGCGGAGGGAGCGGACGACGCGTTTCCGCCGGCTCCTGCGGTTCCGGACGCGGCGGAGCTGGCTGAATCCGAGACCCGGGCGGGCCCGTTCTATGTGAATGCCCACTTCATCGGCGAGCCCTTCGTCTTTGCGGTGGATGCGGGCCTTAAAGCCTCCGTTCCGTATTTATCTGTGAAATGGAGAGATCCCGTGGTGCTCCAATTCACCTTCACCACGTTGCGGCGTATGGAGATTCAGAGCCCCCGCAATTTGATGCGGCTAACCTACGATCCGGTGCGGGACGCGTGGACGGCCGCCGACGGCGCGGGCAACGATTTGAGCGCTCGGGTGGACCTGCACCGGGTGCAAAGGCTGGCGGCGACCTTGGCGACGCTCAGCGCCGATTCTTGGATGGGAGATCGCTCCGAGGCCTTGAGTCTGCTCGCGGACCCGGCCTTGGAGATCCGGCTCGAACGTGAGGTCCCCGGAGAAGACGGGGGACCCGCGCAAATGGTCCGGCATGTGTTGCGCTTTGCTCCGACGCTGGCTGGCGCGGCCAGTCCGCGCTTTTACTACGGCCAACTGGACTCTGCGCCGGATGTGTTTCTCGTGGAGACCGAAGTCGTTCGCTTGCTGAGCGAGAGCGTCTTGGAGCGGGGACCCGGCGGGAATTGAAGGTGAACCTGCTGTTCACATCCCCCGGCCGGGGGGCGGACACTCCTGATCGTCGTTGGGCCGGAAGAATTCGCAGGCAGGAGTGCCCGCGGCACGATGAAAAGAAGGGGACAGGCGGGACGCCCTCCCCTACGTTGAGCCGCAAGCCTTCGCGGGCAGGAGCGCCCGCGCCATGAGTAATCCTGGGGATCAGGAAAAGTCTAGATTGTGATCCGGCGAAAACGGGCTAGGAAAAAGACGAGGCCAGGGTGGCGAAACTGGTAGACGCGCCAGATTTAGGATCTGGTTCCTTCGGGATTGCGGGTTCGAGTCCCGCTCCTGGCACGCGGCCGGGGCGGGGCGGGGCGGGGCGCCAGAATCAGGCGATCACTTCACGCACCACGTGCCCGTGGACATCGGTCAGCCGCCGTTCGATCCCGTTGTGGTAAAAGGTCAGTCGCTCGTGGTCGAGACCCAAACAGTGCAATACCGTCGCGTGCAGATCATACACGGTAATCACGTTCTCCTCAGCCCGGTAACCGAACGCGTCGGTCGCCCCATGGCTGTAAGGCGCCTGCACCCCAGCCCCCGCCATCCAACAGGTGAACCCGGAAGGATTGTGATCTCTCCCGCTGGCGCCCTTTTGGAACGTCGGCATCCGCCCGAACTCCGTGCACCACAACACCAGCGTGTCCGCCAACAACCCCCGGTCCCGAAGATCCCGTAGCAGCGCCGCCGTGGGCTGATCCATCACCCGTCCATGCACGCTGTACTGGTCCTCGAGTTGCTTGTGACCATCCCAGTTGCTCACTCCTTCCCCGCCAGTTTGGTAGGCCCCGTTGAACAACTGCACAAAACGCACTCCGCGTTCGAGCAAGCGCCGGGCCAAAAGACAGTTTCGGGCGTAGGCCGCCTTGAGGTCCTCGACCTTGTTCCCCGCGGCATCCGCGCCGTACAGACGGCGCAATTCCGGCGGTTCCCCGGAGAGATCGCTCACCTCCGGCACGCTCAATTGCATCCGCGCCGCCAATTCATAACTGGCGATCCGCGCCGCCAACTCCGTGTCCCCGGGATACCTCTCCAAGTGACGGCCGTTCATCCGCAGCAGAAACTCCCGCGTCGCCGCGTCCCGCCCCGGCGCGATCCCGGCCGGTCGCGCCAGATTCCGCACCGGTTGCGCCGCATTGAAATCCGTTCCTTGAAACGCCGCCGGCAAGAACCCCGGTCCCCAGCAATTGACGCTCGATTGCGGGGCCCCCCGCGGATCCGGGATCGCGACATACGCCGGCAAATTGTCATTCTCGCTGCCCAGGGCATAGGTCACCCACGAGCCCATGCTCGGAAATCCGTCCAACGTGAAGCCCGTGCACATAAAGTTCTCCCCAGGGCCATGGGTGTTCGTCTTGCCCGTCACCGAATGCAAAAAGCACATCTCATCAGCCATCGCGCCCAGGTGCGGCGTCAAATCGGAGATCAACTTGCCGCACTGGCCGCGCGGCCGGAATTCCCACGGGCTTTTCGTCAGCATCCCCTGTTCACCCTGAAACGTGATCAGCTTCTCTCCGCCTGGAAGCGGTTGTCCGTGCCGGCGAATGAGTTCCGGTTTGTAATCGAAAGTGTCGACGTGGCTGACCCCGCCCGAACAAAAAATCATCAAGACCCGGTTGGCGCGCGGAGCAAAATGCGTCCTTCGCGCTCCATGAGGCCGTCTCGGATCGATGTCGGGCCGCAATGGCGCCTTCTCCGAAACGCCCAAGGCGCCTCCGCCCGCCGCCAACAATCCCTCTCCCGCTAACAAATGCGCCAGAGCCATGGCGCTGAGGCCTCGGCTGCTGCTGGTCAGAAACCCCCGCCGGTCCAACAAATGCGCTCCATGCAAGGGCGTTCCTGCCATTCCGTTCATCCCTTTCATCCCTTTGATCCCCTTCCTCGATGTGGTTTCGCTTTCATTCGCGGCAGATTCATCGTCAAAAGATGAAGAGAAACTCACTGGTGTTGAATAGGGCGCGACAGAAGGCCTCCAATCCCTCTTCCCGCGCCAGCGCCTCGCTGTCCTCGGCCTCCGCCGGGGTCGGCTCTCTCCCGTAGAAGAGGCGGAAAGCGCCCGCTACCTGATCCGCGGCTTGGTTCCCCCATTCCCGGCGCAGCCTCTCCGCCAACAAATCGGATTGCGCCATCACAAACCGGCTGTTGAACAAATTCAAGGCCTGCAGCGGCGTCGTCGAACGGTTCCGCTGCGGCATGACCTGATTTCCATCCGGACAATCGAAGGATCCAAACACAGCGTCCTGCTCCTGCCTGACCCTGTTCATATAGATCATGCGCCGCCATTCCTCCGGGCCCGTCTCCTCCTTCGGAAAATAGTGCATCACGTTCTCTTCGACGATGTCCAAGAGGTAGAACCCCGGACCGCCCATCTTCAAATCGAGGGCGCCGGACACCTGCAAGATGCTGTCCCGGATGGCCTCCGCCGCCAGCCGGCGCGGCGGATAACGCCAGAGCAAGCGGCTGTCCGCGTCCCGGCTCGCCGCTTCGACGTTGGGCGCGCTGTCCTGGCGGAAGGTCGACGAGAGCAGGATGAGCCGGTGAATGCGCTTCAGAGACCACTCACCGCGAATCAGTTCTCCGGCTAACCAATCCAGCAACTCGGGATGCGAAGGCCGGCCTCCGTTGACGCCGAGATCGCTCGAGGTGTCCACAATGCCCGCGCCGAAATGATGCTGCCAGATCCGGTTGGCCATCACCCGGGCGGTCAAAGGGTGCGCCGCCTCGACGATCCACTTCCCTAACCAAATGCGCCGCTCCGCCTCCGAAGCTCCCGCCGGAAGCCCCGATGATCCGATCACGCTCAGCGCGCCGGGATCCACCACTTCCCTTTCCTCGAAGGGATCTCCCCGATACAGCCGGCGCGTCGGCTCCGGTTGCGCAAAGGACCCTAACCATCCCGCGGCGCCCTCCCCCAGCGTCTCTAACTTGCTCCGCAAGCGGGCCGTCTCCGCCAGCAACTCCCGGGCCCGCGCCGCGTCGCCGGGCTTCAGCCTCTTCAGAAAAGCCTCGGAAGACTCCGGCCCACCGTAAGGCGCCCGGTCCTCCGACGAAGCCACGGTCTTCCACGCGCCGTCCGGCCCCTGCGCCTCGACGCGATAGTCGACGGCGATCCGGTCCGAAAAGGCGCCCTCCCGGTCCCGGCCCCAGCGCAGTCCGGCGACCCGGAAAACCCGCGGCAAATCGATCTGCGCCCAGCCTCTGCCCACCGTATCGGAAATCCAACTCCAACTGTTTCCGAAGCGCCCGTCGTTGAGATGTTCCAGCTTGTGGATTGGATACCCGCTCAATGATCCGGACGCGCTCGGCCGCCCTCCCTCCGACGCCAAGCCCACGTTCTTCCCGCTTTCGTCCAAGATCTCGAGTTCGTCCAAGCAGGGCGCCGAACTGTTGGTCCGGACGATAACAAACCGGATCGCCTTGGCCTCCGCCGGTCCAAACTCCTCTATGTTGAGCCCGGGCTGCACCGGCGGACGCAACCCGGCCAAGTCCTCCCCGCCACGCGCCGCCGCAGCCAGCGCGCGCAGCCCATCCAGTTCCGATTCCCGCTCCCGCAGGTCCTCCCGCGCCGCCGCGAGTTCCCCGCGCCGGGAGGCCGCGGCCGCTTCGCCAAGAGGCCGTTCCCCATGACTCACCCCGGCAAACACGGCCTGCATGGCGTAGTAATCCTTCTGGGGAATCGGATCGAACTTGTGATTGTGACAGCGGGCGCAACCCACCGTCAATCCGAGAAACGCCGTCCCAGTCGTGTTGACCATATCCGCCAATTCATCCTGGCGTTGCATCAATGTCAGCGCCGGATCCGGACTTTTGACGATGTCGTAGGCCCCGGCCACAAGGAATCCGGTGGCCGGGTCCGCCTCGAGCCGGTCGCCCGCCAGTTGTTCGCGGACAAAACGCTCGTACGGTTTGTCGTCGTTCAACGACCGGATCACCCAGTCGCGGTAGTGATAGGCGGTCGGCCGAAGCCGGTTCGTCTCGAACCCGTTGCTGTCGGCGTAGCGCGCCACGTCCAGCCAGTGGCGAGCCCAACGCTCCCCGTAACGGGGACTGCCTAACACCCTCTCCACCAAAGCCTCGTAGGCGTCCGGCCGACTGTCCGCCTCGAAGGCCGCCGTCTCTTGCGGCGACGGCGGCAAACCCTGCATCACCTGATAGACCCGCCGGATCAACTTCCGCCGGTCCGCAGCCGGCGACGGACGCAGCCCCTCCCCCTCCAGCCCTGCCCAAATAAACGCGTCCACCCCGTTGCGCACAAAATCATGGGCTACCGGCGGCGGTTCGACGGCCGCCAGCGGCTGCAACGACCAATGGTCCGTCCCAGCGGATTCCTCCGCGTCCCTTCCCGGTTCGCCCCGCGGCAAGGCCGCTCCTTGATCGATCCAAGCCCGGATCAGCGCGATCTCTTCGGTCGCCAGTCGTTCTCCCTTCGGAGGCATCGTCAGACTAGGATCCAGTCCGGAAATCAAACGCACCAGATGGCTTTCCTCTGCGTTTCCCGGAATCAAGACCGGCTCTCCGGAGTCGCCGCCCTGCGCGATCCCCGCAGGCTGGTCGAGATGCAACCCGCCTTTCCTTTCTTTGGAATCATGACAGCGGAAGCAGTTTGCAGAGAGAATCGGTTGGACGTCTTTTTCGAAATCGACTGCGCCGGATTCCTCGACACCCGCAATCAGGAGACCGGCCAGGCCGGGCGCCAGGGCCAGGGCCAAGGCGAGCCAGCCGGAGCGAAGCAGAGATGGACAGCGGATCTGGAAAAGTGTATGCACTTTGAACACCCTCGAAGCACTGTCCCCCCGCCGCAAGGTTTTTTTCGCCTCCTGCCACTCCCTCCCAGCCTCTCGCCCCGCTGCCCTGCCAGTCCGTCCTTTACTCCGCTCCTCCCGCCGGTCACAGCTCTTCCATGACCCGTCCCAAACCGGCTTCCGCAAGCCCGCTCACTCCGCGAACCAAACGCCCGGGTGATACGGCCGACCGCATCTACCGCCGGCTTGTGGAAGCCATATTGGCAGGACGGTTCGCCGCCGGGGAAGTCCTCCGCGAAGCCGCTCTGGCTCGCGATTGGGGCGTCAGCCGGACTCCCCTCCGCGAGGCCGTGCGCCGCGCCGCGGAAACCGGTCTGGTCATCCTTCGTCCTAACAACGCCCCTCTGGTCTGCTCCCTGAACCGCCGGGATGTCGCTTCCCTCTACGTTCTGCGCGAGAATCTCGAACTGCTCGCCTTGAAACTGGCCTGGGGTTCTCTCCAAGAACAACAGGAACAGCTCCAAACCCTCCAAGCCCTGGCCGAGCAAGCGCAACCCGGTTCCCATCGCGACTGGCCCGCTCTCTGCCTCCAGTTCGATCGCGAACTGCACTCCTGGTGGACGGAAGCCTGCGCCAATCCCTGGCTGGAATCCACCTTGCGGCGCCTGGCGCGCTTTCTCGCCGT
>DATKCT010000031.1:0-5724 GCA_035513055.1 Verrucomicrobiales bacterium | reverse complement strand
CAATCTCTTCGCGTCCCGCGGCAGCGAGGCCGCGGCGGAGTTGGAGATCGCAACCGGGATTGGATGTAGCGACGCAATCGGCGCCGGTTTCCAATAAATGACGAACTTTCTCCTCCATGAGCTGATCGGACTCGAGCGGGTGAGTCAGGCTGTAAATGCCGGCTGAACCGCAGCAGACGGTTGCATCGGCTAACGGAACCAATTCCAATCCCGGGATGGACCGGAGAATCATTCCGGGTTGCTCGCGCACACGCTGGCCATGATGCAAATGACAGGAGGGATGGTAGGCGACGCGTCGCGCCGGCAGCGAAGCGGTGGGCGGACGAAAGGGAAGTGCGGCCAGCCATTCGTGGATGTCGCGAATCTTGCCGTCCCAGAGCCGGGCCCGGTCGATGTAATGGAGATCGCCGGCAAGCAGATCGGCATAATGACGGAGATGATTGCCGCATCCGCCCGCGTTGGTGATGACGGCATCGAGTTCGTCGAGGGGAAAGAGGTCGAGCTGGCGGCGAGCGAGTTCCTGGGCGCCGCGAGTGTCTCCGTTGTGAGCGTGGAGCGACCCGCAGCAGGGTTGCTCCGGCGGCGTCACCACGGTGCATCCGTTTTCCAGAAGGACATCGGCCGTGTCGCGATTAATGCTGGAGAATGCCAAATCCTGGATGCAGCCGGTGAGCAGAGCGACGCGCCAGCGGGGTCGAAGGGGAACTTCGACGGGCCGGATCCGTTGGTGGGAGAAGCGTTTTTCGACCGGCGGGGTCATCCCGAGCAGACGATGCCAGCGTGGGGAAAAGAGGGAAACCGCTTGGCTGGAATGAAGGACGCGATCCAGGCGCAGGAGACGCGACCAATAGGTCAGCCGGCCGGCCAGGCGCAGCAAGCGGGGATGCCGAAAGAGGACTCGCAATGAAATCCATCGATAGAAACGGGTTGCAGGACTGGAATGGAGGCCGCGATCCTGAATTTCGGCGCGGGCCGCCTCGAAGATGGGAGCATACTGGACGTCCGCCGGACAGGCGGTCTGGCAGGCCAGACAGCCCAGGCAGAAAGAGAACTCCTCGGCGAAATCGGAATCCGGTTCGAACCGGTGGCTGGCCACGGCCCGGGCCAGGGCGATGCGGCCGCGCGGGCTGTTGCGTTCCCGCTGGGTCATCCGCCAGGTTGGACAGGTGGGCAGGCACAGGCCGCAATGCATGCATTGCTGGACCACCGCGTAATCGAGTTTCTCGAGGGCAGAAGCGGACACGACGGAATCCATGTTAGAATATCTTGCCCGGGTTCAGGATTCCGTGAGGGTCCAAGGCCAGCCGGACTTGGCGCAGAAGCCGCATGCCCGAATCGCCGAGTTGCCGGGGAAGGTAGGGTTTCTTGGCCAACCCGACTCCGTGCTCGCCGGTGATGGTTCCTCCCAGCGCGATCGTTTTGTCGACGATATCGGAGAGGGCCTGTTCCACACGTTCCATTTCGTCGGCGTCGGTCTCGTCGGTGAGGATGGTGGGATGGAGGTTGCCGTCGCCCATGTGGCCGAAAGTGGCGATGCGCAACCGGTGACGCGCGGCGGTGTCGGCGATGAAACGCACCATTTCCGCCAGTCTGCTGCGGGGAACGGTGACGTCTTCGAGGATGGTCGTGGGCCGGACGCGAGCCAACGCGGCGAAGGCGCAGCGCCGGGCCTGCGCCAACCGGAGCGCTTCTTCTTCGGTTTCCGCTTGACGAACTTCAAGGGCGCCTTGCTGCCGCGCGATCGCCGCCATGGCCGCAGCCTGACGTTCCACTACCTCGGGTTCGCCGTCGGTTTCCATGAGCAGCAGCGAGCCGGCATCGCGTGGAAAGCCCACGCCGGCGAAAGCTTCGACACAGTCCATGGTGGTGCGATCGAGAAACTCGAGAGTGCAGGGAATGATGTGCGCCGCGATGATTCCGGAAACGGTGAGCGCGCCGCCTTCGATTTCGGGAAAAGTCGCCACCAAGGTGCGCCGGGCGCGGGGGCGGGGAAGCAAGCGAAGCAAGATCGAGGTGATGATCCCCAGCGTGCCTTCCGATCCTACGAAAAGATCTTTGAGGGAATACCCGGCGGCGTCTTTGACGCATTTGTTGCCGAGAAAGACGCGTTCGCCGTCGGCGAGCACGACTTCGAGGCCCATGACGTAATCTCTGGTTACGCCGTATTTGAGGCCGCGCAGTCCGCCGGAGTTCTCGGCGACGTTGCCACCGATAGTGGAGATGCGGATGGAACCTGGGTCGGGTGGATAGAAAAGGCCGTGCCGGCTCGCTTCCTCGTCGATGGCGGCGGTGATGACGCCTGTCTCGACGTGCATGGTGAGATTGAGGGGATCGGTTTCGAGGATCCGGTTCAAGCGTTGCAGGCCGAGGACCAGGGATCCAGGGGAGGGAACGCTGCCGCCGCTCAATCCCGTGCCGGAACCGCGGCAAACGAGGGGAATGCGCTCTCGGGCCGCGATCCGGACGATGGCCGAGACTTCTTCCACGTTGGCGGGAAAGACAACGCAGCCGGGGTCTTGGCGCAGGGCGGCGGTTCCGTCGAAGGCATAGGGGATGAGATCGATCTCCTTGCTCAGGACCTGGTCCTCCCCGACGACGGCGGCGAGTTCCGCATGCAGAGCTGAGGTGGGACTAAAGCGCGAGGAAGCCATGAGAACGGGCGAAATCGAGGGCGGCGGGAGCCGGCTGAAGGCCATCGGAGGGCGTGCCGGCGGTCATGCTGCTTGCGGCGGCTGAGACGGCCAGTTCCAGGCATTCGGGAATGGAGTGGCCTTGATGATAGGCCATGAGATAGCCTGCGGCGAAGGCGTCTCCGGCTCCCGTGGCGCCGGCGATGCTCTCGACGGGAAGGCGCACCCGGCCTTGGCGGAAGACGCCTTGCCGGGCGTTGGCGGCGACGGCTCCATCGCCGAAGTGCAAAACGACAGTTTCACGGGATCCTAACTGAATGAGATCTTCAGCGGCTGCTTCCATGGCGCGGGCATCGGCCGGGTCCTGGCTGCGGAGATCCCGTTGGAGGACCTTTCCGGCTTCGATCTCATTGATAAAAAGGATATCGATCCAGGGAAGGCTGGAGGCGACGATGGACGCGAAACCGGGGTGATTGACGCTGACGAGGTCGGCGCAGGTGATGCAACCGTGTTGGCGAGCCCGTTCAAAGACTCGCGAGGCGCCGGTCCGGCCCTCGCCGTCGAACTGATCCAACCCATCGAGCAGCATCAGGTAGCCCAGGTAGAACAAGCGCGCCTGGCTGCCGGAAAAATCGAAGTGACCGGGAGCCAGGCGCGCGTTGGCGCCGCGGTGATGAAAAAAAGTCCGTTGCCCTCCGCGTTGGACGGTCATGGCGTCGGTGTAGGAAGTCGCCGCATCGGAGGTTTGGCGCAACCGGGAGGCGTCGATGTGGGAAAGGGCGCAGTCGGCAAGGATCCAGTCCCCGTCCGCGTCGTGACCGGTGAGACCAAGGGCGGCGAGGGGAAAGGGAGCCTGAAGTTTGGCGAGATCTTTGAGGAGGTTGTAGGGGCCGCCGCCGTTGCTCCGGGATTGCGACACGATCGTCGCGAGCATTTCCGGGGTCGGGTACTCATCGATGACTTTGACGTGGTCGATGATGAAGTTGCCGGCGGCGAGGATGCCCTGGCGAGTCGGATCGGTCATGGGGAAGGGTAACGGACGGCGACGACTTCTCCGGACTCCTGCGAGCGCAAGGCCGCGTCGAAGAGACAATGACTGCGAAGCGCTTCCTCGGGCCGGACGCAGCCGAGGCGTTTGCCGAGGCGGCCGTCTCGTTCCACAAGGTAGGCGGCCCACATTTGCTGGAGCACATCAGGGAATCCCGGTTCGAAGATGCCTCCGGTGATGGTCTGGAAAGGCGTGTCGAAACCCAGGTCGGTCTGCTCCCAGACTTGTTCGCTGCGGCGGCTGAAGGTCCACAGGGTCTTTGGCGTTTTGGTGCTGTAGCGGATGCCGCCTTCCGTACCTGCGATATGGATGAACCAGGTGTTCATCTCGCCTGGGGCCATGCGTTTCATTTCGAAACGGAGGGGAACGTCGTGTCCGTCCACATGGCTCCAGGTATGGAGAAGAGCGTTGTCCCAAGTGTCGCAGAACGCCGGTTTTCCATCCGGGCCCGGACGTTCCGGGTAACCGCGCTGGAGTTGGGCGAAGACCCGGGAGGGATACCAGCCCAACCGGAAGGGCAGATGGACGGTGTGCATCCCGAGGTCGCCGAGCACGCCGATGGCGCCGCAGGTCTGCGACTGACGCTTCCAATTCGCCAGTTTGCCGGGGTCGAGATCGCTCGAGTGATGGAAGCCGCACACGACTTCAAGCAACCGGCCGCAGCGCTGTTCCGCAAGGTAGCGCATTACCCGCTGGGCTCCTGGATAGAAGGGAAATTCGGAACTGCAGCGCACGAAACGCCCGGAGGCAGCCGCCGCCGAGGCGATTCTCTGCGCAGCCGCGAGATCGATCCCGAAGGGCTTCTCGGCGAGCAGATCCCGGCCGGCGCGCAGCACGTCCAGGTAGACGGCCTCGTGGAGATGATGGGGAACGGCGACGTAGACGACGTCGACTTCGGGATGCCGGAGCAGCTCGTGGTAGTCGCCGGTGAGCAGTTCGATGCCGGGGACCCGGCGGAACCATTGCAGCGCTGCGGGATTGAGATCGGCGACGGCTGTCAGGCGGGGTTCGATCTGCAAGTCCTCGAGCGCGCACCAACGCGCGAAGGCGGATGCGACCTCGCGGCCCATCAATCCGCCGCCGATGACTCCCACGCCGATGCTATTTGTGGTCATAACAAGTCGAGAACGGAAAGGGTCCTGAACCATCGAGTCACACTTCGGTCTCGACGAGGGCGAGCGCGGCGTCGACGCTGAAGCCCTCGTGCACGACGGCCATGAGGGCTCGGGTCATGGCCGCGGGCTGGGGGTGCTGGATGATGTTGCGACCGTAGACGATCCCGGCGACGCCTTGCTCGATGAGGTCGAAAGTCCGCTGGAGGATCTCGCGGTCCGTCGTTCGTCCGCCGCCGCGCACCAGCACGGGAATGCCGCCGCAGGTTTCCACGACGCGGTGATACAGGGAGACGTCGCTGGTGGGATCGGCCTTGATGATGTCTCCGCCCAACTCCACGGCTTGGCGCACCAGAGAGATGATCTTGTTCTCGTCCCCATCGACCATGTAACCGCCGGCTTGCTCGTTGGCTTGGAAGACGAGAGGCTCGATCATGAGCGGCATGGCGGCGCGGTCGCACTGGGGTTTGATGCGCAGAATATTTTCGACGCATTGGCGCCCCACTTCGGGATGGCCGGGGATCGAGAAGAGGTTCACCACCACGCAGACCGCATCGAGCCGGACGGCCTGCTCGACAGGCTCCTCGATCATCTTGCTGTAAAGATCGGCGGGAAGAACGCGGCCGTAGACGTTGGCCACGTCGGTGCGCAACACGAGGACCGGTTTGCGGGGTCCGGGGATGGACTGGAGATGACGGGCCTGCCCCACGGTGAGCTGGATGGCGTCAGGCGCGGCCTCGGCGACGATCCGCACGGCCGAGGACATATCTTCGATGCCCTGAAGAAAGGCCGCCTCGTTGAAGAATCCGTGGTCGATGGCGACGTCGAAGCACTTGCCGTCCGCGGCGAATAGGCGATTGAGGCGGGGGAACATGACCGCGGCAGAATATCGGGGGGACCAGGGATGTCACGGTGGTTTTTGCCGCCGGGCGCG
>DATKCT010000030.1:0-6518 GCA_035513055.1 Verrucomicrobiales bacterium | reverse complement strand
CGGTTATGCCCGTACTGCACTAAGGTGGAGCGCCGTCCGGTGCAATAGCTGCCGCTCACATCGTAGAGCACTAAGGAGGCCTCCTGCAGATGGGCGGCCGCCAGTTTCTTTTCGATCCGGCCTTGGCGTGGCAGCAACCAGTCCATGGCCTCGTAGAGTTCGTCGTCCTCCACGGCATCCAGTCCGAGTTCGAGAGCAAGGCTGGAAGTGGCGCTTTGTTCGCGCAAGGCGCGGGCGCAAGCCAGCTTGGAAGCTGGAAAGAGGATGCGTAATACAATCATGGCCACCACCAAATCGCGCTGACGCGAGGGGCGCGAAGCGATGATCGACTCTAAGCCGAGACCTTGGAGTTGACCGAAGACGGCGGCGACATGGCCATGAGGCAAGGAGCGCACGATTCTCCAGGGACCTGCTGCGGGACCAGACTCGCCGCGCAGCCGTAGGCGGATGAGTTCAATGAGATCCTCGGGCAGATGGGAGATATTGCCGAGGGTTTGGTGAAGAACTCTGCCGTCCTTGCGGAAGGTGCGGCGCAGCAGGTGGGTGTAGTAGATCTTGCCCTTGTATATTTTTTTATTCGTGGCTACATGGACAGCCTCGGATCTCCTTGCCATGCTGGGAGAATATTACGAAAATCGAGAATATTCAAGAAGAAAATCAAATATTTCGTGGCTACACAATGCAGCCGGAATTTTTGCACAACTCGATGATGGTGCGAGAGTTAACCCTGACGAGAGGCCCTAATTCTGGGGAAAGTTCGGTTTAGAGGACGATAGACCGGCCTGCTGACTGGCCCTGCCGGTGAATGCGGATTGCCGGGCTTTCGTGGCGGGACTGGCCTCGGCTTCCCTTGTTGCTCAAGGCTCAAGTCCGACGGCGATCCGAAGGAATTGCTGATCAGCCGCCTCAAGATTGCTCAAGGTAAAGCGAATCAGAGGATCACCAGCTCCTTCAGCCCCAGAGATGCGGGCGTCCGGGACGGGCGTCCAGTTTTGCAGGTCCCGGGAAGATTCGAGTTGGTAGTAGATGCCGGCGGCGAAAGGATTGCGGACAAAGGCGATCTCACAATGCTGTCCACCATTTTCGGAGTCCTTACGGATCCGGATTGCCGGATGCGCTTTGGAGAGAGCCGAACGCGGATCCGTTCCGAAGCCGAACTCGAGGAGATTGGCCAGACCATCGGCGTCGGGGTCGTCCATGGGGCCGGCATCGTGGCCGAACTGGAAGGTCATCCACTGATCGAAACTGAGCACTTCGCGACCTGGCTGGAAGCGCCAAAGCTCCCTTGGCGGAAGGGCCCCGACGAAGTCCTCGGCATCGGCGGGCACGATCAAGCCCGCGTGTACAGGGACGGTCTGCCATTCCATGCTCTTCTCATGGAGCGCCAGGATCTGGGGAGAGGCTTCCAAATCCGGCCGGGGAAGGGCGACCGGTTCGGGGCCAAACTGGCCGGTGGGGAACCAGGCCATGGTTTCATCGAGTGCGGTCCCGGCGCCGTGGGCGAAGTAGGAGGGCGACACCGCCGATTGCGTGCGCAGGCGGGTTGCGGCCGGCTGCGCGGCGGAAAGATCGAAAGCGTCCACCGGACCTTGGTAACTCAAGGCGAAGAGGTAAGGGCCGGCAGTGTCCAAGCGGAATGGCTCGACGTCCAACTCCGCGCTGCCGAGTTCCACAAGGGCGCCTTTGTCCTGCCATTCCCAAAATCGGACGATTGGCGATTCGCCATTCGGCCCGGCGCTGGTCAGGGCGAATCGATCAGCGTGAAAAGCTCGCGGACGGTAGATGCCTTCGGGCGCCCGCAGGTCATCGACGAGAAAGGCCTGGGTCCCATCGAACACGGAAACTTGCAATTCGAGGTCGCTCGGATACCACCAAATCTGATTTTGGCCAGGTTTGTCTTGTGGCGGCCGGGCGGCCGTGGTGAAGAGCAGGCGCCCGCCGTCTTCCGTGGTGTGGACATGCTCGAGTTGTCCGGGGAGGCTGATGCCCCGGGAGAAAACGGGAAGCCCGGGATCGGAATAATCCACCAGATCGAGGAGCACCTCAGTGAGATAAACGCCTCCTTCGTCTTCAATATGCCGTGTGAGCCTACGGCTTTGGTAGACGGCCTGCTCATGAACGATGGCATCGCCCATTTCGGCGAAGGTTTCTTCATTCGACCGCGATTGCAGGACGGCCACCGAAAGCACCCGGGGCTGCTCCGAAGCGACGTCGATGGCGTGGATTTCAGCCGTTTCGCTATAAGTCCAGGGCCAAAAGGCGACGTCGGCAGCGATCGCCAGACCGGGTTCGATGCCGCGCCAGCCGAAGAACCTGTTCGAGACCTTCGTGATCCACAACAGTTCTCCGTCCGGCAGCCACGCCGGTTGCAATTGGACGTTCCACAAAAGCTGTTCTGTTTCCGATGTGACTCGCCCGAGTTCCGAGGGCTCCAGCGGATTGGACACATCCAGCACCCGGGTGTGGATGCGCCCGGTCAAGGCGGATTCGGACTGGTCGCCGGAAGGGGTCTCGATTTGCTCGTAGTGACCCAACACGAGGCGGTTTCCACGGAGCGCGGCGCCACTCACAGTGAGGTCGCCCAAGTCGATCTCCGCCAGGGCCACATCGGGATCATCGCTGCTCGTGATCCGGAGCGCGGCCCCGTTGCCGTCCCAGGGGTTGCCGTTTTCCACCTGGATCAGATAGGGCGGATGGACGAAGACCTGATCGACCGGCCACGCGATGGTAAGACGGTTCACTAGAGCAGGTTTGTCGAGGTCCGAGCTGTCGAAGACCAGCAGTTCGGTTCCCGATACCGAGACGAGAGCGTCGCCGATGAGGGTGGCCCGGCGGGCCTGGAAGTCATGATCCAAGACGCCGCGCTGGACCAGAACATCGTCCTTATACTCCAGTATCTGAATGTGTGACGCGTAACCTCCGTTCTCGTAGCTTTCGAAGGGAACCAAGAGAAGGCCTGCATCGCGCACAAATCCCACGGCTTTTTCATCGTAGTTCGCTTCGCTCCAGGAATACTCCGATCCAAGGTAGACGCGCTCGGACAGCTCCATTTGGGCTGGATCGGCTACGTCGAAAAGGGAAACGGCAACCCGCGAATCCTCCACGCCGACGGACAAAAGGTTGTCGCCGAGAGGTTCAAGATAGGTCGACCATCCGGGAATCTCGAGTTCGCCGAGCACCCGGAGGCCGGCGGGATCGGAGCGATCCACGACGAAGAGGGGATCGATCTGCAAAAAGGTGACGATATAAATCCTGTCGCCATCGAAACGGGTGGCGAAGAGCGTTTCGCCGGTTGCCAGCTTGATCGAGTCCAAACGGGGGGGAGGAGAACCGCTTCCGGACTGTTGCCCGCCGAGGTCGAAAGTTTCCACTGTTGTGTGGCGCTGCGTCCACGTCTCGGCTTCCGATACGCAGGTGAGAATTCCTCCGGAGAAGTCCAGCTTGAACTTGTCTTTGAGATAGCCGGAGGTGCGGAGCACGGTTTGCACGGCCAGTCGAGCCTGAGGATCGGTCAGGTTGATGTAATGCACGCGAGAGTGGAGCCCGGTGGAATCATGATGGGTGGTGGCGACAAACAGGGCTTCCGGAGTGGCCTGAACGGCGGCGTTGTAATAGTTGTAGCCGTCTCCCGTAAGATAAAGGGAATCGTGCAGCCGGGGCGCGGAACTGTCCGACAGATCTATGGAAGAGATTTCCAATCCTGTCCGCCATTGGTAGATGACGTTGCCCTCCGAAGTCGCCGTCTCGACCTCGTCCACGCGTTGCGTAACAACGTAGAGGCGATCGCCGATCATACGGCTTTCCACAATGGGACCGGCCACAGGCATGCGGGCGATTGGTTCGAGAGATGGACCTGCGTGAGGCACGACCACGACTTCGGAGCCGGCGCCGTACCAGCGGCTGACCAACAGCACGGCCGTGCCGTCGTCCAACACGTAAAGCTGCTCGCCCGATGCAGGCATGCGCAAGTGTCCGGTTTTCTCCGGTTGCGCGGGATCGGAGAGATCGAAGACCTGCAAACCCCGCATTTGATTGAAGAAGTAGAGGGTGCGTCCCCGCCACCGCCAGATGTCGCTTTCCACGACCTCCGCGGGCTGGACGGAACCTTCTTCCGCACCGCCGCCGTCGGCGCTTGCTGTGAACAGGACGTCTCCGCGCAAGTGAGGGTAGGAGGGCGGCTGATCGGTCTTTTCGACGAATTCGGTCTTGCCTTGGTAGAGGCCGGCCGGGAACGGATCTTGCCGGGAAAGTTCCACCTGGAGATCGGAAGGATTGGATCCGTCAGGAATTCGCATCTTGAGGTAACCGGCTTGGCCGTCCAGATGGGCGACCGCGAGGACGGACCACTCCCCGGAAGCGGTGTCCCGGACGGTCAAGCGCACCTGGCGGACACCGTCCTCCACCGGCAACAGGAGAGCGGAATTCGAGAATTGTGGGCGATCGGCGGCGACTGCGAAGAGGCAGGAACTCGCGAGGAGACCGAGGGCAACCGATAAACGGAATCTTGGCGAGGTGGGGGCTCTCATGGGTGGGGGATGCTATGTCTGGGCGGGCAACGAGATCGGACCGGGACGCAGGCTTCTGAAGGCGAGATGACTTGAAAGCGCCCCGGCCAAGACGCATCCTAGACGGAAAGAGCGAAGTTGGCAAGGAAAGTGTGGCGGCTTCAGGCCCAGAAAGTGGGTGAGAAATGCGCGTTAGGTTGGATCTTCAAACTCCATGACCACCGTCGCCTTCTTCGACGCCAAACCCTACGACCGCCAATACTTCGATAAGGCTGCGGGCGCCGGCCGCTTGCGGCGGCGCTTCCACGAGATTCGGCTGACGAGCGACACCGCCGGCAGCGGGGAAGGCGCGCAGGTTGTCTGCGTCTTCGTCAACGACCACCTCGACGGGCCCTGCCTGGAACAGCTTCACCGGATCGGGGTGCGGCTCATCGCCTTGCGCTGTGCCGGGTTCAACAACGTGGACCTTGCCGCCGCGAAGCATCTCGGCCTCGCGGTGGTGCGCGTCCCGGCCTACTCACCGCACGCCGTGGCTGAGCACACCGTGGCGCTCCTGCTTACGCTCAACCGCAAGATTCACCGCGCCTACAACCGGGTGCGAGAACACAACTTTTCCCTCAACGGATTGGTCGGGTTCGACCTCTGCGGCAAAACAGCCGGTGTCGTGGGAACGGGCAAAATCGGGCGCATCGTCGCCCAGATTCTTCGCGGGTTCGACACAAACGTCATCGCTTACGATCCTTTTCCGTCACCGGAGTGGGCCAAGGAACGCGGCGTCGTTTACACCGGCTTCGAGACCGTGCTCGCCCAAAGCGACATCCTCAGTCTCCACCTTCCACTGACCGCCGGCACGCATCACCTGCTCAATGAAGACACTCTGGCCCGGCTCAAGCCCGGCGCCTATGTCATCAACACCAGCCGCGGCAAGCTCATGGACACCACGGCGCTGATTCGACATCTCAAGAACGGCCACCTCGGCGGTGTGGCGCTGGATGTTTATGAGGAAGAGGAAGGTCTTTTCTTCGAGGACCATTCGAGCGCTGTTCCACAGGACGACGAATTGAACCTGCTACTCTCGTTCCCCAACGTCCTCATCACTTCCCATCAGGGATTTCTCACCGTCGAGGCGCTCACCGAGATCGCCCGCGTAACCACTGAAAACATCTTGCGATGGGAAGGCGGCGAATCCTTTCTGGTGGGAACCGTTTTATGAGACGAAAGGGCAAATCCGGCCAAGCCTCAGAACTCCTGATCTGACGAGAGAGGAAATGGTTCGGCGGTCACTCAAAACCAGCCGCCTGGGTTCCGGGAGCGATCGCGCGGAACGGTCCACCGGTCCTCACGGCCCGGCCTCGCCGCAATCCAGGTCCAGCGGACTGCGCGCCTCCTTCAGCGTGATGCTCGGCGCCGTCTGCGTGTAGATCATCGTGGTCCTGACGTCGCTGTGCCCGAGAAGTCTCTGAATCGTGGCAGGAACGCCGCTTGGCCCGCACCACACCCTCGAGCTTGCCGACTTCCCTGCCCAAAACGTGGCGGTAAAAGAACAGTTGTACGCCTGATTCTCTCCGCTCCTCCGGACCGCACTCCCGGCTCTCCCCCGGCGCCAAAAGGAAAGCGTCGCCTCTCGATAACACAGATTCACGATTTACTCCTTCTCTTGCAAGGAGGAACGATGCAAAATTCAGTCCATGAAACGCCTTGCCCCGCCCACCCGCGCTCACCCCTACGGCTCCCGCTCGCGGGATCGCTCATGCCTCCCCTCGATCAGCGGGCGCACACACCGCCGCTTCCATCGGATATCACCCCTTTTCCGGTGATATCCAGTCTGTATAATTACTGGTCGGCCCCAGTGGAGGCGTACCATGCGGAAGCGGAACCGTATCATTATCACCGGGTTGGTCGTACTGGCCGTTCTTGGCGTCGGCCTGTACGCACTTCGTAACAACGGGAGGCCCCAGAACATCACCCTGAAGGTGGCCGGTGAGCCGGGCCAGCAGGTCATCGGATTCATCA
>DATKCT010000029.1:0-20414 GCA_035513055.1 Verrucomicrobiales bacterium | reverse complement strand
TCCGTTTCACCAGTTCCAACCTAACGCTGTTGCAGCCGGGCGAACGCCTTCTCGTCGTCAGCAACATCGCCGCCTTCACTCTGCGCTACGGAACCGGCCTCCCCGTCGCCGGAGAGTTCGCCGAAGGCCGCCTCGACGATGGCGGCGAACGCATCCGCGTTCTCGATGCCGCAGGACAAATCCTCATCGATTTCTCGTATGATGGCTGCCCAATCCTCCGGGATCCGGATCATTGCGGCTGCGCATCCGTTCCACTCCTTGACCGTCCACTCCTCAAGCGCCATGAAACCCCGTCCCCAGTCTTTCCCAAGCGCCATGAAACCCCGTCCCCAGTCTTTCCTGCGGAAGATCCGCTCTCTGGCAATCCTGCTCGTTTCCCCCCTTGCCGCCGCCACCGGCCTCCGCGCCGAGTTGGTCGGTCACTGGACATTCCAACCCGGGCAGGAACTCACGGATCGGACTGGCAACTTCCCCGATTTGCTGGTCCAAGGCGATGCCCAAGTCGCCGGCGGCCAACTCGACCTCAATGGGACCGGCGTCGACGCCACCGGTTGGGCCATCACTAACAGCGACGCCGGAGCCTACTCCGGCCCCCCTCTCACCGACAAAACCCTCGTCTCTTGGGTCATCCTCGACGCCCTCGAAGACGGAGCCCGAACCGGATCCGCCATCACCCTCGACCGGGTCGCCTCCGATTCCTTCGACGGCATCATCTTCGCCGAGCGGCAATTCAACCGCTGGATGAACGGCAGCAGCAACTTCGCTCGCACTCAGGACTTCGATCCCGGCTTCGAGGAAATCGCCGTCGGCCAACTCGTTCAGTTAGCGATCACCTATCATCATCTCGATAACGGTCAATTGTTGGTCACCGGTTTCCGTAACGGGCAAACCATCGGCCAATACGAAAGCGCCAACCCCTCCTCATGGGATTCCGGCGACGCCGAGGTCATCTTCGGCAAGCGCCACGGCAACACCGCCGGCGGTCCGGGCGCCCTCGATACCCGCATCGAAGAAGCCAGCCTCTATCGCGAAGCCCTCTCCCCCGCCGAGATCCTGCTGCTCTACCAGCTTGGACCCTCCGGCGAGGAAGCCATCATCGGCCATTGGACCTTCGAGCCTGGCGAAGAACTCATCGACCGCGCCGGAAACTTTCCGCGGCTTCTCCTCCAAGGCGACGCTGCCGTCGTCGATGGCAAACTCATCCTCGAGGGAGCCGGCACGGAGGCCTCCGGTTGGGCCGTCACCGACAGCGATTCCGCCTCCTACGAAGGCCCCGTCATTTCTGACAAGACACTCGTGTCGTGGGTCATCTTGCAAGGCCTTGACCCAATCGCCTCGGCCGGCTCCGCCCTCACCCTTGACCAAGTCGCCTCCGATGGCTTCGACGGCATCATTTTCGCCGAACGCCAATCGAACCGCTGGATGAGCGGTAGCAGCTTCTTCTCGCGCACCCAGGATTTCGACCCCGGCTTCGAGGAGACCGCTGCCGGGACCCTGCTCAACCTCGCCATCACTTACGAGGTGTTGAACGAGTTCGGCGACCTCCGCGTCACCGGCTACCGGAATGGTGAAGTCATCGGCCAATACGAAACCGCGAACGCCGGAAGCTGGCAGACGGGCGACGCCGAAGTCTTCTTCGGCGTGCGCCATGGCACGACCCTAGGCGGCCCAGGCGCACTCTCCGCCCACATCGAGGAAGCGCGCATCTACAACCGGCCGCTCTCCGCTGACCAAGTCCGGACCCTCTACCAGAACGGCCCCTTCGTCGGTCAAGACACCGACGGCGACGGTTTGCGCGACGATTGGGAACTCGAACATTTCGGCGACCTCTCCGCAACGCCCGGCGGCGATCCCGACGGCGATGGCCTGAGCAACGGCGACGAATTCCTCCGCCAAACCGATCCTAACAATCCTGACACTGACGGCGACGGACTGAGCGATCTTGTCGAAACCAACACCAGAGTCTGGGTCGACGCATCCGATACCGGAACCGACCCGCGCAACCCCGACACCGACCAGGACGGACTCCCCGACGGCGTCGAAACCAACACCGGCGTTTTCGTCAGCGGCCTCGATACCGGTTCCAATCCTCTCCTCGCCGACACCGACGGCGACCGGATTTCCGACGGTGACGAAGTGGCCGCAGGCAGCGACCCGCTCAATCCGCTCGACCCTCCGCCCCCGCCCATCGCCAGTTTCCTGGTCGGTCAGTGGACCTTCGAATCCGGTGAAGAACTCACCGACAAAACCGGCAACTTCCCCGGCCTCCTGCTCATGGGCGACGCCAGTATTCAAGGCGGCCAATTGCAAGTCGCCGGAGCCGACACCAACGCCACCGGTTGGGCCGTCACCGACAGCGACAACGGCTCCTACCAAGGCCCGGCCATCACCGGCAAAACTCTCGTCTCCTGGGCGATTCTCGAAACCCTCGATGATGTGGCCCGGGCCGGATCCATCCTCACCATCGATCGAGTCTCCGCTGATGTTTTCGACGGCATCATCTTTGCCGAACGCCAGCCCAATCGCTGGATGAGCGGAAGCAGCGGCTTCGGCCGCACGGTCGACCTCGTGCCCGGCTTCGAAGAAACCGCGCCCGGCGAATTGGTCATGATGGCCATCGCTCACGAACACCTCGCTAACGGACTAATCCGCACCACCGTCTATCGAAACGCCGAGAACATCGGCCAATACACCACAGGCAATCCCTCCAATTGGGAAACGGGCGACGCCGAAGTCTTCTTCGGCAAACGGCACGGAAACACGCTTGACGGACCCGGGGCTATCAACGCTCTCATCGAGGAAGCTCGCATCTACAATGAAGCTTTTAGCGCCGTCCAGATCCAGCAGATCTTCAGTTCAGGTCCCGCAGCCGGCGATAGCGACGGCGACGGTCTCCAGGACGATTGGGAGATCGCCCACTTCGGCGATCTCAGCCAAGGCGCCCGTGATGACGCCGACGGCGACGGCTCCGGCAATCTCACCGAGTTTCTCGCCGGAACCGATCCCACCGATCCCACCGACGCTTTCCGGATCGTTTTCATCGAACGCGTCCCGGTCACCGCTGAGATCTCCCTGACTTGGAGTTCCGTTCCGGGCATGCGCTATCGGGTCGAACGTGCTCCCGCAGAAGCGCCGCTTGCCTGGGAAATCGTCGCATCGGACTATCCCGCGGCCGGAGCCGCCGAACCTCTGACCTCCTACATCGATGCCGAGCCCCTCACCGGTGAAGCCCTCTACCGCATTTCGGTCGGACCTCCTCCTCCGCCCTTCTCGGAAGACTTCGAAGGCGCTGCCGCCGGGTGGACCCAGGGCGTCATCGACGGATTCAACCCCACCGCAACCTCCTGGGAGATTGGAGAGATCGCCTCCGGACCTGGAGCTGCTCACAGTGGAAATCGCGCTGCCGCTACGGACCTCGACGCCGATTACGCCGACGGCGCCGGCATCTACTTGCGCAGCCCGGTTGTGGACCTCACCAACGTCGCGCGTCCGCGGCTCGAGTTCTGGTACTACCTCGAAGCCGGCGACGGAGAGGGCGGCCGCCTCAATGTCCTCGATGCCGGCGGTTCGCTCATCGAGACTCTCGCCATCTTCGACGGTGGTTCCTCCGGAACCGCGGATTGGACTCTCCGTTCCATCCGGCTCACCGCCTACGCCCAGCCCGTCATCTTCGAGTTCGAGTTCCTATCCGAACCCGACGATCCCGCCGACAACGGAGCGGGCTGGTTCATCGACGACGTGCTGGTGGATGACTGACAATCACGCTGGAAATATTGGCGTCAACTTTCATCATTTCCGTCCGCTGCCAGGCGGGGGCTGTCCGGTCTCTTCGAAAGCTTTGCCGGTGACCCCATCATCACCGGGCGCCAGCTTGATACGGGCCGGAACCTACCGCAACGACCGCCCCGCAACCGAAAAAGTCCGATCGATCCGGCTCAGATTACCCTGCCGGTCCCGAATCGAAACCGTCAGCCGGCCCTCAGGCAACTCGACAATCGGCCTGGCCAAGACCAGCTCCCAGATTCCCTGCCCCTTAGACTCGAACTTTCCAGCCAGGTCTTCCCCAGCCTCGGAGCCCGCGATCGCGAAATCGGCCGTGACCCGGAAGCTCTCGGGATCCAGTCCCGTCCCATAGTCATGCATGCCGATGAGAATCCGCGACAGGGCTGGATTGGCGCCCGCTCGTGGCCAGGTGAGGGTCAGCGTCGGGCGCTGATCGTCGAGCATCCAACCATCGCCCTTCTCCTCAGGCTGCGCCGGATCGAAGGCCAGATCGATGGGACAGCCCAGATCCACCCAGCGGACTAACGTCCGGCGATCCCCGTCCGACAAGGGCGCGACCTCGCCGGACTGGACGGCTTTGGGCGGCGGCATGATGTCGTCGTCGAAATCCGGATGTTCCAAGAGACGCTTATGGTCGTGCTCCCTGTCCTTCAGCGGGGCCGCCGGAAATCCGTCGAGGCGCCGGCCATACACTTTCCAAATCAATAGGCTGCGCCGCGCCTGAAAGCCGCGGACGTAACGCGTGACGCCGATGTAATTGCCCGCCAGCGTGTTGTAGCTCGCCGGAATCGGCCCGGCGTTGCCCAGATCCCAGCGTGGACCCTCGACCAGACTGTCGTCGTCCAGCGCCAATCCACCCGCCGGTTCATCCCGCTCCCGGGTGTGGCAAGCCACACAACTGCGCTGAAAAATCGGCTTGATATCCCGATGATACTCCACGTCCACAACGGCCTCTCGAAATTCCAAACCGGCGCTGTCCTCGACGTCCCACTTTCGTCCCGATTGATCGCTCTCCTTGCTTGTCACCAGCGGAGTGCCCGCCGTCAGGTCAAAGAGCCGGTAGCCAGGGCGTCCCGCCGCCGTCTCTCCAAAGGGTGTGGGCGCCTGGCTGTGCGCATGGCAACCGCCACAGTTCGTGCGGCTCTCACCGGGCCGAACCTGGTGCCAAGTCTGCGCCATGTTCAACACCATCCCCTCCTTATCAATCGCCTGAAAGGTGAAGGCCACATCCGCCGGTATTCGCGCCAGAAAACTTGTGTCTGGATTTCCGTCGGGATCACGCGGCTGTTCACCGCTTTCGAACTTCCGCACGGGGATTTCGCCCAGGATCCGCAGTCGCTCCCTGGCATGGTTGAAAAACCGTCCAGCGACTGGCTGCGTCGCCGGTTCCATGGCCAGGATCCGGATCGCGTGGATGTCGCCGTTTTCATACAAACCCGCATCGGCGCCCTGCCCTCCCCAATTGAAGGGAGAATCCATGCTGTGAGAAAAGGCGGCGTAAGGGTCTCCCACCGCCGTGACCTCTCCTTCCGGAACGTAACCCCGCGGGAAGGACTCGCGCTTGTAGAGACTTGAACCCCCCACCAGTCCGAACGGCGTCCCTTCCGGCAGGTGCGGCGACAGCGCCCCGTCGTTCGCCACGGGCTCGATCCGTTCCGGTTCCTCAATCCCATAAATCCGCCGATACGGGACGAGGGCGCGCGGCCACTGTTCATTGTAGTCCGGATCGTTCTTGATCCGCAGCATCTGGCCGGGCTCCATCACCGGCCCGCCGTCTTTGATCAGATAGAGACCCGCGTCCACCGGATCGTCGTAGGGCACTTCGCCGCGGTTGGCGGAAGGCGTCGAGCCCGGCGTCCATACCGTCAGCAGATGATTGTCCGGAGCGCCGCAGGGATGCGTCAGTTTACCCACCCGTATCGACGTGGGATCGCTCGAATCGGAAAGCGGCGCCGGAGAATCGCTCCCATGGGTGAAACGCGTCAACACCGTCAACCCGTAGGGCTGAAACGGCATGCGCAGCGTTCCCCGCCCGTGCATGTAGAGTTCCGGAATCTCCCAACCATATTCCTTCGTCTCGATCGCCGGATTGTAGGCGGGACCGAACTGCGGCGCCCCCGCCGGCGCCCTCGGAGGAAGTTTGACATAGCTTCCAAACCCCTGCGTGTTTTGGTTGTAATACAGCTCGACGACGATCGCGCCGTCCGAAAGCTGCGTCTGAAAGTGAAACCCATCGTCAGCTCCGCCCGACCCATAAAGCGCGCTGATCACCGGTTCCCAATGGGCGCCGTCCGGACGAATCGACCAGATGCCCCAGGCAATGCTCCCATGATGCCCTTGAGACTCGAGCGAACTGAATATCACCCGTCCATCTTTCAAAACCACGGGGTGCAGGGCGCTGCCGATGTTGATGTGGCCGATCTTCTCCACGTTCCTGCCGTCGACATCCATGACGAAAAGCTGGTTAGCCAGTTTCGGGTAGCCTCGCGGGACTTTCACCCAATCCCGCGTGCTTGTGAACACCAGCCGCTCTCCAGGCAAGGGGCAGGGTCCCAGATTCCATACGCCCTGCCCCAACGCTTCTCCGGCGCCAGTCTCTTCCACACGGGATTCCGGCTGACCCGGCAGCCCCGAATTCGGCGTCGATTCCTGATGCGTCAACCGTAGAACTTTCCTGCTAGCCACATGAACCTTGTAAATGTCGGATCCGAGACCCTGCGCACCCAGGTAGAAGTGTGCGTAATAGACCCACTCCCCGTCGAACGAGACGAACGGATCGGCGATCGATCCTTCCCCACCGGGGACCAGAACCTCCTCGCTCCCGTCGGGATGGAGGAGCATCAGATCGTAACCAGGATCAATATTCGTGGGATGCGCGATCTCCGGCCAAGCCGACGGGCGCAACCGTCCGTCGGAACCCTCCACAAAGCGCGGAGCCCGCACATAGACAATGTCGTAGTCCACATTCGCCGACGGATCCGATTCCAACGCTTTGGGAACGGGATCGAGCTTGGACGGAGGAAACTCCATCCCCCATGCCGCCGAGGCCGTCACACAGGCAACCCCGATAGACGAGCAGCGCTTTCTCTTGTTCATAAGGCGGCTTCCACGCGTTTGAATCCCTTCCTTCGTCGAATACCCCGGTCCATTCCAGAAGTGATTCCGGCTCGGCCGATTCACCGCCCGGCGCCACCACTTAGCATGGCGGCCTTCATTGCAGGCGCTTGCGCATGAAATGCCGTTGATGACCCGGCGGATAATCGTCCAGCGTTCCGAAAACCTCATATCCCAGCTTCTCATAGAAAGGCCTCGCTTGATAACTGAAGGTGTCGAGGTAGGCGGCTTGGCAACCCTGCCCAATGCCCGCTGCTTCCGCCGCTTGCATCAACCGCCGGCCTATCCCCTGTCCCCGGAATGGTTCGTCCACCCAGACAACGGACACATGCAACCAGCCGCGTCCAGCCTCGCCCAACGCGACGCCTGTGACAACACCCTCCCGGTTCCGCGCCACAATGGTGACCTCACTGTATTCTCCACAAGGCGCCTGCGATTCCGTGTGCCGGCGCATCCCTTCCCTAACCGGCTTCAACACACAGTCCGGACGAGCCGTTTCCTCTCGAATTTCCATGGTCTCGCTCACGCTTCCGCTCCCACATCACGATCACGGCAGCACAACCCGTCATTCTCCTTCCACGAGCGCCTCAACCGTCCGTCCGCGCCATCACGGCAACGCGATGAGGCGTCTTCTCCCTATTGCCCGCATCATCCTCGGCCAACGCCTCCAGAACCAGCGGTCCCGGCTCGATATCCGTCAGGGTTATCTCCCACTGATGATAATTGTAATCGAGATCCCTCGCCAAAGCTCCGTTGACCAGGACTCTGCTGGTGACGCCGTTGTCCGTGCTGCCGCCGCGGACGGTCAGCTTGCCGTCCCGCACCGTCACCTCCGAACCGTCCGCCGGCCACGTGATCACCGTCGCCGGAGGTTCGTCGTCGATCACATCGAGCAACTCCGGCCACTCCACGCTCTCGACCTCCGCTACCCGGGCCTCGTCGCCTGTGAAGGGCGGGTCCTCGCCGTAAGCATGACCATCCCCCAACAAATCCGCCGCCGCCGCGCTCACCACCTTGGCGTGACGTCCATGCCCAAAGTGATGGTGGACGTAGATCGGGACCCCAGGGGTCATCGGCGCGACCCGCGGCCCGACGCCACGATTGAAGAGCGGCCAGCGATCCTCAATCCCGGCCGGACGCTGGACTGCGACATTGCGAATGTGCGTTTCCGCATCGCCAGACAGATTGTTGTCGCTGATCTGAATCAAAGGAGTGCTTCCGTTACCATAGCCCGCCTCGAACAGGAGACCGTCCACGGTGACCTTCCCCGTCTGAGCGCTGGCGTCGTCCATTCCCCGGTTGAATGGCTCGGCTCCTACATGAGAAATGTGAAGGTTCCGATAGACGTGGTTCTCAAACGCGGGCCGGTAAATGCCGTACGCAGCATGGTCTAGGCGCACATTCTCCATCAGCATGTTCGGACTATGCGGCCGGAAAGCATAGTGGGCTTGCCACACGCTCAGATTGCGAATCACGTGCGGGCGCCGCTCGTCGGGACCTGTCCAGTCGATTGCGCGAATGCCCTCAAGCATGGCCTCATCCGAAATGGGACTGTCGGGCTGACTATTGCCGTTCGCAGCCACCACCATCCCATAGAAGCCTTCCGTGTGCGCTTCATTGTCTTCAAATCGCCAGATCGGCAGCCGGCGCACATCGATCTCCCGCTTCTCTCCGTCGACCGTCCTCACCGGCAACGTGCTGGAGAACTCCCTGGTCTGCTGGCAATCGTAACGGTAGCCGTACTCCTCGTTCTCCGTGCTCACGTTTCGGATGAACGTGTTCTTTCCATTTGCCCACCAAAAACCGGCGCCGTCGTTGGGGTCGAATGGGAGAGCCTGATCCGGCAGGGCTTTGGCGCTGGTCGCCCCCACCGCCAGGTTGCGATCAAGGACATTGTAGACCTCCGTGGCGTCCTCCAGAAAATAACCGTGGCCTCGCGAGCGATAACCCACGCAGTCCCGGACCACGACGTAGTCCGTTCCGTGCAGCGTCACCCAACGATTGTCGGAATCGACGATCGCCAGCCCTGTCAATGTGCTTCCTCGCATCGAATCGCCCACCAAATGGAAATGCGCCGGATACCGCCCCAACCGTCCCGCTTTTCCCAGATGCGCGAGACGCACATACGACCACGACCCGGCGCTGCCGCGATGAAACATCGTGTGGCCCCGGTCTCCGGCCGGGTCTGCGCTTTCAATCGACACGTTGCGGGACAGGTTTGCGATCTCGCTGCGAAAGTCGCCTTCGCCCCAGTGGATCAGTTCCAGAGGCCGGTCTAACTCGACAAACTCACCATCGATCGCAGCAATCCGGCGTTCTTCCGTAGATGTATCCCTGCGTTCATCCCGCGGCCCCCCCGTAACAATGACGCTGTCCCCCACGCGCCAGCCGGTCACGGGCTCGGCGAGACGGATACGGTCGTCTCCGGGTTCGCAGGAGGATCCCAGTTTCACCCAGGTCCGGTTCATCGGCGCTCCGTGCAACTCGATCCGGCCGCCGGGCCGGGCCACGATCGCCGGCGATAGGTCTGCGTTCATACCCTCGAGGAAATGCAGAATGATCCGGGCCGAGACCGCCGCGGGCAACGGCGCGTCGAGCCTTCCAATCTCCAGCCGGGCTTCCGCCCGTCCGGACACGCCATGACCGGCCACGTCATGCTCGTGATCTTCCGGATCCTGGACTCCGGGACCCGCTGCCGCCGTTTGTCGAGGCCCGGCGACGATGTTTCCCACATGAAGAACCGTGTCGCGGTCCGTCGCGAAACGGAGGTGCCCCGCGACTTGGAGGGACTCGATCACCTCCTCTGAAGCCGCGTCGTAGACCACTTCGGTTCCCGCCGCGACCACCACCCGGTGGCCGGCCGAGGGAACCCCTGGCGGATTCCATGTCGCCGCTTCACTCCACGATCCGTTCGCCACGCTGACGACATCCTCAGCCGGAGCGAGACCGCCGTAAGTCAGCGCCACCCCAACCACAAAGCATAACCAATACCGGAGCGAGCCCAACACGGAGCAGTTGCTGGTCATGGCGCATTCTATCGCCCTCGCGCGCCTTTGGCCACGCCGAAAATCGACCACTCCTCACTGCCCGCTCTCCACTGAGCACTGCCGCTCCACCGTTTCTTCGAGCGCGGAGATGCTTCACGAAATGATTCCCCGCGGGATTATGAGAGAATTTACGCGAGCACCACCGGGATTCCTTCCTCGCTCGCAGGGAAGATTTCCTCCCTTTTCTTCGCTCCTCACCCCTCACCGGCCATTCCTCCACCGGCCTCCCCCTGAACGCCTCTCCCTCAAGAAGCCGAAGATGCCGGCGGGCCCGGCTCACCGGAAGCGCATGCCCCGCGGTTCGCACCAAGCCGGAACTCGCCGGCATCAAATCGGCCTTAACCGATCGAGAAGTGAGTTACCTCGGATTCTCTTCGATGGTGGTTTCTTCCTCGATGATCGTTTCTCTGGTGGGAGTCAGACGCGTGCGGTCCAGGCTCTCAACCCTCTCCACTTTCCAGTAGCGGTAGAGCGGCCGGGCCTTGACCGGGTCAGACAGCTCTCCAGCGGAGTCTTCATCAAAGCCAGGCGCGTCCTTCAGGAACTCCCTCGTCGTATCCAGGGTGAAAATAACGTCGCCGGAGTCTTCGCTGCTCCGTTTCACGAAGATCCTCGTCCACGGCACGACGACCTTCCGGTCCGCTTCGAGGAACTTGTCCGCGTTGATGACGGCAAACGCCATTTCGCCGGAGGGCTGTAACAGGACGTGGTCGATTGTTCCGATCTGGTTGCCGTGAAAGTCCCACAGCTTGCTGCCTGTGACTTTATCGGCTCTGACGAGATGGGTCACCTCGCTCTTGTCCTCTTCGGCGGCGAAGCCGATCGAGGCTGCGGCCACAAAAAGCGCCGCGGTGATGGTCTGGGGTATCCTTTTGAGTTTCATTGATTCCTTTCGTTGTTGTTGGTTTCCCAAAGCGGAGTCGAGATGGAACCTTTCACCCTGCGCGCTCCATTACGTGTTCCACTCCGGTTGCTTCTTCTTTGTGCATCGCTCGTGCCAAAGACAAATCGAACGGTCCGGCCACGCAGTTCCAGCCGCCTTATCCATTCATAGTAAAGGGCTCAGGCCTAACTCAGCCGTTCTCCACGGCCGAAGGCAGCTCAAGTCGCTGAGCGATTGCGTCGCAGATTGCAGGGTCTAGTCCTCCCGTCCCCTGCACATTGCACAGTCGGCCTCATGATCGAGCCAGCCGGGGAACAAGCGCCACCGCTCACGGCGCCCTTCTCCCCTTCAGCCGGACCCAGGTCGCGCCCCAGCCGCCGGAATCGGCGCTGGCGGGCCAAACGAACGAATCGACTTCCGGCAAGCGCTCGAGTATGCGGTGGACGCCTTCCCGGAGAGCGCCGGCGCCCTTGCCATGAACGACGCGGACTTCATAAATGCCCGCTCGGCAGCTCTCGGCAAAATACTCGGGCAGCAGGGAGCCAATCTCGCCCGGACGGAAGGTGTGGAGATCCAGTTCGCCAGTGATCGGAACATGGACGGGATCAGGTTCGGACGTGCTATCCGGGCCGTTCGTGTCGGACGTAGTCATGGCGACGCTTCAATCCCCATCCGCTTCACTGTTCAAGAAGGACAGCGTTTCCGGCGAGTTCTTGACGGCTGAGAGGTCGAAAAGTGGGATCGGAACAGGAGACGGTCATGAATTCCAGTTCCATGGATCCGAAAATCGAGGCGAAGGCGGTGTCCGCGGCATCGCGTCCGGTGGCGATGCGCACGAGCCCATTGAGAGCGGACAGCCGGGTCGGATCGAAAATGAACCATTGATTCCCCACACAGACCTCGACGCAGGCGTGAAAGTCCGGAGGATCCATGTTGCAAGCATATCCCGTGAAATAGCGAGCCGGGATCGAAACGGCCCGGCAGAGCGCAATGCAGAGGTGGGCGAAGTCCCGGCAGACTCCTGCGCGCTGAGTGACGGTATCGAAAGCGGAGGTCGCCGCATCCGTCGAGCCAGTCAGGTAGTCGACGTTCTCATATATCCAATCGCAAACGGCGGCGACTTGGGCAAGGGGATGGACCGAAGTATCGAAGGTCTTCGTAGCCAGGCGGAAGAGGCGGTCCGACTCGCAGTAGCGACTCGGAAAAAGGTAAGGGAGAGCGGTTCGATGCACGGCGGCGGCAGTCACCGGTTCCACCTCCGGGATGGAACGTAGCAGGGGCTGTGTCTCCGCGTTCACCGAATAGGTAATGAGGAGGCTCTCGAGATCGCCCGTATCGAGGCGCACGTAGCGGTTCTCGCCAATCTGAGGGGGAAGAAACTCGCAGGTTGCCCCCTCGGTGACCGTGAACGATTCCTCGCTGAGCGACTGGTGAGGCGTGGAGAGAGCATGCAAGTTGAGCAGCACCATGCTGCGCTGAAAGACTTTGTAACGGAGTTCGACGGCAATGGCGAATGCCATGCCTGCGAGCGTCGCCCGGAACCCGGGCGCGTAAAGCGGGAAGTGTGGGCCGCAATGCCGAGCGCAGGTCCGCGCTTTTCAGAAGGGGCCGGACGCAGCGAGCGAATCGAGGTCATCCCCCAAGCCTCCGCTCATTCCGAGCCTGAGTGGGTAGGCGGCTCGTGTCTCGTCCCTTATTCGGCTTCATCGTTTACCTCCGGCCTCCTTGTTCATGCCGCTTATAACGGAGACGCGAATCGCGGAAATGCAGAAGGGCATTCGCCTCCGGTTCATCGGCGACGAATCCGCACCCCACTGACATTTCCGGAATACGGAGTGACATAGGAATTGCCGCATTCCCAGGAATATCTCCAACTTCGTGGTGCCATTGGTATCCGAGGACAGTCCAAAACCTTTCCGCTGCCGCCGCCCGGCTGTCACTTCCCTCCAACCGTCAAGGAATCCGAAGTAAATCGTCACGCCGAGTCAAAGGATCCACGGAATGGTAGGGATCGAGCGATGGGCACGCTTGTGGCATGATCATTGTAACAGGGATACCGGCGGCGGGATTCGAACCCGCACGAGGTTGCCCTCAACGGATTTTAAGTCCGTTGCGTCTACCGTTCCGCCACGCCGGCAAAGATTCCTAAGCTCCCGTCGGACCAAGGGATTACACGCAAAAACGCTATCCGGAGCATAACTAATAAAAGTCCGTAAATACCCCTATTTTGCCTCCATTTTCGCTCAGAAACGTGCATCAATCGTGCATCAAACCTGTCTGCTAGGGTTGCGGTAAGTGTCTGCATCGCTGTCCGGGCTTCCGTTCCGGCCCCACCCTGCCCGCTCCGCCCCGACAAGCAAGCGCCCCGTTTCCGCTCCTTCGGCGGTGAGCCGTTTACCGGCGCAGCTACGGAAGCGGCCCCAAGGGCGGGATTCCGGGCTCCCCATCCGGCCCAGCGGCAGATCGCTGACATGGATGTCGCCGATGCGGACTCCTGTCTATCGGCGGTCCCGCCGGGACCAGAACGGAACGGGTTTTTCCGAAAGGCTTACGTTTTCGGAAGTCCGCGCCCCGTCAGCGTAGGATTCAAGGCGGGCCTCAGACCGGAAAGTTCACGGAAACGGGTTGTCTCTCTGTCTCCCTGCCCCTAGGGAGAAGAGACAAAGAGACAGCCTACGAGGGGAAGTCTTCATCGGGATCATCGTGACGGAAAAAGAACGCAAACGCATTCACCGCCTGCCGCTGCGTCGCCACGACCACGCCACCCTCGACCGCCAGACGGCTCAAAAACCGCCGCGCCTCCTCGCCCCCAGCAACCCCTCGTCTTCCGCACCGCTCGCCAACATCAACCGTTCCACCCCCTCCCGGTAGGTCTGCTCGGTCCGGAAGGCATAGTGCCTCTCCCTCATCACCCTCACAAGCTGCCGCACCGCCCCAGCACGGCCCTCACCCAGACGCCGCCGCCTCGCCGCTGCCTCCACCTCGTCCAACCCCACCTCCCCGCCCACCACTTCGTGCCGGTCCTCGCGCAATTCCTCAAACTCCGCCACCAACCCAGCCCAGTCTACATCCTCCACCCAGCCCTCACCCAATACCTCGCCGTGTGCGATCCGCACCGCCTGCAACACCTGCCTCACCCGCCACCCCTCAACCTCTGCTCAACCTCTGGCTTTCCTCCTAATACCCTCACGTAGTCCTCCAAAACCTCGGCCGTACACCGCCCCCGGCCTTCTGACCGGCGATATGCGCCCCAACGCTCTAAATGCCGCCGGTACCACGGACGGCTCAGCTCGCTCACCCCCCTCTCCACCAACCGCTTCTCGAACGCCGCCCAAAACGCCCGGCCCCTCTCGCCCCCCTTCGCCTCAGCCATCGCTTCCTCCTGTCAGCTCTCCAAACCCGCACGCGATCAAAACCCAGATCCGTCTCCACCGTCAAGCATAATAGGTAGAATTCCAGAATCCGTCCCAAACAGGGAATTCCACCTATTATCCCATACCCTGCCCTCAGACCGAGGCGCCGGCAGGCCTCCAGCACGGCCACTGGCCCACCGGGGGCACCTCGCCGCTCAGCGCCGGAACCGCCATTCATTCCGGTCCCTTGAACCCAGGCTAAGCGCCTCACTGTCAGTGGACTACGTCAAAGGAGCGGACCCGCGGCGACACCTTTTCCCTTGCCTTTACCCCCGGGCCCAACTTATCCTCACCACATGCCTAGCCCACCACCACCCCCCCGGCCAGTACCAGCACACTAGATGGAATTCCACCTATTACGCCAAACATGGAATTCCATCGACTAAACTGTTCGCCTAATTAAACGTCACCATGTCACTTTCCCAATCAGCCATCATGCGACGGAATCACGTTCCAAATCATTCGCAGTTGCAGGCAGCGATTGATGCTACGGGCTTCCCGCTGGTGCTTGACACATTCTATCAGCCGTTCGAGTCGAGCGGGTTTCACCCATGCAAGCTCGGTGATGCGGATTCAGGGTTTGAGGTTCTCTGGCAGCCCATCGAGGAGATTTATGACGCTTGGCCTACCCTGCGGGATGCCATTCAGGACAGGGACGTTTGCCTTACCTTTATCTGGCACGGCGACATGGCGGAGTGCGCCTCGGTTTTGATCGTCTCCGCGGCTCTTGCACGTGGCTTCGATGCCGTCGTGTTCAATCAGGATCACGAGATACTCTCCACTGCCGACCAACTCATGGACGAGGCCAATGCCGCTATCGAAGGCATATGAATAAACGAAAGGCGAACAAGTCGGTGGAGACGAACCGCCGCCCCGCTTTTCCGTTCAGGGTTGGGCGGCAATTCGGGAGCACCTCGTCCGCTCGACGTCCCCTCTCGGCGGCGGTCGCTCACCTCTGGCGTTAGCCGTCAAAGGCGTGCCTCCAGCTAAGCCAGTTGCCAATTCATGAAGGTCGCGGTTGTCTTTGGCGGTTCCAGCGAAGAGCGGGATGTTTCGATCGCCAGCGGTCTGGAGGTCATTTCGGGGCTTAGGGCAGGTGGCCATGAAGTAATCGCAGTTGATACAGCCAAGGGAGTGCTTACCTCGGAAGCCGAACGGTCCCTAGCGGGCTTCAACGTGTTGGAAAAACCTCCAGAGTCAAATGCGCTGGTGGAAGCAGGCAACCGATCTCCCGTCGCCGTATTGGGCGCGCCTGAACTCAACGATGTTGATGTCGTTTTTATCGCGCTTCATGGCGGGTCGGGGGAGGACGGCACATTCCAGGCATTGTTGGAAGCATGGAAGATTCCATTTACAGGGGCTGGGCACATCGGAAGCGCCATCGCAATGGACAAGGATGTGTCTAAGCGCCTTATGGTCTCGGTCGGTGTGCCGACTCCGGCGTGGCAGATGTGTTCGCGGGGAGAGGAAAGGATAACGAACGCGCTCGGCTTTCCTGTCATAGTGAAGCCAAACTCGCAGGGATCAACCATTGGACTGACGCTCGTTCGTGTTCCAGAAGCGTTGCCGTCGGCAATTGCCAACGCGGCTCAGTTCGGCCACGAGATCATGCTCGAGGCCTATGTCGGAGGTCGTGAGTTCACCGTTGGGATCCTCGACGGTGCAGCTCTTGCCGTTGGCGAAATCGTGGCTCCGTCGGAAATCTTCGACTATGAGAGCAAGTATCAGCGTGGGGGTGCAAAGGAGGTATTCCCTGCCGATATTTCGGCAGCAGAATCTCAGGAAATTCAGGAGCTTGGCGCCCGAGTCCACAAGGTCCTCAAGTTAAGCGGCTACTCGCGCGTGGACTTCCGCAGGGACGATGCTGGCAAGCTATGGTGCCTGGAGGCTAATAATGTCCCTGGCCTCACTCCAACGAGCTTGTTGCCACAATCAGCTAAGGCGGTAGAAATCGAATTCTCAGAGTTGTGTGAGCGTATATGTGAGCTGGGTATCGGCCGCAGCAGGGATGAAAAACTTGACCGCTAACAACGCATTGCAGGGCCCGCTGCGCGTGCCAGCCGCACCTGAACGCACGCGTTCGCTTCAACAAATGCACTGGTCGGAATGTCAGCTTTCACTCAAGTCCATCCGCGAAGATGGCAGAATCAAACTGAACTTCACGCAACCCGTTTTAGGTTTTCCTGGTCATCTCTGCACAATTGAGAAGAAAATTGGAGAAACGATTTTGGAAGGTGAGTTCACTGATATTCCCGACTGTTTCACTCGCTTAATCTTTCGATTGACGCACGGGCTAAGAGATTATCAGCCTCTGAAGTGTGTCAGAAGCAGTTCGGAACCCCGGGATGCTGTAAGATTCTACGAATGTCTAGACCGTCGAGGGCAGAGGAGAAAATTTGTTTATGCGACAGAGCCGAAACAGGATGGCGGCGGTTCTTTTTTAGTTCGCACGGAGGATTTCGATCGAGTTTGGAGCGAGCTATCCACCCTCGATAAGGAATCAGAAAGCGAACAAAGGCGGAGCACCGAACCCCTGACCCGCCGCGAGTTCCACCCGTCATGACCATTTAACCATCAACCCGCAGTCGATGCCGCGCTCCCGGTCAGGGGTTCGGTGTCCTTTGACGTTGGGCGTCGTAAGCCAATGGCAACCGTCCCTTTCCATTCCATCTCTGAGGGGATTTGGGAGCATTCTCATGACATCAGATTCTGCGGGATATTGCTTCCCCATCGGATGACGGTTATTCGTATGTTAGGCGAGAAACTGTTGCTCCACTCGCCAACGCGTTGCGACGAGGCGACAGTCGATGCACTGAGTCAGATGGGCACGGTCACAGAGATTATCGCCCCCAACGGATTCCATGATCTATTTCTCGCAGAATGGCTGTTGGCGGTTCCGGAAGCGCGTTTGTGGATTCCGCCGGGAATGGATCGATACTTTCCCCGGATGTCAGGCAGGGTGTGCGAGATTTCACAGGATACACCTTGGGGGGAAGTTGACTGTGCGCCGCTGAAAGGCGTGCCGAGACTCAACGAGTATGCTTTTTACCACGCAGCCAGCCATGCGCTGATCGTCGCGGATCTACTATTTAATATCGAAGAGAACGCTCGATTTGCGACACGTGTGGTCGCCCGCGTGGGCGGCTTTTATCAGAGATTGGCGATGCCTCGTGACATTCGATGGTGGTATGTGCGCGACCGCGACGCACTCAAACAGTCGGTCCAGAGAATCATGAGTTTTCCGTTTGAGAAAATCATTGTCGGGCATGGCGCGAACATTCTCAGCGATGGCAGGAGAAAATTCCGGGAGGCTTTCCAGTGGCTTTTTGATGATGGTCCATAAATCGCCCAACAAACCGGATGGAACTAACCGCCGCCAGCCTCTGGCCTTGCGGGAGTTTGTCGGCAAGGTTGGCGTCCTTGCTTTACGGCGACGGTAGCTCATCCTCATCGTTAGGCATCAAATTCTATGAGACGATCCATTCTGACTGCATTGTTCGCTCTCGGCCTCTTGGGGTGCAACCGCCCGCCAGGCTCCGATGACGAAGCGAGGTTCATCACCTCGACTGGGACCTTCAAGCTCTTTGGGGGACAGATGACAGTTAGCGTCCTCGAAACGCAAAACGGTGGAATCAATTACACCGTCACGCGCGGAACGAGCATGGCAGGCCCTACCGATCCTCTCATCCGAAAGGGCAGTGCATGGCTCATCTACGCCGCAAGCCCGGATGCAGTGTGGATGCATGATGGTGAAACGAATGTGCTGCTCATTGAGCTTTCGGACAAAGGAGACAGTAGGTTCACGAGCATTGGTGTTGTGCCCGATCTCTTGCAGCGCGCCCCGCCGGCGTTCGTCGATCGTTTGCCATCCGACATGAAGAAATGATTCAGCCGAACCAAGTCACCGGAGCAAACAGGTTCTTCGGAGACCTTGACTTTTAATTGTGCACCAGGATATCGAAGCTTGACACCGATTCGCTTCTTTCGCAACCTGCTTGCCATGAATGCATCCCGATCCACTTCGTCACCAAGGAATTCGCCACCCCCCCCTCGGTACTATCGATATTCCGATGGCATAGTACTTACGTTCGGCGGCACGCGATCCAACCAGTCCCCCAATGGAACTGTCCATTCACATTCAGAGGGAGGTCGGCCATGAAGCAAGTTTTCGTCATCACGGGGCTCATCTGTCTGGCACTTTGTCCCGAGCCTTGCATCGGGCAGGACGGCAAGGAGACGGAACGGCGGGAGAAACTACTGGCCGTTCGGGACGCCTGGCAGGTGGCTTTCTACGCGGGAGACACCGATGCGTTGGACAAGGTTGAGGCTGAGGAGTTCCTGGTCATCGGGGACCGCGTCATCCACACCAAGGAGGAGCAACTGAAGGGGATCAAGCAAGCGGTCGAGGACAAGACGTGGTTCCCGAAGGGGACGAAGGCGGTGACCGAGGATCTGCGGGTCCGGTTCGAGGGGAACGTGGCCGTCGTCACTGGCCGCGTGAAGCACCTCGGCCAGAAGGATCCCCCGAACGGGCGGATCGCGCTGACTGAAGTGTGGGTGCAGCGGGACGGCCGCTGGACGGTCCTGCATCTGCATTTCCACCACCTTGCCCCGCCTCCGGACGAGCCGAAGAAGTAGAGTAGCTGGCCGGAGCGATGTCGGACATGGAGAACCATCCGCTGCAGTTGACCCGGCCCGCGATGTTGGTTTCTGCGACCCATTGCTCTCCGGCGCGGGCCGGGCAGCTGAGCCGTGTCGCTTGGTGTCGTCGTGATAGCGAGCCGCATCCAAGTCATCTGAAAATGCCATGAACGGAATTTCCGACATCGAGAAGCTGACCGCAGAGGTGGAGAAGCTCAAGAAGAAGCAGACGGTTCTGACGCGAGTCGCATGGCTGGCGCTAGGGTTGTCTGTCGGTTCTTTGTTGGCCCAGTATTTTTTTGGCTGATGGAGGCCCGCGACACGACACCAAACCAGGGCGCCGCAGCGAACCGCCGCCCCGCCCGGCAGTCGGACGGTTCGGATAATTTGTCAGCGACTCTTGCAGCCGACCGGGCGTTGCGGGCGGCGGTCCCTGAGCTTGGTCGTTATGCCACCAATGACACTGCGCATATAAGTGAATCGAAAGGATAGAGTCATGTCTCAAGAAGACCATCACGGCGTCGAAGCGGCCAATCAGAGGCAACGTTCACGAGTGTGGCGGATTGCAAAGTGGGTTTGCCTTGGAATTATTTTCGTCGTTGTTGCCCTTAGCTTGGTGCAGGTTGCCCTCGATCCACCGGCCCAAAACGAACTGAGACTGCGAGGCGTGCTCGAGGTCGAAGCCGATCCTGGCGTCGAAGTCTACATCAGCCGGGAATTCATTGGAACCGGGCCAGTGAAAGTGAGCTGGGACGATTTACTGGGGACATCAAAGACACAACCGCTGGCCATACCGCTCAGCGCCGACACTCCATCGCCGAGCATGGAAGGCATGGGGGGTGTCACCGCCGAGATCCTCGCGGGTGAAGGCTCCGAGATTATTTGGACAAAACAGGGAATGTCGGGGCGCGGACAATTCCTGGAACCGTTTGCGTTTGCTTGGAAAAAAATCCTGTTGAGGCGCCCGAATGGTGATCTTGACTCTTTGTCAGTGCTTGACGGAGAATTCCTCGCCCGCACGGAGAAGTGGCGACGATTCCTCATTCCAATTCGACTGCGCTCGACCAACAATGAATCGAACGAGTATTTTTTTGGACCGTTGGGCGCCCAGGTGAGCAGCCCGGCGGGCGGCCCCATACCCACGAGGATCATCGGTTCCCAGTTGCTGTTGAAATCGGGTGGATGGCATTCCAAACCTGAGCCACTGCCGGAAGAATTCGCTGATGAGATGAGCAAAGCCGCATTGTGGAGACCGAGCAAATAGCGTGAATGGGATTGAACAAAAAGGCATAACAATAAAGGGTGTAGCGGAGGCGAGGGACGAGCGCTCCGACTGCACCCATGGTTGAACAAGCCCGGCTGAGTAAGGGGCGGGCGCCGTATGCGTTTTATGGTAATTGATTAGCGCTTCTTGACATTCAGGAAAGCTTATGCATTCTAGAACCTTGTGGAACTGCTGAAACTCTCCGACGCCGAATTGCTCTTGCTCCCGCCACGGGAGCTGGTGGCCATTATTCGCCAGTTGGAGAGGGT
>DATKCT010000028.1:0-61015 GCA_035513055.1 Verrucomicrobiales bacterium | reverse complement strand
GGAGTATGGCGCGAGCCAGGCCCTCCTCTCGCTGGCCCGCCAACTCGGCCTGCACCGCATCCTCTACTCGCGGGCCGAATCCTGGGTGGAGTGTGCCCTGGCCATGATCGTGGGTCGCATCATCTACCAGGGCAGCAAGCTTGGCTTATGCAACCAGTGGGCCAACACCAGCCTCTGGGAACTCTGCGGGGTGCAGGGCCGTCCCGATGTCGAGCAGCATTGCTACGAGGTGCTCGACCGCTTGTTGGAGCGTCAGGGTGCCATCCAGAAGAAACTGGCGAGCAAACACCTCGCGCACGGCTGCCTGGTTTTTTACGATATTACCAGCACCTACCTGGAGGGAGAGTACGAAGGCAGTGAGCTGCGCGAGTTCTACGGACTGGCGAAGATCGTGTTTGCCGGCGACCGGGGCCTGGTGACTGCGGCGCGCCTGAAAGAAATGGAGGGCATCGAGGGGCTCAACACCATCAGCGCGCTGACGCACCGGGAGATCGTCGCGCTGCTCGAACGTAAACTCGTGGAGCCCGAACTCTTCGATGAGCGGCAGGTGGTCGAAGTCATTGATCCGGACGACCCGCGGCAGCGCTACTGCCTGTGCCGCAATCCTCTCACCGCGGAGCGCGAGAGCAAGACCCGGTGACACAAAGGCAGTGTTTTACAGGGATTTTTCGTTTTTGAGCGGGGTAAAATGCGTTCTGAAACTACGGAGGACTCCCGGCCGCCCGGAACAACTCCAGATCGCCCCCTCTCACCAGCTCCCAAGTCCTATGATTTGCCGGCGCGGGCAACTGATCCGTCGCTGGCTGCCAGTTCAGAATGTCCTTTGTACGTTCCAAGCGGTAATTCCATCCGGGGATCGTCGGAAACGTCGCGAAAATGCGCCCGTCCGGACCCTCTGCAATCTGCGGCTCGAGTAAGCTGAAGTTCGGATCGAGCCATCGCAACGCATACGCCAGATCCCCTGGCGAAGCCCCGTCCATACTCTCGAAGAGAAGCTGCACCTGCGTCCGGCCAGGGCCATCCACTCCTGCCCCTGCGTACGGCAACCGGATCTCCGGCCCCTCCGCTCTCGGGTCAAAGTTTACAATCCACACCGATCCCGTCAGTCCGCTCACCACGAGTTCAAAGTGGTGGAAATTGCTGCGCGCCGGCCCCATAATCGTCAGGGTCTGCCGAAAATAGCCGGTTCCGGCGTCCCACTCCAATGCCCCGGCCTCCAACGTAGGTTCGATAGCCGTCGCCTCGTGCCGAGGAGTCCACACCACGTACGAGGGGCCCGTTCCAGGCAAGTTCACGATCTGTGGAATGCTGAGTTCCGTATCGGTTAGCACCACATGCCCCGAATCCGCTCCAGCCGCCAGCAGCCCATCCGCGGAGGCCGACACATTGGTCAACCGGTACCCGCCAGGATTCAAAGACACCCACTCCTCCTCAGCGCGCCGCCAGCGCCTGATCAACTGCGAGCTGTCCCCGCCCACCGTGAAGAAATTTCCACCGGCATCCGCCGTCGTGCGGAGGCCCGCTCCGATCGAGAATTCCTCCAACGTCTCCCAGGTAGAAGCATCCCGCTCGATAATTTCGCCCGCCCTTACCGAGTAGATGTTCCCATCCGCTCCGTTGAACACTGCACTCTCGGGAAACGTGTCAGGGTATGCGGAAAACTCGACGCTAGATCCTTCCAAAAACCGAAACACGGTTCCGGGCCCAAGAATCTCGTCCCCGCGCAACGCCAGATAGAAACCATCCGTCGGCAGACCGGAAGAACCGCCGCTCTGCTGGAAGCGCCATTGCTCGCTCAGCGGATTAAACGACGCCAGCGAATGCTGCTCCTGCAGCACATGAATCCCGTTGTAGCGGTTTACGATGAGCGCCCGCCCTTGTGAGGCAGGAATCTCCATACTCTTCACCACACTCCCCTCCGAATCGACTTCAAATAGCTGATTGCTACGCACCGCAAGGAGGTTCCCGGCGGTAAACCAGGACCTGGACGCACCGACAGTTAATGTCGCAAACCGCGAGAAAACCGAACCGTCAAAGTTAGTCGCCTCCACCCGGTACACCCCCGAATCGTCAAGCGTAAGCTCGCTCAGAGTAAGTTCCGGCGAAGTCCCGCCGGGAACTTTTTCCCAACCCTTCCACCACTGATAGCTCGCCTCCGTTCCCGTTGCGATCTCCACACGAAAAGCGGCTTCACCTCCCACATCGGCCGAACGCGACCAGGGCTGACGGACGATCTGCGGAGGAGCGCCCCTCACCGAATCCGACAGCGGTTCTAACTCAGGACCGCGCCTGAAGATCCGGACGAAACGCTCCGCGCCGGATTCCAGTACATCAATCGTCAGCACCACAACTCCGCCGCCGGGAAGAGCATGGACCGCAGGCATCACTCCAGGAAGATAGACTTTGACTCTTTCCTGGAGATCCTCGTTATAAAGCACCACCTCCGTGATTTGGCCCAACCCGCTGCCCGCCGAAACCAACGACCCGCCCGAGATGGCCGTCGCGATCGTCGCGTGTTCAGGCAAGCCCGGCGTCAAGTCGGCAATCACATCGCCGTCATTCGTCGAAACCACATCTCCGCTAGGCGTCACATACCACTCCCCATTCGGACTCCAGACCGCGTCCAGCGGAGCATCCGATGAGTTCGGACTTCGCATTTCCAACAACCTTTGCTCATCATCATACCGAAACCGCATGGCTCCGCCCTCTGGATGCGGAAGCACACTGTGAATAGTCATCCCGCTTTCCTCCAGCCGCGCCAGCCCAGGACGAACGGCGGACGCGAAAGGCGCTTCCCGCGGACGTGCCGCCGATAGCTCCAGACTCGTGAGCAATCCATCCGCATACCACAGCAACACGCTCCCTTCCTCACGCGCGGCGATGATCCCTACAGCATTGCCGGCCAGCGGTATGCTCTCAAGGAACACCCGCTCCGCCAACGCATAACGCGCCAACGCATTGTGACCTGGAACCAAGAAGTACACAATGCCGTCTACGACTAACGAGCGCTGCCCAGCAAAAGGCCGGAAGGGCCAACTCTCAACCCTGTCCCCCCGAATCACCGGACCTTCCGCGACTGGAAACCGCTGCTCCCTCAGGTCGATCTCATGCGTCACAAACCCAGACTCCACGCCGGCATAAGGTTCGAATACGAGCGCATCGTCGCCCTGAACCGCAAGCGCAACAACGTCGGCCGGAGCCTCGCCGCGAGCAAGCTCACGCCCCCTCTCAAGATCCTCATACACTACAATTCTCCCGCTCTGCAGCTTGACGGGACGCTCACCCCAAAAGTCGAGATCCTCCCATTCGGAGCCAAGGCTTCCGGCAACTCCCAGAGGATCGAGCCGATACACAAGCCCATTGTTGAGGGCAACGAAATCACCATTCTCACTCGCTTGACATCGCGCGACAGTTCGCTCGATCCCACTTGCACGTTGCCCGTCCAGAAAGGATCCGTCTGACTCAAACCTCAGAAGCGAGAAATCGCCGCGAAGCACGCCGGCGATGCGATGCCCCGAGTCCGTGGGAACCGGAGTCAGCCCTTCGTGAGGGTTCACCTCGATCAACTCCCGAAGCGCTCCAGAGAACTTGTCCACAGCTTGGTAATTCCGCAGGTCCGGACTGAAATAGAGGTTGCGCCCTACCGTAAAAATGGACGCAGCAGGAATCCCGGCTGCCCGTAAGAACACGGGCTCTTGATCACCGTCTCCCCATCGCCAGATTCCTGATGGCAATACCAGAAACACGGCATCAGCATCCGCCCACAGACCAAAGATGCTTCCGCCGGTTTCGTGGGGAGCCAACCATCCCCGCCTAGACAAGTCGTAGCGCTGCAGCGTATCCGGCTCACGCATTGCGAAGTACAGGATCGATCCTCTTTGCACCACACGATCATTGAACAATCCCCCCAAACGAAGCGTCTCTGCCCACCTCTCGGGAGAAAACTCAGAGCGCCCGAGCGAATTAAACGGAGCCAATCGATAGATGTAGACGACCCCAGGTTCCAGGCCAGAGTCCCTATACTCCGTGGTGTTGAACGGCAAGCGCGCAATCTCCTCATGCTCGCCGCCATCCTTCCTTTTCCGCTCCAGAATAAACCCTTCCTCATGTGTAGTCTCGTCACTCCAGCGCAATACTACGAAATCCGCGCCGCTCTCAACATAAACGAACCCGTCAGGCCGGTGCTCTTCGCCCAACACATCGGACACCCGCGTAGCGACCCGTAGCGCCGCGGAACGTTCGCCTGCACCCGACGTGTTGAATGCCTCGACCCGGTAATCATAGGTCGCGCCGGCCGCTAATCCTGCATCTGTAAAAAGTGTCTCGTCCGCGCCTGCAATGCCCACCACATCTTCGGCCGCCCCGGGCGGGCTCACTTGCGAACGCAGAATCCGGAAACCCGACTCGTTGTGGGAATGATCGTCCCATTGTAAGACCACCCGGTTTGCAAAAACCTGGACTGCGCGCAAATGATAGGGTTCTCCTCCCGGAAGATCATCAGCGACCAAAGTGCTCGTCTCGATCTCCCCGGAGAGATCCGACCGGAAGGCTCCGCCCAGGGCCATCACGCGAAACACATACCGGGTGTTTGGAAGCAAGCCGGAAACCTCCCCTTGAGTAACCCCGGACCCCACCACCGTTCCGCCCATCCAGATATCCCCTGCCAGCTTCTGCCGGTACTCGACCTCGAACCCGGTTTCGTTGTCGCTTAGGTCCGTCCACGCCAGCCTCACGGACGTTGATCCACGCTGCGTCACACGCGGCTCACCAGGAGGAGCGGGCCGGCGCGGCGAAACAAATTCATCTTCCAACGTCTCCGCGGACACATACCGGACGCACGGAGCCCCTTGAATCACCGTCACGACCATGACCTTGCCTTCCGCGGCTACGATGGCGTTGGGCAGCCCCGGAGCCTCGCGGCTTGCTGCTAAGTCGAAATTCGCTCCCGACCAACGCTGGATCTGCGTCCGGTCCGCACCGGAACTTCGAAGGGTGAACAGCTCTCCTTCGACCCAGACTCCCTGCGAAAACGCATTCACCAATTGCGGCCCGCTGGCGTAACCAAAGCTCACGTCTGGGATCAGTGTCTTCCCAGATCCCGTCGCCACAACAGAACCGCCTGGTTCTACAAGCATCGGCGGGGCCATTTCCGGCGGGAGAAGCCCTCCGTCTCCGAACAACCCTTCATCCGTAATCGCATGATACTCTCCTGAGCCCGTCGAATGCATGGAAAGCACCCTGCCGGCGGCCGGGGACCAAGCCAACGCGGCGCTCTCAATCGAAGGAGAGAAAGCGTCGCGAAGGGAACCGTCGTGCCCATGCAAAAACACCAATGGCGATGTGTCTACCAATACCTGGAAATCCATCGCTACAAGCTGGACCGGAGGATGCAAGGGCAGCGCGAAGGGAGCCTCGCCGCTAAACGTTCCCGTCGCTTCCATAACGGTAATCGCGTCTCGGTACCCCACATACACCCGGTCCAGATCCGAAGAATACCCTGCCGAAATCGGAACGCGGAGCAATGGCCGGGGCTCGACAAACGCAGCCTCCGTCAAAGACCAGCGCAAGAAGTGGCGCAGCGCGAAAGCTCCCATCCACACATAGCCGGAGCCGTCCGAAAAACATACGTCCGGCACAAAAGGGATCCCCTGCCCTAGCAAGGGTTCAGCCGGAACAGGAAGTCCCAGATGGCCAAGCGACGCTGTGTGCACTTCGATTGCTCTCGCATGGCGGATGTTCGGCCGAAAACAAAAAACTGTCTCGCCCACAACGGCGATCCTGGAAAACTCCTGGCCGAGAGTTAGTCGGCCGGCTTCGTTCAGATCCCTGTCGAGCAGCACCAATTCTTCGTCTCTCAAGAGCAGAATCCCGTTCTCGACAAAAGCCATGTCCTGGAACCGGCCTCCTAACGATGCCTCGAGTCCCAAACCGTCAACATCGAAGACCGGCCCGGAGTTCGGCGCGACCGACTGGCCCCCTGGGAACAGATAGGCCCGGTCGGGATTCCAGTTCCCGTAGTCCCCGGGCGCGTTGAGGTTCCCTTGAAAATCCCCATCCTCGTCGAATTCCAGACGCACTACCCTTCCCCAGTTCGTAATTCCATAGGCCTGCCTGTGGCCGGGATCGACAGCGACGCCACGCACGGGGTCAAATCCTTCGACGTTCCGCTGCAACAATGCGCCGGAGTTGCGGTCCAACACGGCCTGGCCCCCAACGTGAATGCGATCTCCAACGCTGAAATAGTCCGCTCCTCCCAGATTGCCGGCGTAGAGGATTCGCTGGTCGCCGTTTGCGTTCAGTTCGATCAACTGCGAGCCTATCGTCGCGAGCAATCCCCGCTCATCGGCCCACAACTGAAGCACTGGTCCCGAAAACCTCCACGGCTCCAGCCACAATCCGCTCTGCTTGTCGAAACGTTCGATCCGGTTTGGAAAACCCATGCCGAAATGGAGAACCCCGTTTCTATCAGCCAACAGGCCGTTCCAGTAGCCTTCGGACGCCGCCGAAGTCTCCCAAACCATGGCGCCGCTCGTCCCCCCGGCTCCAAATCCGTTGTAGGCCGTGATCCGGAGCACATACGGCGTGAGCGGCTCCAGACCCTCGATCCTGAACTCGCGTTCATCAGCATCCAACCGCGCAATCTCAACCAACGATTCCTCCGTAGGCCCCAGCTCAACGAAGTACCCCTCCTCGTTCAAGAAACTGTCCTCCCAACTCACCCAAAATCCATCGCTGAATACCTCGACATCGTTGATCCTCAACTCTCCCTCAGGCGGTCCGTCGTCGCGGCTCAGCGTGGTCGCCCAGACTGTCTCAGAGCGGTCGCCGAGAACTCCTCCAGTGACTGCTTCCACCCAAAACAGATACTCCGTCGACGGTGTTAACCCATCCAACCGGTGTTGCTGCGTGTTTGCGGGAACCTCCGCCACATGCATTTCCTGCTCAGCCTGTTTCCAAAGCAGACGGAACCCCGACTCGTGCGTCAGCCGGTCGTCCCACGCCATTGTCACAGCGGTGCTCGATCCGTTAAGCACCCGGAGATTGTAGGGACCTCCGAGATGGCCGGCAGCTAACACAGGAAGCTCTTCCGTTGGATCCGACTCCCCTAACGCATTCCGGCTCCGCATCCGAAACACATAGCTCCCAGTGTCTGGAAAGCCTTGGAGGATCGCCTGACGGGACGACCCCGGAAGCTCCGCTGGCCACTTCTGCCATTCCATCCCGCCCGAGCTACGGTACTCCGCCAAAAAGGCTTCCGCCGATCCCGTAGGCTCATCCCACTGCAGCGTCAGCGCGTCCGCAGACCGGCCTACCAGCGCGAGATCCGCTGGCGCAACCGCCAGCCGCGGCTCCGACCACAAGACGTTTAGAGTCCCATCCAAATACTGGATCCTGGGGACCGACTCATAGCGGGTGACTACAACAACTTTGTCGCCATGCGCGAGAACATGCAACGGATTCCCCGGAAGCAGAATGCTGCGCACAGCGCTGCTGCTCGATACCCGGTAACCCACAACGCGCGTGTGTTCACCCGACGCCCAGATGCCGATGACGTCTTCCCCGAGCCAAACCGCCGAGACCGTTCTCGAGAACTTCTGGGAAAACGGATCGTCGTTCTGGAAGCCAGGCAGCCTGCCCAAGAGATTGCCTGACTCTACAGCGATGACCTCACCGGAACTCGTCAATCCCCGCCCCAATACGTCTCCCTCTTTCTCCTCGAACGCCAAAGGCAAGTCCACCGGCAAGATACGCCATCCTCCTAAACCTCCGCCTTCCTCGACCGCCACAGCCAGAGTGCCGCCGTCCGGGTAGAACAACCAACCGGGACAGCCCGTAAGCGTGGGCCTAGAAGGGAAGTTGCCTAGCCATTCGCCCGGAAGCATCGTTCCATCGGCGGAATACAAGCGGAGAACGCGCCGGCTCTCTAAATCCCATTCCTCGACCGTTCCCTCCTCGGGATCATGCCACGCGCCCACCCTGTCTCCGCTCGCGGCCAATGCCGCCGGATCCACAGTTCCCTCAACGACGCGCGTCGAAGTCCCACTAGCTAAATGGATCCGCCACAAATCTCTCGACGTCGTCGTGTAAAATGCCCTGCCCTGTGCCGCAACATGCGCTATAGCGCCTGGGCTGCCCTTCAGCGGAAACGAAGGCAAATACTCCCGCCCAACAAGCGAGAATCGATTGAGCCTGTTCCGCACGCTATCCAATAGATACAAGGTGTCGCCCGACACGAACGCCGCCTCGACGGCCGACGGAGAATCTACGGGTTCCGGAACGCTCCCTAGCAAGCCCAACGTCTCTAAAGGAGCCGTTTCCACCGTCATTCCGAGGTTGCCGGAACCCGTTGCTGTAAAGAGAACAACCTGGGAGCCGTCGCAAGCCATCGCAAGCAGAGGCCCCATGGACTGTTTCCGTCCGGTCTCCCGGAATCGTCGGTCGTAAGCGATGATCTCGTCGTTTGTCGCAACCACGATCTCGTTCGATTCAGTAAAAACGCTGTGGATCACCGGATTGACCAGCCGGGCCATGACTTCCAATCGATTCTCGCTAAAGACGGTGCCCTGCCGGCTGATCAGAATGCCGCCTCTCGGAGACGGATGCAGGCCTGTGAAGAGCGACGCATCCACCGCAACACTGTCGTTCCACCGGTGCTCTAGCGTCACCCCGTCGTCTGTAAGACGAATCCGCCTCGGCCAAGCGCCAGCACTCGAATTATTCTGTTCGTAGAACTCCGGCTCTTCGCCCCGTTGGGCAGTTGCGCCGGAAAACCGGAATTCACTGACATAACGGACGACGGGCTCCTCCGATCCAAAAGGAAACTTCCGGATGTGGAGATACTCTCCTTCTCCGATCGCAACGTGGCCCGGCCAGCTACCGAGAAAGGAAAAGCTCGTGTCCTGATTGGTAGGAAAAGACTCCCACTCTCCCTGCTGCGCATCCCAGTGAACGAAACGCGTGTCCGACGCCACAAAGACTCCGTCCTCCGAAACCGTGAGATGCTTCGCCTGCCCGATGAGGTTGTGAACCGGAATCACGGGCAACCACCCACGGGACGGCAAGTCATACACGGCTACCCGCGAGGGCTCGTCCAACAAGAAATAGACCGCGTCAGGCTGGATCTCGACGTCGATCACTTCCGGGCTCGCCGGCTGGCCCCAAAGCGCAGCGTCCATCCCGAAGATTTGCCAAGAGTCGGTGCGCTTATGCGGCTCCACCGACAGAACATTCTCTCCAGCCTGGAGCAGTGAAGGTTCCACTGCACCTTCGAACATCATCTGCCCCCCAGATCCGGCCGCATACGTCTCCTGCGTCACCTCGCCCTCAGGCATACCCACCCGGGCGATCTCGGTTCCGTTGAGATAGACCACGGCTCCGTCCCAGCAAACCAGCTCCAGCCGCAGCCCGCGGAATTGCTCCGGATCCGCCACGTAGAAACGCTTCCGGAAGAACGCCGCGAGGTTGCGATACGCCTCGTCAGCTCCATGACCAATGAGAGTCCCCTGAAAAGCGAGCCCGTACCCAAGCCGGGCCCGGCCGCTCTTCCAAAAGAAGTCGTCGTAATCCAGGTCTTTCCATCCTGCGGGTGGATTGCGAAGATCAAAATACTTCCAATCGGACTCCGGAGACACAAGCTCCACATCCCGTGGCCACACGGCCGCAGTCAGGCCCAGAAACAGGAAAAAGATTGCTCGACAACGCATAAACCCTCCAAAGGTCTTTTAGCATCACCGTATCCCCTGTCGAGCGCCATTCTATCATGGGGAGCCGCGTTCCGATGTTTCTGCATGGGAGTGAGCTGGCGGGCCCCGGCACGCACTCCCTGCCGTTTGCCCTCCGGCCGACCCACGCGCGCTATCCCTGGACGATGGGCGAATCAACAGACCTCCGCGAACCCCTCAAGGGTCTCGACGTCGTCCCCTCACGCCGCCTCGGACAGAATTCCCTCCTCGATCCCGCGACTGCGCGCGACATCGCCGCGGCGCTCGACCCGCAGCCCATCGATTGCCTCGTTGAGATCGGAGTGGGAACCGGGTCCCTCAGCGACGCCCTCTCAGGATTAGGTCGCCGGCTCCTCCTCATCGAAAAGGATCCCCGCCTCACAGCCTACCTTCAACAACGATACGCCGGCAGACCCGATGTGTCCGTGATGGCTGGCGACGCCCTGCGTTTCGACGTTCGCACCCTCTTCGCCGAAGTCCGTGTGCGTCTCGCCGGGAATCTCCCTTATTCTACCCGAAACCCCAAGCCGACTCGAGCGTCATCCTCCTCGAGCCCGTCGAGCCCGGCCGCTTTCCCTCCTTCGACGCCCGGCTTCTCGTGCGCCTGGTTAAACACGGTTTTGCGCAGCGCCGCAAGCAGTTAAAGAATCTCCTCCCGGTCGAAACGGATGTGTGGCACGAAGCTCGCGCTGAACTCGGTCTCCGCGAAACCTGCCGCGCGGAAGAACGCGATGTCGATACGTGGATCGCTCTCGCCCGCGCCCTCAACGATCATCCTCTGAAAACCTCCCCCAACGCGGCGACGAGGCACTCGACGTCGTGAATGAAGCCGGAAGTGTCGGGCGATGATAGGCTGCGAATGGCGGCTGCACGGATTGCTGGATTCGAGTCGGCTTGCGCGGCTTGAAGCAGGAGGGCGCAGGCCGCTGGGCATCGAGTGCGAGTGTCCGCTCGACCACGCCATGGCGAGCGGCGAGGACCTGGGAAGTGGGCATGCTCGCCGGGTCGATCCTCCAGTCCCGCTCCGCCGAGCCGGTCCCCTGTAAAGCCCGGATCGATCCAAGCTTCCACGCTCCCCCGGGTCTCAGGACCCGGAAGGGCCAGCCACTGGCCCAAGGACCGCAATTGTTCTCCCGCTTGAGCGTTCAACGCCTCACTCTCCCAATCGCCCGCCCTAGGGTCGGCCAACCGCAGTTCCGCCGACAAATCGCCGTCAAAACGGGCATTGCCCAGCCGGGGAATCTCGCGGATCCCGTCCTCCGGTCTCGCCACGCCGTCGTCCGCCTGCTCTCCCGCGGTTACTCCTGAGGCGCGGCCTGACTCTTCCCCCACATCCCTCTCCGGTTCCCGGGGCGAGCAGCCAGAGAACAAGCAAAGGCCTGCCCCCGCCGTCAAGGCGACGGCTATCCCTGCGGCACAGACTCGGCGCCGTCCTGACATCACGACCCTTCATCCTGCGAGAAGGACTTCGCCATGTCAACGCCCCATTGAAAGCCTCACTTGAGAGTCCCGGCATTCCCCATTTCTGCGTCCCTAAGCCTCCGGCTTCCCTTGGCGCTGACCCCATACGCGGACACTCTTGGCCGCGGTGGCGCCGCAAAACTTCGCGGGCAGGAGCGCCCGCGCAACAGCACATTCCCGGCCGCTGCGTCTCAGGGCCGCCGGCTGACCTTGCTCACATAGGGACGGCCCTGCTCATAGAGACGCAACCGCTCCTCGATGCTCTGCGCACTGGCGTGTTCGTCCGCCTTCCGCGCCGCGTTCAACGCCCGTCGAGCCGTCTCCACGGCCTCTTCATACCGGCCCATGGCCGCGTAAGCCGCCGCCAAGGTGTCCAAAGGCTCAGCCATAGCATATCCCGTTGCCTCGCACACCGCCGCTGCCTGCCTCAGCGCCTCCTCCGGCCGGCGCAGGTCCGGATCCGCGCTTGTCGCCAGAATCCAGGCCAAACTGTTGGCCGCGGGCAGGGAATCCGGTGCGAGTCGCAACAGCGACTGAAAATGATCCGCCGCTTCCGCCTCCAATCCCTCGGCCTCGCAGAGGAGGGCCAGACGTATTAGCACTTCCTGCCGCTCCGGATCCAGGCGGATCGCCGAACGCAAGGCGCGAAGGGCCCCCGCCGCATCCCCCGACCCCGCCAACCGCTGCCCAAGGCCCGAAGCCAAGGCAGCGCCGGAGAGCCGGGCAAAACCTCTTGCCTGCGGAACGACAGCTTCCTCCAAATACTCCTGCGCAAGATCGGTCCTCCCCATTTCCAACAGTCGTTCCACCGGCGCCGCGAGATCGGGATCGAAGGCATGCACGAACCAGCGCCCCGGGAACGGCACGGCCAAGTCCCGGAAAACGGCGGGCGACCCTGAGAGTCTCTGGCTGTCACGCAAGACTTGCTCGACGGAAACCGGGCCGCGGTAGAAGGCGCAAGCCTGCCCCTCCCGATCCAGCAACAAAGCCGCCGGCAGCGACAACGGCTGTTGATGCCCGATAATGCTTCGCTGCCAGACGTCGACGCCATCTAGGAGATCCGGGCCGGCGAATCCAGACTCGAAGGGAAGTCCCATCCGCTTCAACACCGGATCAACCTTGCTCCTGCGTGTCTCCAAGTCCGAACCGGGATCGTCGACGTTCAAGACAACCGTTTTCAACCCTCCTTGCAGCAGTTGCTTTTCCCGCCCCTTCCAATCTCCCAACTCCACCAAACACGCAGGACACCACGTTGCCCACAACAGCAAAACCGTTCCCTTCGCCTCGCTGCGATTCCAGCTCCGCGCGCGGCCCTGGGCGTCGCTCCAGCGCAATCCGGGAACGGGCAGCGGACTGTGGGGAACGATTCGCGCCGCCTCCCTCGCCACCGGAGCCCGCAGCTCGGTCGCCCCTGGAACAAAAGCTCGCCGCTCCGGTCTCCAGGGAGTCCCCACCCCCGCCCCTTCCCGCAGAAGATAACTGCCCGGCGCCTCCAAATCCCGAAAAGCCTCCTCCGAGCCACCCGGCCAACGCACCGCCGCACTCACTCGCTCCGTGTCTTCGGGAAGCGCGAAGGTCAGCCATTTCGTCGACTGCGCCAAATACCCCTCGCCCGCCCGCAGAGTTCGCCAGGCCAATAGGCGTTCCCCGGCCCCGCGGATCTCGACGCGCGCGCCGATCCCATCGCGGTTCGCCTTTTCCCCGCGCAAACGCAGGGCCAGAGCGGCGCTTGGCCTCCGCACTTCATTGCGCAACAAGCGAATCCGCGGCCCGGTGCGGTTGGCTACCCACAGATCCATATCGCCATCCCCATCCCAGTCGACCACGGCCACGGCCCGCGCGTCGTCGTCGAAATCGAGCCCGAGCAGACCCGCCGCTTCCGCGAAACGGCCGTTCCCGGTGTTCAGGAAAGCCACATTCCGTTCCAGGCCGCTCCAAGAGCCGCCCCGTTCTAACATCAGCCCCATCGCCTCCCAGGCTTTGTGGTAGGCGCGGCTGTCTTCAGTAATGACGCCGCCGCGAGAAGCTGCGGCCGGTGATTGCGACGTGACCCGCCGCCAAAAGAAGCTTCACAAATCCGCCGGATCACTCCTCCCGGTGACCATCCCGTTGGCGACATACAGGTCGTCCCGGCCATCTCCGTTGAGGTCGACGAAGTTCGAACTCCACGCCCACCGTCCCACCGAGGCTCCGGCCTCGATGCCGGCGTCTTCAAAGGAACCGTCGCCCCGGTTGCGAAACAGGGTGTTGCCCCGGGCGTGCCGGCGATGCCAACCCAACACGTCCCCGGCGTCTCCCGCTCTGTAGTTTCTTTGATAGGCGATGCGGTTCCCGGCCGAGGAAAACATATTGCCGACATAGAGATCGGGCCGCCCGTCGCCATCATAGTCTCCCCAGCTCACGGACATCCCCGCGGAAATGTCTTCCACCCCGGCTGAAGCCGCCACGTCGACGAATGTTCCGCCATCATTCCGATAAAGATTGTTTCTGCCGAAATCGTTGGCGACATACAGGTCGGGGTCGCCGTCCCCATCGTAGTCTTCCCAGGCCGCAGCATAACTAAACCGGCGATTGTTCTGCTCGAGACCCGTCTCCGCGGTCACATCTTTCCAGGCCCAGCCCCCTTCATTGCGCAGGAGGTAACTGCGCACTCCGTTCTCAGCGTCATGATAGGGCAGCGGGCGGCCCAGCCCCACGGAGTCTCCCGACCTCGAGAAGTATCCGCACACGTAGAGGTCCAAATCCCCGTCCAAATCGTAGTCCGCAGCCGCCAGGGATCGCGCCACCGAGTCCGATTGATGCAAATAACGCCGTTCAAAACGCAGCCCGCCGAGGTTCTCGAAGAACAGCAGGTAACGCCCCGAGGCAAACACCAAATCGTCGTCGGCATCCCCATCGAGATCAATCAAGAGGGCGCTGTGCGACGGTTCCAGAAAATCCAGCCCGGCCCGCGCCGCCGCCTCCGTGAAGCGGCCGCCGGGCTCCTGAACGAAAAGCCGGTTCGGCAAGCCTCCCGCCTCGCAAAAGTAGAAGTCGTCGAGCCCATCTCCGTTGACGTCTCCAACGGCCAATCCGTGTGGCCCCGTGACTTCCAATCCGAAACGCCAGTCCACTTGCGCCCGCCAATGGTCGATCCCGTCGACCAATTGCTCCCGAAAGCAGGCGTTGCCGCCCAAGGCCTCCTCCGTGCAGTCGACGAAAAGCGGACCGGATCTCCCCAACGCCTCGATCTCTTCCCTCGTCATCACCCGCAATTCGCATAAGGTCAACGGATCCCCCGTTTCCCCGGGCCGCCACCGGCAAGCCCAAATCGCGTTGTGCTGCCGCCTGCCCGTCGCGAAGACTTCTTCCAGCTCAAAAAGCACCCGGGTCATGAAGAACTCACCTTCCACCTCCGCTTGAATGATCTTGAAATGGGGGTCCCTCTCGATCGAACCGCCGGTCTCGGCCGGACTGAGACTGGCGCCGGCCTCTCTCAACTGCTCCAGTCCGGGAGCGCCTTCGCAGGGCAGGCCCGCACCCCGTCGAACCACCAAGGGTTCAGCCCGATAGACCTCCTCCAGTCCCGCTCCGCCGAGCCGGTCCCCTGTAAAGCCCGGATCGATCCAAGCTTCCACGCTCGCCCGGGTCTCAGGACCCGGAAGGGCCAGCCACTGGCCCAAGGACCGTAATTGTTCTCCCGCTTGAGCACTCAACGCCTCACTCTCCCAATCGCCCGCCCTAGGGTCGGCCAACCGCAGTTCCGCCGACAAATCGCCGTCGAAACGGGCATTGCCCAGCCGGGGAATCTCGCGGATCCCGTCCTCCGGTCTCGCCGCGCCGTCGTCCGCCTGCTCTCCCGCGGTTACTCCTGAGTCGCGGCCTGACTCTTCCCCCACATCCCTCTCCGGTTCCCGGGGCGAGCAGCCAGAGAACAAGCAAAGGCCTGCCCCCACCGTCAAGGCGACGGCGATCCCTGCGGCACAGACTCGGGGCCGTCCTGACATCACGACCCATCATCCTGCGAGAAGGACTTCGCCATGTCAACGCCCCATTGAAAGCCTCACTTGAGAGCACTGCCTGCTCAGCGAAGGCACTGCCTATACACCCATCCCCGCTCCTTCTCGATTCAATGCCCCTCACGATTCGTTCGAGGGCGACGTTTTTTCGCGTAAAGTACCGGCCCCAGCGCAGGTCCAGCTCTCGTCCTCATGATCACTCATCCCATCATCCGCTTCGGCGTCCTGGCCGTGTCAATTATTCTGCCGGCAGGCCTATCGACCGGCGCCGAATTCTACTCCATTGAAGGTATCTCGACCACGTCGGTCAACGACCTGTGGCCATTGTCGAATCTCATTCAGGGACCGGGAGTGGGGTTCGATGCCGTGGAACCTTTCGACAAGCTCGTGGGCGGAGAAACGGGAAATTGGGTCACGGATGACCCGGGCGGCTTTCCCTCCGACTACATCGCTGTGGCCGGCAAACCCGTCCTCGTCCTTGATCTCGGCCAGGAAGTCAGCCTCCGGGAGATCAGCGTCTGGGGCTACGCTTCCTCGAATGCCAACGGCGTCAGTGCCTACAGTCTGCGCTTTGCCGCCGCCGCTGATGGTCCAGAAGGGTTTGGGACCTCCATCACCTACAATCCGGCCTTCATGCTCAGCAACGACGATACCATCCGGCAGAGCGAATTCTTCGAAACGGAGGTGACGGCTCGCTATGTCGAATTTACCGCCGAAGACAATTTCTTCGTGGAACCGGGCGACGGCAGTCAGGGCGGCGTGGCCGGGGGGGACCGGGCCGGACTCGGCGAGATCGCCTTTGAGGTGCTATCCGTGGACGCGGAACCGCGAATCGTGGTTCCCGGCGCGGTCGAGTTCGGGGTCACGGATCAGGTGCTTCCCTTTCAAGTGAACGTCTTGAACGCAGGGGAAGCCGATCTCCTTCTCAGCGCGGTGAGCCTCTCCGGTCCTAACTCGGATGCATTCGCCATCGTCTCTAGCCCGGACTCGGTGACCAGCCTGCAAACCCTTCCCATCGAACTCACCGCGGATCCCACGGGCCGCCCCGGCGAACAACTCGAGGCGACATTGACCATCGCCAGCAACGATCCGGACAACCCGGAGGTGTCTGTGTCCCTCTTGGCTCGGCCACAACCGCGATTCTATGATATTGTCAGCGTCGAGTCGTCGACCATGGCCAGTGATCTCTATCCCGCCTCCAATCTCATCCAAGGGCCCGAAGTGGGTTTCGATGCGGATCCCCCTCATGACAAGCTGCTCGATGGCCAGACCGGAAACTGGGTCACCGCGGCCGACGCCGGGTTTCCCGCCGATTACATCGAACTCGTGGGTATGCCCGTGTTGATCTTTGATCTGGGCGCGGATGTCCTCCTGTCCGAAATCAGCGCCTGGGGCTACGCCAGTTCCAACGCCAACGGCGTCAAAGAATTCAGCCTGCGCTTCGCCACCGACGCGGATGGCCCCGCCGGCTTCGGCGTTTCCATCGACTACAATCCCTCTTTCATGATGGAGATCGACCACATCCAGCGCAATTCCTACGATCTCGAACAGCCGGTCGCAGCGCGATACGTGGAATTGACAGCGACGGATAACCAGTTCGTCGCGCCCGGCGACGGCAGCGGCGGCGAAGTCCCGGGCGGGGACCGGGTCGGCCTCGGCGAAGTCGCCTTCGAGATCCGCGATATCACTCTGGGTCAGCTCTCGGCCCCGTTTTCTTGTGATTTCGGAACACTCACCGAACTCTCCGGTCCGCAAACGAAACCCCTCACCCTAACCAACGAGAGCGAGGTAGCGACGGTGAACGTGGTGGCGGTGCGGATCACCGGAGACGACGCTGCTTTCTTCTCTGTCGGCGACATCCCTGCGTCCTTCGCTCCCGGCGCTTCCGCCGCCACGACGATCACCTTCACGCCTACCCTCCAGCGTGGGAGCCTCCGCGCCCGGTTGGAGATCGACACCAACAACGGCCAGGAAGACTCCGTCACCCTCGTCCGCTTGCTGGTCCGCGTCGAAAACTCCAACAAACTCATCGCGCGCTACCAAATGGATGAGACCGAAGGATCCAGCCTCCTCGATTCCTCCGGCTACGGAATTCACGGAGTCTACGAAACCTCCGGCGGCGGTGCCTACACGCTCGGCGCCGAAGCCTTAGCCGGCGGCACGGCGGTGCGGTTCTCCGACAATGGTGAGACCGGCGCCGGATTCGGAAAGGTAGACGGACTGCCGGAACTCGGCGTCTTCAGTATTTCCCTGTGGATCAACGTCGACCCAGCCGACGAAGGAACAACCTCGGCTTTGTTCGGCATGGGCGAGGTTCCCGGCACTCCCTTCGGCGTCGCCTTCGCCTCGACCGATGAGGCCGATCCGCTCCAATGGCTCAGCGACGGATCCGATGTCTCTCTGGAAACCCAAGGCCTGATCCAAAGCGGCGAGACGACTCACTTCGTTTTCACCTACGCCGGTGTGGAAAACTCCAATCCCCCCATGGCCGACCGCCTCATCGTCTACGTAAACGGCGAACTGAGCGACGAGGCTGCGGACGCCCCCGGTTTCCATCCCGCTATGGGCGGTCCCTTCCTTATCGCCGCCGCCGGCGGCCAGCTTGGACTCACGGGAACCGTTGACGACGTCCAAATCTATCTGGCGGAACTCTCGGCGGACGACGCCCGGTTTCTCTATGAGAATCCAGGCCAAACGTTAGGCGCAGGAAATGGCGAGATCGATTCCGATGGCGATGGTCTCACCGATGCGGAAGAAGCTGCGTTGGGAACCGATCCAAACAATCCCGACAGCGACGGGGACGGCACGCCCGACGGTGTGGAAGTGGCCGCGGCCACGGATCCGTTGAATCCGGCTTCGTTCTTCCAAGTGTTGAGCCTCTCCCGCTCCGGCGAAGGCGTGACCCTCACTTGGCCCAGCGCCTCAGGGCGATCCTACGCCATCCAGTCGAATGCCTCCCTCCTCCCAGAAACATGGATCGACGGGCTGACCGGCATCGCTGGAGACCAAGGTCAGACCAGCGCCACCGTTCCCTCGACCTCCTCCGCCCAGCACTATCGCGTTGTTCTCGAGTGATGAATCTCCGCGCGCTCACTCTTTTCGCGGCGGTGCTCTTCGGGTCGGAAGCGGCGGCGGACGTCGTCATTTCCGAGTTTCTCGCTCGCAATCAGTCCGGCCTGAGAGACGAGGACGGCCGGACGTCGGACTGGCTGGAAATCGTCAATACCGGCAATGAACCGGTCGAACTCGAGGGCTGGTCCCTCACCGACAATCCGGACCGCCTGCAAAAGTGGAGATGCCCCGCCGCGTCCCTTGCGCCGGGAGCGCGCCGCGTTGTGTTCGCCTCCGGCGAGGATCGTCGCGAAAGCGACGGAGAATGGCACGCCAACTTTCAACTGGCCGCTTCCGGCGAGTATCTCGCGCTGGTTCTTCCGGATGGAGAAACGGTCGCGAGCATCTACGAACCCAGCCCCCAGTTCGACGACATCTCCTACGGACTGGACGCGGAAAACGGCGAACCTGGTTACCTCAATTCCACGACTCCGGGAGAAAGCAACGGCCGTCTGCTCCATCCGGGGCCGGTCATCCTCGAGGTAAACATCCCCCCGGGACCGCTGTTGAGCGGGGAAGACTTGGTGGTCACGGCCCGCGTCTCTCCCAGAACTGCGGAAATCAGCGAGGTCTCTCTGCTTTTCCGCGTGGACTACCGGGCGGAAAGCCGCGAAGTTATGCGGGACGACGGAGAAGGCGGCGATTCCCAGGCCGGCGACGGCGTATATACAGCCATCATTCCGGGCCGGAGCCTTTTTGGACCGCGCGTGCCCCCGGGACACATGCTGCGCTGGGCCGTTTCCGCCGTCGATGCCGGCGGGAAAACGGCGCTCCTCCCGGTCTACCTGGACCGGGAGGGCGTCGACCAGTCGCCCCAATACTTCGGCGCCGTGGCCCGGTCTCCGGACATCGATGCCGCGCTGCCGCTCTTCGAGTGGTTTACCGAAAACGCACCCGCTTCGCGCACCCGGACCGGAACCCGGGCTTCCGTCTATTTCCTCGGGCGTTTCTACGACAACATCTATGTCCGGCAGCGGGGCGGAGCCACCAACGGTCAGTCCCAGAAGTTCAACTTCAACAATGCCTTCCCAGTCTATGTGACCGGCGACATTCCCGCCGCGCGGGAGCTGAACCTCAACGCCCAAGGATCCGATCCTACCTACCTGAGGCAACCCCTCGCCTTCGAAAGCTATGGCTGGGCCGGAAACGCCACTTGCGAATCGTTCCTAACGCTGATGCGAGTGAACGGCGAGGCCGACCGCACCGCCATCCTCATCGAGCAGGTCGACGAGGTGTTCCTCGAGCGGCACGGCTTCGATCCCGAAGGGGACCTCTACAAACTCGTCCAACGCGCGAATCTGGATCCCGTCTTCGCCGACACGGTCACCGGCATCGAAAAGAAAACCGGTGATGCCGCTGATCTCACAACGCTCGCAGAACTCGTCAATGGGCTCAACCAGCGGGACGAAGCGCTAACCACGTACCTCTACGATGCCCTCAATCTTCCGCAGATCATGAATTACCTGGCCGTGAGATCCATCACTCAGGATGCCGATGATGTCCGCAAGAACTTTTACGTCTACAAGGACACGCGCGGAAACGGCGAGTGGTCCATTTTCCCGTGGGATAAGGATTGGACCTTCGGGGTCACCGGCGACGGAGGACAATTCTTGAAGCATCCCTTTTTCGGCGATCAAGCTCACCGCAAAGACAATGCCCTCCAGTGGAACAAACTCTACGAAGCGATCTTCGCCGTTCGGCCAACCCGGGACATGTACCTGCGGCGGCTGCGAACTTGCATGGATGCCATGCTGCAACCCGCCGGAACCCCCGTCGCGCAATTGCGCTTCGAGAACCGCGTCGACGAACTCTTTGAGGGCGCGCAGGGCAGCCATGTTCCCGCTTCCGCCGCCACGGCGCTCAAAGCCTTCTTTCCCGAACGGCGCCGCGATCTCTACGAGACGTATAGCAGCCTTATTCCGGCCGCCCAAGACGCCCAACCGCAGATCCATATCGGCGAGATCGAGTTTCAGCCCGAGTCCGGCAACCAAGACGAAGAGTACATCCAACTGCTGAATCCTCACCCAGCGGCCGTAGACATATCGGGTTGGACGCTCGAAGGGGCGGTCGAGTTCACCTTCGCCCCGGGCGCCGTCATTCCCAGCTCGAGCCTCTTCTCGCCCGGCTTCAATGAACTCTACCTCACGCCCGACGCCCGCGCTTTCCGCCAGCGACAAAACAGCCCCAGAGGCGGCGAACGGCTCCTCGTTCACGGAGGCTATCGCGGCCATCTCTCCAACCGCGGCGAAACTCTCATCCTTCGAGACGCGGACGGCGACATCATCGACCAAAAAAGTTACCTCGGGACGCCCACCGCTGTGCAGATCCACCTTCTCCTCACCGAGATCATGTACCATCCGCCGGATCCGGATCCCGACGCCGAGTTCCTGGAACTCTTCAACGCCAGCGACACCCTCACCCTGGACCTGAGCGGTCTCCATTTCACCAGTGGGATCGATTACAGCTTCGCTGCGGGAACCCACCTTGGTCCCGGTCAATTCCTCCTGCTCGTCCTCAACCGGGACGCGTTCGAGGCGCTCTACGGAACCGGGATTCCCGTCGCCGGAGAGTTCGCCGGCGGCACGCGATTGAACAACGGCGGCGAAACCCTGAAACTCGAAGACGCCTCAAACAACACCGTTTTCGAGATCAGCTACGACGACCAAGAGCCCTGGCCGGCCGCCGCGGATGGTCAAGGCAGCTCCCTGAGCTTGCGGCGCGCCGAGGTGGGAACCAATCCGGAGGACCCGGCATCGTGGATCGCCTCGAGCGCGAACGGATCGCCGGGACGCGGCCCGGATGCCCCCGGGAATGATTTCACCGACGCCGACTCCGACGGATGGGTGCGGCTTCTGGAAGATTGGTTCGGAACCAGCGACCTCGATCCTCGCGAAGGTTCCGGCGCTTACGGCATCGCGTTCAAGGAAAACCGGATCTCCCTGTGGTGCCGCACGGGCTCCGCGGTCAGAGGCCTTCTGGCCGCCATCGAATCGTCCGCCGACCTCGTCGAATGGGAAACGTGCGAAGAGAAGTTCGACCGGACTTCAGAACGGATCGAAGGCCGAACCCAAGAACGGTGGACCCTGAAGGAAGGGATCAACTTGGGAGAACGCCGCCATCTGCGCATCCGGGTAACCAGGACTCCGGGCGGCGACTAACTCCATCCCGGATTTGCGGTCTCTGCGATTAAGTTAGTTCTCTTCCCGGTCGCCGAACTCCAACCATCCAAATCGCGCCGGCTCGTGAAAGGTCCCGGTCAAAGTCGGGCGCCAAGCCAACCCCGCGCCGCTCGCTTTGTCATGACGATAGAAATTGATTCGCCACCGCTCTCCAGCCTCCGGTGCGCCTTTCCCAAACGCCGTCCAGGGAATGCGGACCTCGACCCGCCAGATGCGGTGAGCTTCGTCGATCCGCGCCGCCGGCTCCATTCCGCTGCTCCACTCGAAATCCTTGTCCGGAAGATCCAATTTCAAATCCAATCTCTCCCCGTTCGGGGCCCATTCAAACTCGGTATAGGATCCGGGCCGCTCTGGATCGACGCCGATGAAGGCTTCGACAACGTCGTTTTCCCATAAACCGATCCTCTCCCCTTCCTGCGCGGGGCTGAATACGCTGATCTCCGTGTAGGGGCACTCGTAGGCGAGATACAGAAAGCGCTCGGACCACAATGCGCGCACCGCCGTGCTCAACTCCGGTCGCGCAATCGAGTCCTTCGATCCATACTCGACTCGCGCCGGGACCGCCTGCGTCCACTCCATCTCTTCTAATGTTCCGTCAGGAACCCAATCGCGCTCGATCCGCGTCGCCCTGGCCACCGGCGCCGGAAGCGATCGCGCCAAAACGCGCCGGGCATTGTCGAAATACACCTTTCTCAGCACCGCCCGAGGCAAATCGATCGAACTGATCGTCCAATCGCCCTGGATCGGCGTCATGTGCTTCCAGTCCCGGTCCGCCGTCTCAAAGAAGCGCCAGTGTTTCTCAAAAAACACCGCCGCGTCCTCGTCCGTGGGCCGTTCGTCATCACCCGCCGATCCAAGGGTAAGGCGATCATAAACCATGAAGTCTGTTGCGAAAACTATCCGGTCCTGGTGCTTCTCGAACAGCCTCCGGACTTCCTCGGGAGCATGCCGGCCGAACTCGGGAATGCGCGCCGCCACGTCCGCCATCATGTTCGGATGAGCGTCCAAGGCCCGCTCTACCCAGGCCAGATCCTCGGCGTTGTTGGCGAAATGCACGCAAATAAAGGTGGTGTCCCGGTGTCTCGCAATGACCCGGTTCAATGCTTCCAGAAGCTCCATCCGCTCGGGATACCGGCTTCGGTCGCCAAACCACCAAGACCGATGATCGCGCAATTCCGCCCAGCGCTCATTGCTTTCATCGAAGGGCAGCCAGAAGGCGCGAGGATCGCCCACGTGAATCGACACAGGCATTCCCAACTCTCCACACTTTCGCCAGACCGGATCCAACTTGGGATCATCCACCCGAAGGAGGACTCCTTGAGCATCGCGCAGACCCAACCCCAGCCGCTTGAATTCCTTCAACCCCGAAGCTCCCAGCCGGCGCCCTTCTTCAACCTGCCGCGCGGCGCGCTCACCCCAATCGGAATCGTCCCAGCCTGTGTAATCAAGCCGCATGGCATGCAAGAAACGGCCCGGAAACAGCCTGTCGGCCAATTCCTTCACCTTCTCGAACTCCGACCTCCGGTCCTCACCTTCGTTAGGGCGAACCACGGAGCCCGCTCCCAAAACGACGCCAATGCCGATGCCGGCCCGGTCCATAATCCGCACCGCCCGCTCGAAACGCTCCGCTTTCGCCTCGATATGCTGATGCAAATCGATGAGCCGCAGCTCGCGCCGCCAGGTCTCCGGCGAGAGCGCGGCTTCCCGCACGTCCGGCAGCCCTCCCGATCCCGCCTCTTGGGCAAAACCGAGCGACATGCTTCCGATCAAGCCCACGAGAGCTGTGGCCGGCCAGGATACTGTCTCACCATTCATCAACACGTCTTCTACTCCGGTCGCCGGCTGCTTGGCAAGCACAGGCCGTCCTCTCCGTTGTGGCGTTGTGGCGCCGCACGGTGTTTCGAACTCTCATCACCGGGAGCCCGCAAGCTCGGCTGGCAAGGGGTTCGCAACGCCTCGCGAGGAAGGGGTATGAGAAATGCGGGGTGAGAAGGCGCTCTCCGCCTTATCTCGACCCCTCATCGATTCAACCTGAGTTCCGCTGCCTGGGCCGTCCTCTGAAAGGGCCTTGTCCGATTCGAGCAAATCCTATACACCATCGTTTGCTATAGAGATTCGGCGTTTCTCAGCCTTTGAGGACCCAGCACTTTTGACTGCGACACAGGAGTACCCACAATCCCGTTCGATTTTTTCCACACCGGACCAACCCAATCCCGCCGCCGCCATGTCCACTCGCCCCCGCCGCTCGCTCTTAATCCTTTGCAGCATCGCTCTTCCCGCGGCTGGACACGCGGGTCTCGCGGGCTGGTGGACTTTCGATGGGAATCTCAACGATCGATCCGGAACCGGCCTCGCCGGAACCGCCGTCGGCTCGCCTGAATTCGATAACACCATACCGCCTTCAATGACCCACGGTCAGTCCCTTCGCTTTCCCGCCGGCGATGCGGACGGCGTGCAAATCCCCGCCGGCCCGTCCCTCGACGTCGCTCTGTTTACCCTGGGATACTTCGTCAACCAAGACGGCGCCAGCCAAAGCAACGCCGGCCTCGAACGTCTCACCAGCCGGGCCGGAGATACTTTCGAAACCGCCATCGGAGACGCCAACGCCGTCGGCGGCACCACTTCGGCTTCGGGGACCACTCTTTCTTACTTCCAGGGCAGTTGGAATGTCACCCACGTCGAAGTGCCCGCCGAAGGCTGGTTTCACGTGGCCTGGCGCAATACACCCACGGACATGGAACTCTACTTCGACGGAACCCTCGTCTACACCGGGCCACGTGTGCCAGACGGCCGGATTGCCGGCTTTATGAACGCAGGCATCCGCCACAACAACGTCGAAGGCTTCGAAGGTCTCATGGATGATCTCTTCCTCTGGGACGATGCCTCCAACTCCCTCTCTCCCGAAGATATCGCCGCCATCGCCGCACAAGGCATGACCGGGTTTCTCGGGCTCGACCAGGATCAGGATGGAGACGGCCTCCCCGACGCCTGGGAAATCGAACACGGCCTGGATCCGGCAGACGATGGTTCCATAAACCCGGATAACGGCGCCAACGGCGACCCTGACGAAGATGGTCTCGACAACCTCGCAGAGTTCGAGGCCGGGACCTCGCCGAGGAACCCGGATTCCGATGGCGACGGATTGTTGGACGGCGAAGAGATTGACTTGGGCACGAATCCCAATCTCAGCGATAGCGATGGCGATGGGCTCAGCGATGGCGAAGAAGTTGCCCTCGGTACCAATCCCCTCGATCCCGATAGCGACGACGACGGATTCTCCGACGGATTCGAGGTCAACAATCAAACGGATCCGCTCGATCCGGCCAGCCAACCGGGAGGCACGGCGACCCTCGTGCTCCAGATCGACTTTGACGGCAGCATCGAGGACCGGTCCGCAAGCGCCCACGCCGTCACTCCCGTCGGAGAACCCCTTTTCGACGCAGATGTTCCTCCATCGCTCGGAACCGGACAATCCATCCGCTTCAAGCCCGGCGACAGCGACGGAATCGAAATCGCCTCCTCTCCGGAACTGGCGTCCAATGTCTTCACCCTCGCCTATTTCCTCAACCAGGACGGCGCCGTTCAAGGCGGCGCCGGTCTCGAACGTCTGACCAGCCGTGGCGGGGACACTTTCGAAACCGCCATCGGCGACGCCAATGCCGTCGGAGGAGGCGACCCCGGAACGCTGAGCTACTATTCTCCCGCCATCGGCTGGAACCGGACCGGCGTCACTGCGCCGGAATCCGGCTGGATCCACGTCGCCTGGCGCAATCGCGGCACGGGTCCGGAAGACATGGACCTCTTTGTCGACGGCGAACTCGTCTTTACGGGTCCCGGGGTGGGCGCCGGAGCGCCCTCCGGCCCCATGCGCGCGGGCATCCGTCATAACGGTGTCGAAGGTTACGAAGGCCTCCTCGACGACCTCCGCCTCTACTCGTCCCCACTAACCGATGAAGAAATCGCTGGACTGCTCACCGCCGCCGGGGACTCTATCGCCATCGTCGATTTCGACCGCGATTCCACCGGTCAAATCGACCTGACTTGGACCTCTTCGCCCGGTCAACTCTTCGAGATCGAGCGCGCCGCTTCGACCTTGAGCAACCCTTGGGAGGCCGTCCTCTCCGATATCGCCGCGGCAGCGGATCCGGCCATCCAAACCTCGGCCACGCTCACCGAAGACGCTCCCTCGCCTGAGGCCTACTACCGCGTTGTGCGCGTTCCTCCCCCTCCCCTCTTCTCCTCTGACTTCGAAGACGGAGCAGGCGCCTGGACTGTGGGTCTGACCGGGCTTTTCCCGGAAACGGCCACGAATTGGGAGATCGGGACACCCACAAGCGGACCCGGAGAAGCCCACAGCGGAACCCAGGCCTTCGCCACTGACCTCGATGCCGATTATGTGAACTCCACCGCCATCTACCTGCGTTCTCCGGTCATCGATTTCACCGGCGCCGGACGGCCTCGCCTAACCTTCTGGTACTATCTCGACGTGGGACTCGACGAGGGCGGCCGCCTCAATCTGCGCGAACCTGGCGGAGCCCTCATCCAAAGCCTCAAGATCTATGACGGCAATCAAAACACGGCGCAGTGGACCGAAGAATCGCTCCTCCTTCCAGAGCTGAACCAACCCGCGTTGATCGAGTTCGAGTTTCTTACCGACGCCGATGACACGAACAATGGGGCCGGTTTCTTCATCGACGACGTTCAACTTCGCTGAGCGGTCTTGTTAGCATTTTCATCGCCGCCATCCTCACTCCAAGCCCAGGCGCGTTCGCGCCCCCTCGAGATCCAACCCGTCGATCCCCAAGAGTTTTCGCCGCGCCGTCTCTCCCCGGACCAGGGTTATCGCCCGGCGCGGGCGCCCGAGCTTCTCCGCCAAGAACTCCCGGAGAGCCTCATTGGCTCGCCCTTCGACCGGACGCGCCCGCAGCTTCACCTTCAAGACCCCCCCGTGCATGCCCGCCAGCGCATCGCAGCCAGCGCCCGGCGCGACCTGAACTTCCAAATGGCAAAAGGGCGCCGGTTCCGCGGGCACAGTCATCGCAAGAATTCTATGGTGACGGTCTTCAAACGCTGCCAGGCGATTCCACTCGACGTTTTTCCCGGAGAAGATCTCCCGGTCGAGGCTTCGGGCATAGAGCTACGACAACTCCGGCGCGGCCAGGTCGCGAAACACGATGATCGAGGGATTTCCGGCGGGCGTGTAGCGGCCGGTGAATGTTAGCAATCCGGTCGCCTTGTCCACGCGGAAGGCGGCAATGTTGTCGGCTCGCTGATTGCAGGAGTAGAGGAAACTTCCCGAAGGATCGAATTGGAAACTCCGCGGGTAGTTTCCGCGTGTCCATTCCTCGGCGACATAGGAGAGTTCTCCGTTCTCCCCGATAGAGAAGATGGCGATGCTGTCATGGAGACGGTTGCCTCCATAAACGAAGCGGCCGTCCGCCGAGACAAGGATGCCTGAGCAGAAATTGCTGCCCGCATATCCCGGCGGCAGACTGGAGATGCTCTGCCGCGAATTGAGCCGGCCCTTCTCGGGATCGTAGTCGAACACGACGACGGTGGAACCTTCTTCCTGGATCGAATAGAGCCAGCGTTCGTTCGGATGGAAGGCGAAATGCCGGGGGCCATCCCCAGGCGGAAGCGAGACGGAAGGCGGATCGTTCGCGGCGAGTTTTCCCTTCTCCGCGTCGAACTTCCAGATGAAGATCTGGTCCAAGCCCAGGTCCACCGAGAGCACGAAGCGTCCTGAGGGATCCGCTTCGATCATGTGCGCGTGCGGCTGGTCGTGTCCGCTGAATGCAAAGCTTCCCGGAGGCGCGTTCGTCGCCTTGGCGGGTCCGACTGTTCCCGCATCCACGTGGATATCGCTGGGATGGCCTAACTTCCCTCCGTGAAGAATGGGAAGGACAGCCACGGAACCGCCGAAGTAGTTTGCGGCCAGAACGAAACGGCCGGAGGGGTGGGCGCTCAGGTGAGCTGGGCCTTTGCCGCCCGAGGGAACGGTGTTCAGCAAGGTCAATTGTCCGTTGTCCGAGTCGACAGAAAAAGCGCTGATCGAGCCCCATTCCTCCTCGCCGATGCGTTCGGTTTCGTTTGCTGAATACAGGCGCGTTTGGGCCGCGTTGAAAGCCAAGCAACTTGGGCTGACGGGAGATTCGTAGATCCCGGCCGGCGTCATCGCCCCGGTAGCGCGGTCGACTTGGAAGAGGTGAATGCCGCGACCGTTTCCGGGAGGGAGATCGACCTGAGTCGGCCGGACGTTTTGGAGGGGAGAACTGTAGGTCCCCACGTAGGCCATAAGGGGTTTGCCGGCGCCGCCGGCTTGGCCATTCAGGCGCGAGGGAAGGGCGAAGGGAGCCACCGCCAAAGTGGACGATGTTCTGAGGAACGCGCGGCGCGAAGGACCGGCTGGGGGATGTGTGTTTTGGGGCTGCATCATGCTGATACGGCGGATCTGGGTGAGGGTGGCGGCCTTGCCGTCCTTGTCAATCTTTCTCACCCGCGGCTCCCATTCGCGCTCCCTCGCGGGCGTGTGATCATACTCCAGCACAAACACTTCGCCGGCAGGCGTCACGACAACTTCGCTTGGCAAAATACCGGGGTTGGGACTAAGCTGAACAAACCTCAACTGCCGGACCTGCGATGGAACTTACGGTTCAACTGCCGCCTCGCCAAGAGCAGCTCGCCAGGAATCGCCAGCGCTGGACGGAGGTGATGGCCGATCCGAGTCTGGCGCGGTTGCCGCACCGCATTGAAACCAATCGTCACGGACAGGTCCTCATCTCTCCCCCGCCCTCTGGCCGTCATAGCAGTCTTCAGGGAGAAATCGCCTTCCGCTTGCGCCAGATGCTTGGCGGACGGACTTTGCCGGAGTGTCCCATCTCCACTCTCGACGGCGTGCGCGCAGCGGACGTGGGTTGGTATTCCGATAGCCGCTACTCCGGCGTCGCGGGACAGGCAGTGTTTGAACTCGCCCCGGAGATCTGTGTGGAGGTGCTATCGCCGGCAAACACGGACGCGGAACTGGCGGAGAAACGATCCCTCTATTTCGAGGCGGGAGCCGAGGAAGTCTGGTTTTGCCGCGAAGACGGCGGCCTGGAGTTTTACCGCAAAGGGATTCCGGAAACGGACACGGGGAATTCCCGGATCGCGGAAGGCTTTCCGCAGCGGTTGGAAGATTCCAAGGGTTAGCCGGGCTGGATTTCACGTGAAGAATAAGTGAAAGTTAGGGACTGGGTAGAGTTTAGGGCGACACTGCCTGGAGGGGACCACTCCTGTCCGCCATTGAGCCTCACAAGCGCCCGCGCCACAAATTCGATACGACTACCTTGGCGCGTCTGTTCCTGGCCAATTCCTATTCTGGTTCCACGGATGACGCGCCGGAAATGCGGCGTTTCACCTCTCCCGGTTGGCCCACATAGCGCACGGAGGAAGCGCCGGTGGCCTCGGCTTCCAGGGCGCCGGTGGTGTGGACGATCGCGTTACTGGCTCCGCTGACTTCGATGACGGCGTCGCTGGAGAGATATTCGCCCAACTGAGCCTCGCTCGCGCCGGAGGCTGAGACCTCGAGTTTCGCAGCGCTGCCCTGAAGTTCCAACTTACTGGCGCCTGAAATGACGAAACGGGCGTCGCCGTTTTGGATGTCGCCCCGCAGATTGGTCGCTCCGGAAAGTTCGGCGTCGAACGGGCCGCCCGAACTGAAGCCCGCGATCGTGGTCCGGACCGCGCCGCTGATGTCCACGCCGCTGAGTGCAGGCATCGTGATCTCCGCGTTCAGAGTAGCTTTGCGGACGTTGACGTTCGGCTCGAGCCCGATGCGCAGGGTTTCGCCGGATTGAGTCACATCGAGGTAATCCACAAGGTTGTCGTCCACGGTGACGATGACGCTGTGTTGGGGCGTGCGAGTGATCTCGACCTGGAAAGCGTTCGATGCGGCAACGCGCGAGAATTCGCTCAATGGGTACTCCTTCGAAACGAGGGCGCCGGAACCAGTGATCGTGTCTGCCACACCGCCGCAGCCCGCTCCTATCAGCGCGAAGCCGCTGCAAACGATCAAGCGGGTGGACCGGATCCAGTTCACGATCTTCTTCGCGCCGAGGCGAACGCGGTCGAAGGGCTTTCTACAAGAGGTTATCATGAGTGGAATTCTGCCGTACGGTAGTATGGCCGGTCAAGAAGTCCTTCGGATGGCGAGCTGGGCTCCCGATCGCGAAGGAGGAAAGGCTGAAGAAATTGATAAGCGCAGAGCGGCCTGAGCCAGAACCAGTCTTGCCGCGCCGGCGCCGGATGCGATAGAGTCGCTCGTTCGAGGAGGACCTCGGGGTCAATCGGGATTCTCCTGGCAAACGGCTGGCGATCGCGATGCACCGCAATCTTCTCGGCAATTTCGGCTATCGAGCCCTACGGCTCACGCGCCTGTCGTTGCTCACGCTCGGTTTCCTCTCGTCCTACCTTTATCAACGCTGCATCTACAGCCGGCGCGCCTTCGAGGAGTCTGTGGCGAAGCTGCTCCGGCGCTATCTTCAACGCTCCGGCGGCGCGCTGCTGAAGGCCGGGCAATTGCTCTCCGTCCGCCTGGACCTGATCACGCCCGGCTTGGAGAAAGAACTCCGCAACCTGCTCGACCAAGCCGAACCCGTGGATTTCGGGGACATCCAAAAGACGATCCTGGAGGACCTGAATATCCAAGGCTTGAGCGAAGCGTTTCGCAAGTTCGATGCGTCTCCCCAAGCGTCGGCCTCCGTCGCTCAGGTGCACCGGGCCGAACTCCGGACGAGTGGCGAAACCGTGGCCGTGAAAGTTGTCCGCCCCGAGGTCGAACGCGTGTTCGACGCCGATCTCTTCTTCATCAGTTGTCTCGCCCGCTCCGCCGCATTCCTAGGTTGCTTCAAATCCTACAATATACGCGCCTTCGTCGACGAGCTTTCGCGACTGATCCGCCGGGAACTCAACTTCATCCACGAAGCGGCCTATCTCGAAGAACTGCGTAAATTGATGATTGAAGACGGAGTCGATCACTACGCTCCCAAGCTTTTTGCGCAGTACTCGACGCGGCGGGTCATGACGATGGAGTGGGTGAGCGGTTGCGCCGTCAAAGATCTCTTGGCGCTTGTCGAAGGGCCGCCCAGCGAAGAGAGGGACAAGGGGCTGCAGGAGTTGGCCCGCCAAAACATCTCACCGCGGAGAACCGCCCGGCTCATCTTTCGATCCCTCATCGAACAGAGTTGCCGCTACCGCCTCTTTCACGCGGACCCGCATCACGCCAATATGATCGTTCAACCTGGAGGGCGGCTTGCCTACATCGATTTCGGCATGGTGGGCTTTCTCGACGAATTCGCGTGGGAGAAGTTGTGCAAGCTCTTCAAGCACATGGCCTTTCACAATGTCCATGGAACCTACGAAGCTTTGATGGCCACGGTCGAACCCTTGCCGCCCATCGACCCGCGGCCCTTGGAAAGCGAGATCAAGTCCCTCGTCGCCGATTGGGTCACGGCGTCCAAGAGTTCGACCGCGACCATGATCGAAAAGAGCAACGGCAGGCTCCTCATGAAGGCCGTCGATGCGATGCGCCGTAACCGGATCCTTTTTCCCTGGGCCATCATGGCGCTTTTTCGTTCCACGATCGTGTCGGACCTGACCGTCTATCGGCTCGATCCGGCCTTCGACGCTACGGAAGAACTGCGCGATTTCTTCGACTGCCAAAGCAGGCGGCGGCTCCGCCATGCACTGAGCTTCGGCGCCTGGCAACGCGCCGCCTACACGCTCGTGGAATCCGCCGGCGCGCTTCCCCAAGCCGTGGAGGAGGTGTCAGGATGGACGCGAACCAGATTGCCGGCTCTCGGCCGGAGTTTCGGTCAGAAGCATACGCGACTCGAACGCGGCATCTCAAAAGGGCTTCAGTATCTCAGCACGGTTTTCTTTCTAGGCGGTTCAGCCGTTCTCCTGGTGAAAGTGCTGGCGTCCATACGCCTTATTTCTCCGGGGGTCCTTGCCGAAGGATACTGGATTCCCGCAGGGCTGGCCCTGCTTTTCCTCGCCCACGGCGCCGGGCGGATCGCGGGTTGCATGGATCAACCGTAACGGGGAGGAAACCGCGGAGTGAACTCGCCCCGCAGCGCCTCAAAAGCGGTCGCGGTGCGCAATGTCCTCCGGCTCCGGATACCCGCAAAGAGCCTGGGACGCCAGCATCGCGGAAATCACCGTCGCCTCGACGCAACCAATATTCAGGTAGTTGCGAGTCCAGTCACCCGCGAGGACGAGGTTCTCGAATCCAGACTCGTCCGGCCAAAGCCGGTACTTCGTGCTGCCTGCCACAGATAGAACGTAGCGATCCGAGGGCGTCGTATTCGCGCGAAAATACTCCGCAAGGAGTAGGCCGTCTCTTTCGAAACCGCCGGCGGCGGCGCGAGCCCCGGGCCAAAAGTGTTCCGCCATCTCATCCAGCACTCGCCTCGCGTAGTTCTCCACTTCGCCTTTCGCCTGCTTTACCGGAACACCGTCCGGCATCGCGCCCACAAAATAGGCGATATGCGCTGGAACGTGTCCTTTGGGAGTATAACCCTCGATAGACGCAAGGTGCGTCATGTCCGCCCAAGTATTTAGGGGATCGATGAAGTTGCCCAAAACAGGCGGCGGTCCTTCCCATCCCAAATCCCCCAGACTCCGGCCCAACCAGGTCTGATAAGCCGCCGTCCGCACCGTCCGCACCTTTTCCACCATTTCCGCAAATCGAGCATTCGCATCGAGCAATTCAGGGCAGATCTCGCCGAGCGCACCAACCGGAATCGCAAGCACCACAGAGTCAAAATCGCGGCCGCTGCGCAAGGTGAAAGGGTTCTCGAGCCGCATTTCGCTTCCGCTCCGGCCGCTCTCGAAGACCCGCAATGCGGATTCCTCCTTCAACGCCTTATGCAACTCCTCTCCATCCTTCAATTGCTCGTAGCGCGGCTCGCTCGGCCAACACATCAGCGGATCACGGAACGATCCCGCCGGCGCCTCGATCAAGGGGTCATACTCCCCGCTTTCACCTTCGCTCCCCTCACGCGCCTTCACTTGCGCCTGCTCGCGCAGATCCACCGACGCGATTCGCTTTTTATCCGCCGAGAGATGCAAAGACTCCACGCGGTGAAACAGCTTGATCTGCACGCCTCGATCCTTCAGCACCTGATAGATCGGAGCGAAAACGACGTCGCCCATGCCGCCATTCATCTTCCACATGGGCGCTTCTTTGTATGCGAGCGTGATATCGATGAAACACCGGATCGCCGCGCCGGCAGCGAGGCTCTCATTAAGGAATACCTCTTTCTTTGCGTCCAATCTTCCCTCTGGAACCGCAAACAGACCGTCATACAGGGAGTCGACGATCTGGGATTCGGCTGAGGACTTGTCCGCGCCGTATTTCCTCAGAAATTCCCGCAGATCGTAATCATCCAATGCGTCGAGTCCTTTGAAGGCCACCTCAAGCGCATTCCATGCGACCCCCTTCATCACAGCCTGCGCCAAGTCGAGGAAGACGTAGACCTTCCGCGCCTCTTTCTTTCGAACGTCTTCGAGACGCTCGAACCGCCGCTTCCATCCCAGCAAGGGCAAGAGACGCAAGGCCGCCGCAGGGAGCCAGGTCAGACACACCGCAATATCGAGCGCCTGAGCGATGCGATTCCAGACTCTTCCGCGCTGCGCCCGGCGCTCAATGCGACCTGGTCGAATCGCGCGAGGCGAGTTCTCGACGGGATTTCCAGGAGACTCGAGCCACTTTCTCAGACATGCGTCCGGACACTCCTCCCGCTTCAGAAGCCGATGAAAGTAATCCATCCACTCGATCGCCCCTGAGGCCGCATACAGCAGGCGGTCGCAGTGCAAGGGCTCGGCGTCCCCCGGATCGCCGGGCCGCCTGGGATAACAAAGACGCCACAACTCCCATTTTCCATCCCGCAACGGTTCGACATGGCAGGATTGATGGGATGGTTTGAAGGCCTTTCTCCACCGGTCGCGCTTCTCCGGAGCCCACCACGGATGTCCGCTGGGAATATCCCACTCTTCATATACGGAGCGGATCAGCCGGAAGGCGTTCTCGTAGAAACCGAGCCAAATATGGAGTCCGTGTTCCTCGATCCGGCCGGCTGATCCAGAATCCTCGCTCTTGCCCTCGTGCTGGCTCCTTCCGCTGGCCCCCTTTCCGCCAAGCCTCCAGCCTTGTTGATAGATCGTGATCTCGTGCCGGCCGTGCTTCGGACTCCGGGGATCGCTAAGATAGAGCGCGGCCGCCACCCCAGCCAGACCTCCACCAAGGATCGCGATCCGCTTCTTCTTCGCCGTCGTCCGGTTCTCGATGCCGAACCCCAGTTCAAAGCTGGACTTCGCCCATACTGCTCCCACCACCCGGACCCACTGTCCAGGCCGCACTCCGCAGGCAGAAGCTAACGGCACGCCGGGCGCATTGGCCAGCCGCACCTCGGCGCCCTGCAACGCCGCGATCGATTCCAGGCCCTTCAGCGATACCGGCGCCTCAATCCGGGCTTGATACACCGCTACATCGGGCTCGGAGGCGGACGGAATTCTCTTGAGGCACAGCAACGGGTAAGTCCGAAGGACCCAGTCCTTGATGAGACTCCGCGCCGCAGACCTCTGGGTTTCCCCCAACGGCTCGACCTCAACCCTCCCTTGTCCGGATTCCTTGCCCACCGCCTCCGCCGCGGCTTTCTTAACCCTTTCAACGCGGCGCTCCGGCAAATCCCGTCTCGAGGCCCGTTCGACGAAGCCGCCCTCACACCGATATCGGGCCTGAACAATGAGATCTTCGCTTTCGCTCCGGTCCCCCCTTCCGCTCTCAACCAGTCCCTGCGCCCTCGTTTCCATCAGCGCATTCTCCGCCTCCACGGGATACGGATGCATCTGGATCCTGCCAAGAAACAGCGGCAACCCGTAGAAAGCGCGTCCGGCAATCGCGGGCGCGCCCGCGTTCACATGGAGCGCGGGAATGAACCAGAAGATCCTTCCCGTGACCTTCTCCTCGACAAGAACATACACAGCCGATTCCCGGTAAGAATATCGACACACGCCTCGTGGGGTCGCAGACGCGCTCTCGACGCTCTCATAATCCGTGAATGCGACGAGGAAAAGACCCGCATAACCAGCATCCATCGTCGAAAACCCCGGGCCAAGCGCGGGGCGAACGACAAACCTTTCGATGCTTCTGCGGTCGCCCTTCAGCACATAGAGAAACGTCCTCGCTCCCTGGACATCGTAAGGAGGCGCAAATGCCGGCCGCCCCAGAAGTTCCTTTTCGGAAGTCGGCGACGGCATACAAAAATCGTGGAGTTCCCGTTACTCTCGCGCCTCCTTCCCTGCCTCCTCCCCTCCTTCCCCCCGCCGAGACCCCTGACGCGCCTTAAAGCCGTCGACGTTCCGGCAGTGTTCCCCGCTCAAACCTGGTCGCGCCCAAAAGCGGGCGCCCAGCCAAACCGCGGTTTCTTGAAGCGGATCCATCAGGCAAGCCGCGACGCTATGCTTGCCTATCGGGCCTGCTCGGTTGTCCGCGTTCCCTCTGCTCTCCTTCCGCTTTGAGCACTCTGGATCTCGCCGGCCATTGAGCGCAGCGATTCGCGAATGGAGTTCACGGAGTCCAACACGTCATCCAATTTGAGGTCTATTGTGTCCTCGTGGATCTCGGCGCCAGAGCCGCCCTCAAAATCGCAACGGCGCTCCTTCCCCCGCCTCCGGTCGCGGCCCCTGTCGCAGACATCATCCAAGATCTCTGCAGGGATCCTGAGCCCTCCCTCGATCACTTTGGCGATTCCTTCGGCTATCTCAGAGACAGCGTCGGCACATGAAGTATATTCCCGGTCTTTTCTCATCGTTCAGTACCTCCAGTCCACGGTGTTTTCGATCATGACCGCGACGAATCACGCCGCGGCTAAACCTGCAACGTCTTTTTCCTCATGCTTGATTCCGATAGCAATGTCAAGCTGTGATCGATCCGGTGATGCCAGGCGTCCTCGACTGCGCCCAGTAACTCGCCCGCGCCGGCGGACGTCCCTCAACAGGGAATTGGCGGCTTGATCCTCCAGTTCGCCTTCATCCAGAACGACCCAAGGGCCTCCGAGTCGATCCCGGGCCGCGTGAAGCAGCGAGGCAGAGCACGGCAAAAATGGGCGCTGCACGACCCCTGAACCGCAACCGGCCTCAGGCGAACTGAATCCAACTCGAACTGAAACTCACAGCAGGCATACTCGGCGAGAAGGGGCACATTTCTGACCTGGCTGAAATACTGCCCGATGTGGGGTTGCGCCAACAAGGGCATCACCTTCTGAAAACGCTCTTTTACCTCATCGGGCTGGTCCTCCCAAGGGGTGTCCGGTATCTCCGTTTCGGTTGTAAGCAGCTCGAGGAGCAACGCGCCGGCAGGCGTCCGGACCCGGTAGTTTTCGCGGCGTTTCGTAAACACCCCGCGTTGCTTCGGCAACGCCCCGATCCATCCAAGATAAATGGGCAACGTCTTGTCCAGGTAGAGTTTCACCGCCGAAAAATGGTGAGCCACACCCGGGGCCGATCTCTTCCGGACATAGGGAACCGCCACCACCGCCTCCCGATAGCGCATGCCAAGCACCGGACAGTAATACGCGGGAACCGCGTGCCATCGGACGCAGCGTTGAATCCCGACAAACAGCAATACGGGGTGCTGTCCCTGGGAAACGATTCCGCCGGGATCTCCCAACTCGAGGCCTGCAGGCAGGATGTTCTGAACCTCACGGCGATCCAGGGGAAATATCGTGACGACCGTGCTGAACTCCCCGACATGCGAACCCGCAAAATGCGGCTCGAAGTTCAGGATTTCTCCAACGCGCAGGCCGAGGCCGCCAGGAAACACTTTCAAGCCGGCATCGTCCTTTGCGACTGTGTTTTTCTCTTTCAACCGTTTCATGTCTTCGACTCCTTTCCCGTCGCCGTCTCCCCTTTCAAAGGGAACGCGCGGTTCACCCGTTGCGCGCTCTCATCTCCCCCAGAAACATGCTTTCCATCCTCCGCGCCGCATGCGGAGAATTGAGCTGCAACCACTCCCAGTGCGATCTGTAGCGCTCGTGCGCTTCATTCACACCCAACTGAACCAACACCTTGGCAGCCTGAAGCGCCCGCAATCGAGACTGCTGCGCGGTCGCCATGGCTAGCGCCTTCTCGACCACGGGCCGCGCCTCTTCCGCAAATGCGGGTCCCTTGCGCAGCAGCAAGGCGGCGCGGGCCAGGAGCAAACCGGGTACCGAACACAGTTCCCGGTTTTTCTGAGCAACGCGCAACCCATCCTCGATCAGTGTCTCGGCCTCATCCAAGCTGCCGGCTGCCATGCAGCAATCGGCTCGGAGCATGCAAAAAAAGGGCTGCACCAGTTCCGCTCCGGTCACGCGATAAGCGTCGAATCCCCTCCGCACCATTTCCATGCCTTCCGTCCGCTCCGCCGCTCCAAAGCGGGCCCATCCCACCATCATCTCGGCCGCCGCAAGCCAGAAGCCTTGCATCTGTCTCCGGCAAAAGGCGATCGTCTCTTCACCCAGTTCCAACACGCCCTCGAGATCCTGGAGTCCGAGCCTCAGCATTGTGTTTCCCGTCAACGCCCAGCCGAGGCTGTGCGGATGGTTCATGGCGCGCGCGTGATCAAGCGCTAGCTGAGCCTGGACCACGGCGTCGTCCACGAAGCCGCTGTAGCTCAACGCAAAGGTCAAATACACGCGCGCAGCCACGCCGGGATCCTGACCATAAAGGTAGGCATTCCCCGCGAGTTCCGGCGTGTAGAGATCCAAAGCTTTCTTCAAGTGCTCGATGGCGCGGCTGAGTTCGCCGAGCCAAAACGAGGTGGCTCCATAGGTCCAATGGCCCTCGATCAGCAACTTCGGGTCGCCTATCTCCGAACCGAGTTGGAGCATCTGTTCCGCCAGATCAAGCGCCCTGGTCAGGTTGCCTCGTTGAAGTTGCGCGACCCATAGTCCCCACAACGCCGGAAACGTCTCGGGACTTCGCCCAAACTCCGCGGCCAATCGAGAGGCACGGTCGAACGTCTCAAGCACGACCGTGGATCCGAATCCCAATTTCGCGATCTGCGCCGTCCCCATCGTCGTCGCCAGCAACAGCTCCGCAGGACGAAGCCGCTCCGGACTCTGCAATTCCTCGATCAATTCCAAACCTTTGGCGCATTGGGCGATGCATTCCGCGTTCGCCGATTGCCGCAACGACATGGCGGCTGCCCGGAGCCAATGAGGAACCGCTTCCTCCATATGTCCGGAACGTGTGAAATGCTGCGCCACTAAATCGGACTGCAACTCGCGCATCTCCGGGTCGGAGAGGAACATTCGCGCGATCTCTCCGTGATAATGCGCCCGCGTGTCCTTGAGCAGCGACTCGTAGGCGGCGTTCTGGAGCAAGAAGTGTCGAAATGCCAGGGAAGACGCCGTCCCGGACAGCTCCGAAACCTCATGCACGATGCCCCCTTGAATCAAAGCCTTGACCGCCCTGTCGAGCGCCGCCGGATCTCCGGGCCACAGGCGGGCGAGGAGCTGGAGGGTGAACCGGCGCCCTATGACCGAGGCTACCTGCGCTGCAAGCTTCGCTTCGCCGAGCGATTCGATCGCTACGAACAACAATTCATGAATCCGCGCGGGAATGACGTCCCAGTCGATCGTTTCCTTGGCATCCCAGCGGCGCTGCAGCTCCACCACCACGGTCTCGAGGAACAAGGGATTGCCCCCAGTAATCCGTTGAAGACCCTTCAGAAACTCGTCGGCCAACATCGTGCTGCCCGTTCGGTGGAGCAGGAGTTCTTCCGCTTCCGCATCTCCAAGCCCGTACAAGGGCACGTCCAAAATGGACCTCCCCGGAGCATTCAAAGTCTCGAGCACCGCTGCGGTGCGGCTGGTCACCGCGAGCATCACCCTCGGCGGGATGCTTGCCGCCAGCTTCTCGAGGACCCCCAGCGATGAGGGATCGATCCAATGCACGTCGGACCACTCCATGATCAGGGGCTGCGTCCGCGCCATTCCGCCCAGGACCCGGATAAGGAGATCGTCGACCCGCAGCTTGCGGGCTTGCGGCGTCAGCGCCGTTTCCGGTTCGGCGCCGATGCGCAGCAAGGAAGCCAACTCTTCAACATCTTCCGGATCCCGGACGCCTAGCGGATCGAGGAACTTCGCCAGATCCGCGCGATCTGCCGGCCGGAGAGGATCTAACGATGAAACTCCGAGCCGTTTGAGCAATGCTTCCACTATGGGAAAATACGCGCTGCGCGTGAGGTAGGGAGAGCACTGCAGCTCGAGAATGCTCACGGAGCCGGCGTTCACGGCGCGTCTCTTGAACTCCTCGACGAGCCTGGTCTTTCCAATGCCCGCTTCCCCTCGCACATACACGGCCCGTCCCGCGCCTTCGTGCGCCGATTCCCATACCTTCCATAAGGCCTGCAGTTCGCACTCCCGCCCGAAGAGCGGACCAAAGCTTCCCGGCTTCTGTTGCTCGACCAAGGAAGAGGCGGAGATCACCTGAAACAACTCCATGGGCGCCCGCAGTCCCTTGAGCGTGCGTTGGCCAATGCTGACATACTGAAAATGCTCGCGAATCAGTTCGATCGTCTGTTCCGACGCCAGGACCGTATCGGGATCTGCGGCGCCCTGAATGCGGCTTGCGATATTGGGCGTCTCTCCCAACACGTCGCCCATATCAGGGAGTGCCCCGCCGGCGGTCGCTTCCACCAAAGTGATCCCCGTATGAATCCCGACGGTGACCTGAGGCCGGCCCCGTTGCTCAAACACCGCGCATGTCACCTCCGGCCACGGACCCGCCGCGACCGTCCGTAGCAGTTCCAAGCCAGCGTTCGCCGCGGCTTGAGCGCTGTTGTCCAGGGCTGCGGGAAACCCGAATACGGCGACGACCGCATCCCCCGGATACCCCAGGATCTCGCCTTGGAAGCGCGCCACGGCCGAACGGCAGATGTCGCGGAAGCGATGAATCATCCTCCGGAGATCAGCCACGTCCAGTTCGCCCGCGATGACAACGGAATCGACGACATCGGCGAAAAGTACCGTCAAATGCCGGCGCTCAGCGCTTTCCCTCGCCACATGATCCGTCATCGTCGTTCTCAGGCGATCGCCCGACACCCTCTCCTTGTCTCGTTCTAAACTGGCCGGCCGCCGCAAGACAAGCCCGAATTTTCCTCGCCTGGCCGCGTGCGGCATACGTTCCCAGGAGGAGCCTCCTCCCCCCCCGCGCGACGGCAAATCGTCGCTTGTCCGGAGTCAATCGCCTCCCCTCGCTTTTCGGATTGCGCCCGGCTAGCACAGCTTCTAGGGTTGGTCGCAGTTTGCGCAAGAGTTCCGGGGGCGCCACCATGTACGAATACGCTATAGGAGTGTCCGCATTCGGCGCCGCCTGGCTGGTCTTCTTCGTCCTGCTTCCAGCGTTCCGCGTTCGGCTGCTCCTCGCCAGCCTCATGTGGGGTCACGTCGGTCCCATGTGCCAGACTCTCTACACCGTCGATTACTGGCGGCCCTCTTTCATCCTCGAGATTCCCGTCGGCAACGCCATCGTCGGCGTCGAAGACTATCTGTTCGCTTACTTTTTCGCCGGGATCGCGACGGGGCTCTTCTACCTTTTCCGTGCAACGCCTCTCAAACCAGCGCCGGCCTCCTTGCCCGCGCGCTCTTGGCCAGTCCTCTTGGGAGCGGGTCCGTTGTTCTTCCTTCCGGTAGCCGCGCCCACCTTCCTCTTTGGAACCAACTCGGTCCAGGCGCACATTGTTGTGTGCGGAATCGCCGCCGCACTCTTGGTCGCTCGCAACAAGGAATGGAGGCGAGCCTGCTTGATCACCATGGCGGCGGCAGCCGCCGGATTCTGGTTGTTTTACGTCGTCTTTTACCTCCGCTTTTTTCCAGACATCTTCGCGCGCTGGTGGAACTTAGAGGCCTTGTCCGGCTTCTACTTGGGTCCCGTTCCCATCGAGGAGATGCTGTGGGCGGCGGCAACGGCGGCTCTTGTAGGTCCGGCAACGGCATGGGTCTTCGAAGGCCGCCTTTTTTCAATCTTCGGCTGCAACAATGGACTGCGCGCCAACTCCCGCACGGTATTTCGCGCGGCGCTGGCCTGCCGCGACTTCCCCAAAAAATGACATGAAAAACGCACGGCTTCACCGCAGAGAGATCCTCACAGATACCCGCTGTCTCTTCATTCTCGCGCTCTCGGGCTGCGTCGCCTTCCCCCAAGCGTCAACGGGCTCGGAAGCCTTGGGCGTCATCCCCGAATCAGCCAAGGCCATCGCCATGCCGGGGGGCAGGTTCGCCAACCTCGACGACGCCTCTGTCTTGTTTCACAGCCCAGCCAATATGCTCTTTCTCGAGGAACCGGAGCTTCAGGTCAACCTCGGTTTATGGCACGGCGATCTGCGCTTCGCCCCCCGCGCCGGCGACCAAGTGGAACTGCTCGACGGCTGGGAACAACTCGGAAGTCTCTTCTACGTCCATCCTATCGAACCAGGAAAAAGCTCTCTCGGCATCGGACTCAGTACGCCTTTTGGCCTTAACTACGATTATCCCGATCACAGCTCGATTCGCTACACCCTTCCCAACGAAGCCCTGTTGCTCACCCTCGATCTGAGCATCGCCGCGGCCTACAAAATCACCGACACCCTCTCGCTCGGCGCGGGAATCGAAACGGTATACTCGGAACTTACTTTGGAGCAGTTCTTTCCATGGGCGTTCGTCGTCCCGGGGACGCCGGACGGCCTGCTCGAATTCGATGCGGACGGTTGGGGCTTCGGGGGATTCGCAGGGTTGAACTGGGAGTTCCGTCCCAACCACCGGCTCGCCGTCGTGGGAAGACTGCCCATCAAGATCGAATACGACGGAGATTTCACCGCGGGAGGTCTCCCGCCGCCTCTCGAGACAGCCGGTCTCGTCCGCCGCACCGCTTTCAGCTCCGATATCACATTTCCGGGCAGCGTCTCCATCGGCTATGGATTCGACATTCGCCACAACGTCACCATCGGCTTCGACTTTCGCTGGATCAAAAACTCTTCCCACGACGCAATTCCGCTCGACATCGGAAGAGACCAGACCCTGCTGGGAACAACCAAACTCGCCCTCGATTGGGAGGATTCCATAGACGCAGGCTTTGGAGTGGAATGGCGGGTAAACGATCACGCCGCCTTGCGCGCGGGGTATCTCTTCTCCGAGAATCCCTTCCCGACCTTCACCTACACACCTGCGGTTCCGTCAAATGAACGGCACCTCTTCAGCGTGGGACTCGGCCTCAGCAACGCAAACAACCGCCTCGATCTCGCCTACTCCTACGCCTACCTGCCCGACCGGACGATCGGCCGCAACCAGGAACCGTCCTTCATCGGGGACTACAAATTTGCTTGGCATGTCGTCACGATCACCTACCAGCGACGCTTTTAACCCCCATTTCCCTTATCACGCCCTCCCCGATTCCGTGACCTTCGGCCCCGGCGAGGAATACGCCACTGTGGATTCGGTGGCGATTGACGATGAATTGGCGGAGGGCGACGAGGACATTGTCGCGGTGATCGCCGATCCTCCTCCGGTCACGCCTCCCGATCAGCCGGCCTATCGTCACGTCAACACGACGAATCGGGCGACGGCGACGATCCGGGACAATGACGGAGCGGCGTCGCTGCCCGTGGTGACGATCGCCGCGGAGGGCAATCCGCCCACGACCGGCGAACCCTGCCCGGTCTGCTTGGTCGCGCCTGTGGAGGTGACTCTCTCGCGAAGCAGTCCGCTCGACGAAGTCCTCCGCGTGGGACTGGCCGCCGGGGGAACCGCGGTTCCCAGCGTGGATTATCCGCCCTTGCCGGAGACTATCGAGATTCCCGCGGGACAGCCCTCGTTTTCCTTCTTGTTAGGAGCTTTGGACGACCTGGTCGCAGAGGGACCGACACGGCATTCCTTTGCTCCAAAGTGGAACTATTCCCTCGCTCCAATATGCGCCATTTAATTTTGCCCCTGTCCCAAGGACTAGAGACGAAGGACTCTTCTTCGCATCTCTTCCCTCTGCGTACTCTGCGTTCTCTGCGATTTAAACAATAGGCCGGAATCAGGGCCGCTGAGGAGAGATTAGCCGGAAACCTCTCTGTGACCTCCGTGAACTCCTGTAAGGAAAGCGCCAAGGTTTGGACGTTCTTACAAGGTGTCGAAGGACGCCGGAATTCTTGCTCCGTAAGAGCCGGGCCCCTCACAGGCACAACAGGAATGACACAAGATCCGCTTTTTCCTGTTCGGTCAATTTTGTCCCGAGCACCAGATTGTGGAACTCGACCGTATCCTCCAGAGTCAACAGCCGGCCGTCATGCAGGTACGGCGGCGATTGCTTGATCCCCCGCAATGGGAACGTTTTGATCGGACCGTCGGCTGCGGCCATACGTCCGTTGACCATTTGCGGGTCGAAGAACCGCTCCGCGCGAAAGTTGTGCATCAGGTTGTCAGTGTAGTAGGGAGCCGGGTGGCATTCGGCACAACGGGCTTTCCCGAAGAACACTTCTTGTCCGTTGAGTTCTTGCTCGGAAGCTTTGCCGGGATCGAGTTTTCCGAACACATCCAGTTTGGGAGCGGGAGGAAAGTCGAGCAGGGCCTGGAACTCGGCCATAAAGTGGACCTGGCTGGCACGTTCCAGGACATTCACGCCCTTTTTGGTGGCGATTACGGGATCCCCATCGAAATAAGCGGCACGCTGTTCGAACTCGGTAAAATCCTCCACCGATTTCAATGCCCGTTGCAAGCCGAATAGGCGCTGGATGTTGACTCCCCTTAAGGAAGGCGTGTCGATGCGATGGCGGAACTCCTGAGGGCGAATGTCCCCAACCAGGTGAGTCGCCGCGTTGGTGTGACCGTTGACGTGGCAGTCGAAGCAGGTGACCCCCCGGCTCGCCTTTAAACTGCGACGATCGTGCGTCTGGTTAAACTGCTGCTGCGGGAACGGAGTCACCAACAAACGAATCCCCTCAATCTGTTTGGGATTCAAAATTCCGTTGAATAGATCGTAATGATTGTCAATCGTGACGAGTTTCCCTTGCGAGACATCCCCCAGATCGGGACGTGTCGTCAAGTAGATCGGCGGGGGGAATTCGGGAAGAAAATGATCGGGCAGATCGTAGTCGAGGTCGAAGCGCGTCAAGTCGCGCTCTTCCTGTTTTTTGATCTCGTCGATGTGAAACTTGGGAAATACCATTCCCCCTTCGGGGTGATTGGGATGAGGCAGCGGCAGGAACCCCAGCGGCCAAACCGCCTGCTCTCGGATTTCATCGGGAGACATCTCGGCGAGCTGCTGCCACGTCCTGCCCGCGGGCAGTTTCACCCGCACACCGGCTTGAACCGCTTTGCCGCGATCCATGGTCACGCCGTCCGCCGGTCGATCGCTCAGGTCGTACCGCGCTTCCAACAACTCCATCTGCCGCTGCATCACTTCCGGCTTGGCCGCGCGCATCCGTTCCACGGTTTGATCGAAAGTTTCCTTTTCGACGACCGGCGAGTAACTTGAGGGTTTGGCGTCCTGCCCCGAGAGAACGGTCAAGAACGGAGAGAGACCGAGACATGCCGTGATGCCAATGAGAGCCTGAGTGATCGTTTTCATAGCGTTCTCCTTGTTACCCTTATGGGATTGACTTGACTGTTCAATGCCTGTTGCTTTGGATGCGATCGTTCGTCCTGGCTCGTCTCCGGTATTCTCAGGCGGAACCGGCGCTTCGGGCAAGGGAAATGTCGAGGTGTTTCGCGCTTTTTAGGCGCTCTTTTGGGAACCCGAGACACGGCTCCGTCCGGCGCATGGCCCACGCTGGACCCAACCCGGTCTTCTCTGGCCCCCATTTCTCATACCGTTTCGTCGCGAGGCGCTGCGAACCCCTTACTGCCAAGGCCGCGCGCAGCCGAGAAGCCGGGCTGGTGAGTACGCCCTGTTCCCAAAACTCTCCCATGAGGCCGGAAGATTATCCACGTCTTGCGTGGTCGCCTTACCTACCCTCCCAGAGCTACTCGGAGCCTCGCCGGCCGCCGTCGTTCTGGTGTTTGCACCGCTCCTCGCGCTGACGCTTTTTGCGATTGAGCGATTCATCCCGGGGAGATAGACTTGACTCTCCATCAACGGATTCGTCAGTATGTTTTGCGTCGCCATCCGGGCGCGACACGACCTTTCTCAATCTTGCGGGCACGCGAAACTCCTCGCCTGGCTCCGCGGGTTGCGATTCCGTGCTCGCGGCCCGGCCTGCCCATACCAGCCCCCTACCCCCGATCACGCTATGCACTACCGGACGATTGCTCTGGGAGCGTTGCTCCCGTTCGCCGGGATCCAAGGTTCGAATGCTCAACTCGAGCCGGATCCCACCAAGACACGCATCGCCCATCCACTGGACGCGCCGCCGGTCATTGACGGCAGCGTAGACCCGTTGACCGAGTGGATGAAGTCCAGCTTCCGCGGCTGGGAGTTCCGCGTCGACTCCGCAGTCGCCGACGGAATCCGCGGAGGCACGCTCGGCCACGGAACCGTCCCGGCGGACGACGCCGACCTCAGCGCCAATATCTACGCGGGCGTGACCGGTGAAGCCCTCTACATCGCCGTCGTGGTCATGGACAGCGACATCTCGACCGATAGCGCGGCAGCAGGAAGTGAAAATGGCGAAACCTGGCAGGACGACAGCGTCGAGATTTTCGTCGACGGCGACAACAGCAACTTTCCGGATCGCGACACTACGGGGACCAATCCCGCCATCGTCGACACGGGCGGGCAATATGTCATCACGGCCAACAACGCTTACCGTCATGCGGAAGCTGGAAATCCCCCGTTCGGAGCCGGGGAAGGATGGTATGCGCGCGCGCAGGAATTCCCAGGCGGCTACGCCGCCGAATTCTGCATTCCCTTCAACCTCATCGGCAATCCCCAACATGGCGAATTCATCGGCTTCACCGTCGCCGTGAACGACGACGACGGAGGCGGGGCCGCTGAGCGCCAACTGATCTGGGTTGGCCAAACGCACGTGGAAGCCACCTACGGCAACCTGTACATCGGACACCGCCAGTATCAGGGTCTGAAGACCGCAGAAGCGCCCACCATCGACGGCAGAATCGACGATGGAGAATACGCCGGCGCTGAAGTGGTGACGGTTTCCACCCACACCGGCGTCTACCGCGTGGGCGACGACGAGCACGATTACGACAACCACGGTTTTGACTGGCGCCTCAGCCACGATGACGAGGCCATTTATGTCGGCGTCAAGGTGTGGGACAACATGATCCTCGCCGACACCGTTGCCGCGGGAACGGAAGACGGCATGACCTGGGTCGACGACAGCGTCGAAATCTTCTTCGATTCCAACGAGAGCAACCTCGACGCCCGTGCCACCGATGAACTCTACGACGGTCAGTTCGTGTTCACGACCAACGGGGCCTGGCGAGACATGGAAGCGAACAATCCCCAGTTCGGAGAAAACCAGCAGTGGTTCGCCGCTTCCACCGTCCTCGACGCCAACAATTGGGAGGTCTAATTCAAGATTCCCAAAAGCACGCTCGTGGGAGGCGAGACTCAGGACGCGCCCATCGGCTTCAACATCAACATCAACGACGACGACGGGGCCGGGGACAGGAGTGAGCAATTGAACTGGGGCGGCAGCCCGCACAACGAATACACCTATAGCGAGCTGATCCTCCTCAGCGCCATTCCTTCGGACCCCAATGCCGTCGCTTCCCGCATCCACCGCTTCGGAAGGTCTAACTCAGCCGGCGGGCCCGTGGAACAGTCCCTCACCGTCCGCAATGCCGGTCCCTCCCAGGATCTCGTTCTGAGCAACCCGTCCCTGAGCGGTCCCGACGCCGGCCTGTTCGCCATCGAGTCTTTCCCCGGTCCCATCGGGCCCGGACAAACGGGCGAGATTGTCCTCAGCGTCGACTCCGGCGGCCTAACCGGCACCTTCAACGCCGTTCTCGATTACACCACCAACGATCCGGATCCCACAGAAAGCGCTTTCAGCGTCTCACTGATAGCCGATTTCGCGCTCCAGGGCGGACCCATCGCTCACTACCGGCTTGATGAAGCCGCCGGCGAAACCGAAATCCGCGACGCCTCCGGCTGGGCGCGCCACGGAGAACTGGTGGGCGCCGCTGTGCTAGGCTCGCCGCCCCTGGCCGCGGGAACATCCTTGGACGTGAGCGGCGGCGGCAGCGCCGTTGTTCCCCCCGGAGCGCTTACCCAATGGACCTCTTTCACCGTTTCTCTGTGGGTGGATCCCGGAAGCTTCGACGACCCGCAGACCATCTTCGCCAACGGAGCGACTCCCGAATTCGCCGTCCTCACCAACGGCAATCAGCTTCAATGGTTCGTCGACGGAAGCCCCGTGTTCGACACTACAGGAGCGGGGTTGAGCGGCGAACCGCAACACGTGGCTCTCACATTCTCCCCGGAAGAAGTCGCGCTCTGGATCGATGGAACCTCAGCCGGCTCTCAAGCCAGTCCCGCCCCCGTGCCGACCGGCGACGGCACGGCCGGGTTCAGCATCGGCGGATTCAGTGGCGTCTTGCCCTTCGACGGAGTCGTCGACGACGTCCAGATTTACAACGTCGCCCTCACCGCGGACGAGATCGCCCAGATCATCGCCAATCCCGGTCAGCCTATCTCTTCTGAAAACGTCCCGTTGGAGTTCACCGAACTGTGGACCCTCGGCGACTCCACCAACGGCAATCAGGTCGAATTCAGCCAGGAAATGGGAAACGATGGAGGTCCTCCCGGCAGCCCGCTCCTGCAGGACGACGACTTCTATTTCTGGGGCGTCTACCCGGATCCCATCGGCATCGTGGTGGACCATGAGCCGTTCCTCAACTTCGACCGGGCGCACGTGCCCGGCGATCCCTTTAACCGGATCCACTTCAATGTGGACGCCGAAACCGCCGCACCCGATACGCAATTGCGCATGACCTTTGCCCTGTGCTGCCAAGGGGCTGTGGATAACGGACCCAGCATCCATGACCTCGTCTTTCGCTTGAACGGAACGGAATTCTTCAGCGACACGGGAATCGATTCCGGCCGGGTCATTCAGGAAGTCGTGTTGGCAGGCGATTACAACGTCATGGAAGGAGCCAACACAATCGAAATTGAACGCACTGGAGGCAGCGATTCCGCTTGGATTCAATACGACTACGTCCGGCTCGAAGCCACCGCCGGACAACCCGTCCCGCAGCCCAACGTCGAGCCCGATTCCAACATTCTCGTCAACGGCTCGTTCGAAGAGCCCGTTTTAGCGAATATCAACACCAACAACCTGGGAACGGCGCCCACCGGGTGGAGTCAGACCGGTCCCGCGGAGACTTGGAACTTGATCCGCAACGACGGAACCCCGTACGGAAGCGGCGTCGACACGGCGGCGGACGGCTCACAGATCCTCGATCTGAATGGTGTTTTTGAAATCTTTCAAAACTTCACCCTAACGGAGACTTCCAACGTCGTCTTCGGAGCTTCCTTCGCCAACCGCGAAGGTCATGACGGCTCTCCCGCCTCCACCGTGGGCGTCTACGATGCAACGGGCGCCACCCTCCTTTCGCCCCTTGTGAGCGTGGACACCTCCGCCGATCCCACTCCTTCCGAAGTCTGGAGATCCGGAGAAGATGCTGTCCTCAACCTGCCCCCAGGAGACTATCAACTTCGCATCGCGCTCAACAACTTCAACAACGTCGATGCGGTCTTCGCTAACGTCTCGCCCGGAGAAGACCTCCCGGAAGACGATTCCGATGGGGACGGCGTCTCCGATGCCGCGGAAGCGGTTGCGGGCACCGACCCCAACTCCTCCGCATCCTACTTGCGAGTCATCAGCGCCAGCGTAGACGGATCAAATCCCACCATCACCTGGTCGGCCGTGGAGGGGAGATCCTACGACGTCGAATACTCCACGGATCAAGAGACCTGGACCAAGATCAATGATGCGCCCATCGCCGCCGCCGGCGGCGAGGCTACTTTCACGGACACCGATCCCGTGAGGAACGCCGAGCCGGAGGGGTATTACCGGGCTGTAGTTATTCCGTAACCCTATCCGTTAGCGCTTTCGCCGCGCTCATCGCTCCTCCGCGAACACGGCAAATCGTAGGTTTCCACCTGTATCGATGCATCCGCGCACCATGCCCGGCGTGTTCTGTTCCATCACCACTTCGCCGGAAGGATCCAGTCCGATCACGCCGCCCCGCCCTCCAGCTTCCTTCAGCACTCCCTGAACCACCTCCCGGCACGACTCGGACAACGAATCCTCCCGGTATCGCACGCGCGCCAGGATGTCGTAGGCGATTGCATACCGGATGAAATACTCGCCGTGGCCCGTGCAGGAAATGCCGCCGGCCCGGTTGTCCGCATAGGTCCCCGCCCCGATGATGGGCGAATCTCCGATTCTGCCAAAACGCTTGTTGGTCAGACCTCCGGTCGAGGTCGCCGCCGCGATGGTTCCGCTCCGGTCCAGAGCCACGGCGCCCACCGTTCCCAGACTCTCCTGCGCTGCGCCCTCCTCCCGTTTTCCAACCGGACTCTGGCGCGTGCGCTCCGCGGCAGAACCCTGTTCCTCGCCGCGCCTCTCCTCAGCCTCCCGCTCCTGCCGTTTCAGCCGTTCCTGCAATTGCTCCAACTCTCTCAGCCGGTCCTCGGTCCGAAAATAGGCTGGATCCACGAGTTCGAGACCTTGTTCCGCCGCAAACTTCTCCGCTCCGGCGCCCGTCATGAGCACGTGGGGCGACTTTTCCATCACTGCGCGAGCGGCGAGGACCGGATTGCGAATCGTGGTCACGCCGCCGACAGCCCCGGCCCGTAAGCCCTTTCCTTCCATGACCGAGGCGTCCAGTTCATTGCGCCCTTCGTTGGTGAACACTGCGCCTTTCCCCGCATTGAACAATGGGGAATCCTCCAAAATCAGCACCGCCGCCTGCACGGCATCGAGGCTCGATCCCCCTTCCTCCAACACGGCATGCCCGGCCCGCAACGCCGCGACGATGACTTCCTTCTGAGCCTCTTTCAGTTCTTCCCCGTAGTCTCCGGGACTCTGGCTGACGGTCCCCCCGTGAACGACGATGGCGATGGGGCTGTCCGCGGCCAAGACACAAGGGGTCATCAGGGCAAGACACAGAAGCATCCCACAAAGAAGCATCCCACAATTTCCAAGCATGTTTCGTTTCGAGGCCATGAGCCAAACCCTACTTCGCTTACGCTCGTTGCCCACCAGCTTTTGACGGCCGAAGAATACGCCGGTCCCCGCCGCCGTGTTCCTCCCCTCCGGGCTACCGCCGCGCTGCCAGAGCCCGGCGCCCTTCCCGCCCTCATCCCGCTCCTATCCCAACCACCGGGAAAGGTTCTCCTTCACAAAGTCGTCATCAGTCAACTGCGGATGCTGGCGACAGACCCGGTCGATCTCTTCCGCCTGCCCGGGCGACAGCACCTCCCTCGAACTGAGGCAGCGCCGGCTCGGCGCCAGCCCCTGACGCCGCAAGACCTCGAGTATCCCAGCTAAACAACCCCGGAAGCCGTTGGACGCATCAAAGACCGCCGCGTTGGCGTCCGTCAATGCGACGTTTTGCTCTAACCAATCCCCGATGCCTTCGCCGGACGGCCGGGTCAGTTGAACCGCCCGCAGTTGCTCAACCGCCCGGCGCGTCCAAACGCCCCATTGCCCCAGCAGACCCCCAGCGAAATAGCGGACCTTATCCCCGAAACGAAAGGGTGTGATCAGATCGCCGAGAATGTGATCGTCGTTTCCCGTATAAAGCGCGACATCGTCCCGGCCCGATTCGACGACGGCTCGCACCACCTCCAGCGTGGCGTAGCGATCGAAGGGCGCGACTTTGACGGCGACGACCCCTGGGATCTCGAAAAACTTCCGCCAGAATCCAAAGCCCGATCGCCGTCCCCCTACGGCTTCCTGCAAGTAGAAACCCATCACTGGCATCACTTCAGCCACAGACCGGCAATGATTCAGGAATTCCTCGTCGGATGCATCTCGAAAAGCCGCGGGGCTGACCAGACCCAGATCGTAGCCCGTCTCCTGAACAAAAGCCGCTTCTCGCAATGCCTGCTCCGTGTCGCCGCAGATCCCCGCGACGCGAATCATATCGCGCGCCGGCGGCCACTCCTCCATTTCCCGCGCCGCCAATTCGAGCACGGGCTCGAACAGGCCATGCCGCGGATCGCGAATCTCGAACTGCGTCGAATGCACGCCGACCGCCAAGCCGCCCGCGCCGGCCTCCGCATAATAGCGCACGAGAGCCCGCTGATGCCGTTCCGCCCAACGGCCGTTGTTTTCCAGCGCGAGCGGGCAGGCCGGAACGACCTCGCCTCCGCACAAGCGTTCTCGTTTCTCCGCGTCCATTCGACCTCGTTAGAAATCCCCGTCCCGCACCTCAAAGCGGGTCGGTTTGTCCAATATCTCGCCGCCTTGCTTGAGCCAACTCGCCACCCATCGGATCAAAAGGGCGTTGGAAACTTCCGGCGCTCCCAATCGCTCTCTCATCTTCGAAGCATCGCCCAACCACGCCGTCTCGCGCTCACGACCCACAATGATCGCCGGTTTTCCGAAAAGGCGCCCAAACTCCAAGGCCGCTTCGCGCACGGATATTTTGCTAGGCCCGGTCACATTGAGGATATCTGGAGGTCTTGCCGCCCATAGCGCGGACCGGATGATCATGTTCACAGCGTCTCCTTGCCAGATGGCGTTGACCCAACCGGTGCTTACGTCCACTGGCTCGTTCGCCCAGACCTTGCGTCCGATATCCACCAGCACGCCGTAGCGCAGATCCACCGAGTAATTCAACCGGATCAAGACGCAAGGTGTGCCCCAGCGACGCGCCCCCTCACAAAACGCCTCTTCCCGGCCCAGACAGGAGCGCGCGTAATCACCTGGCGGATCCGGAGGATCGGACTCGCGCGAACCTGGCCCGTCCACCGCGGCGAACGGGTAAACGCAGCCCGAAGACAACGTCACCAAGGTCGAGCCTCGGAAGCGTGATGCTGCAACTCTGGGCATTTCGACGTTGAATCTCCTCAACAAGTCAGGCCGGCCGGTGGTCCCGAATTTGATTCCCGCAAGATAAAACACGAGCGCCGCATCCGGCAACTCCGCCAATTGGGATTCGTCTTCGAGATCGCAGCGCGCCGTCTCGATACCGGCTTCGAGAAACGGCGCCTCGGACTCCGGACTGCCGAACCGGGAAACGGCCAGCACGCGCTGATACTCGCCGTCGGCCGCCCGCTGCAGCGCCCGGGTCAAATGAAAGCCCATTTTCCCTCCCGCGCCCAGGACCAGCACTGGTCCTGGGAAACCCTTCAGAGCCTCCGTCGTCCGGGGGTCAGGTCGCGACGCCCGCTCATGCAACTCCGCCAATGTGGCCGGTGCGACTTCCTCTCCAGATCCCATTTGCAGTCAGTCGATGTTCAAGCCCGAGGCAAGCGGAACGACGGCAGGATGAGGTGCAGCGCGCCACAGGAGAAAAGGTATGAGAATTGTGGGCTAGCCCAAGCCGGTCTTGGAGAGCGGGCCGCACTGCAGACCGAAGCCCCGAAAGACTTGCTTCCGGCGCTCGCGGTCAACTGCTCAGCAGCTCCCAACGCTCTCAACGCTCTCAGCGGTCTTCGGGATTGGCGAACTTGAAGATCAAGGCCGCTGCTGCTCCCCCCGCCAGATTCGCCACAATGTGGATCCAAATGTCGGCGAAGTTCACCAGCTTCATGATCCCGATGCCCAGAGCCACGGCCGGGTTGAAGGCGCCGCCCGAGATGCCGCCCACGGCGAACGCACCGGTCATCACCGTCATACCGATGGCGAGGCCATAAAAGGAATTATTCGCGTTGGCCTTGGCCGTGGCGACGTTGAGCACGACGTAGGCCAGAGCAAACGTGAAGAGAAACTCAGCCACAAGGGCCTTCGGCACGCTCTCGATCACCATCGGCGTCCCGCTTCCCACCAAAAACTGCGCCGCCAGGGCCGCCGCGACCGCAGCCGCCAACTGGGCGACGATGTAGGCCACCGCGTCTTTGGCCTCACAGCGCCCGCGCAGCCACACCGCCACCGTCACGGCCGGGTTGTAATGTGCGCCGGAAATGTGTCCCCCGGCGAAAACCATCACCATCAGCGCCGAGCCGATGGCGATTGGCGGAATCACTCCCGCGCTTCCCGGAATGACGGTGCAACCGACCGTCAGCACCAAGAAAAACGCTCCAATGAATTCGGTCAGGTATTTGATCATGAAGTTGTAAGCGGTGCGGAACTTGCTTTCCCCTTTCCCATTTGGGAATCCTCCGGATGTATCGGATCCGGATCACTCTGTCATCCGTTTTTCGATGCAGGTTCCATCGAGAAGGTCCGGAGGCCTGCCACGGAGACGAAAACCCGCCTCAATCGCTCCAGCGCAGCGCGCCCTTCTTGAGCGCATACAAATAGGCGACAAACAGAATCGTCACGAAACTCAACGCCGAAGTGAATGCCAGCATGTTCCCCCCGGTGACGGCCAAACTGCGGAAAGAGACCGCCCAGGGAATGAGGAACACGACCTCGATGTCGAAAAGGACGAAGAGCATCGCTACGAGATAAAACTTTACGCTGAACCGCGCCTGGGCATCCCCGATCGGGAGCATGCCGCATTCGTAAGCCGAATCCTTCACCGCGGAGCGCACCCCACTCCGTCCCAAGAGAACGCTCAATCCCAAAGTCCCCGCGGCGAATCCCCCCACGATCACCAATTGAAGCAAGACCGCCAAATAGTCCGGTTGCATGACGTTGCTCCATCCATAGAAAGCCGATCCGCATTGTAAAGAGAAATCCACTGGCCACTCCACCGGCCACTTCTCACCCCCCACCCTCACCCTTCAAATGGCGGTCGAGAAACTCCCGGATCCCCCGGTAGGCCGTGGCTTGATTCTCTTTCTTCACGAAGCCGTGACCCTCGTCGTCAAACACCACATACTCGACGGGAACCCCGTTCCGTTTAACCGCTTCCACAATCTCGTCGGACTCGACTTTCAGCACGCGCGGATCGTTGGCGCCTTGCAAGACCATCAGCGGCCGGCGGATCTTCTCGGCGTGAAACAGGGGCGACTTGGCGCGGAAGAACTCCTCGTCAGAAAATTCGCCCAATTCCTGTTCCAGGGCTTTGCGGCCGGATTCCCACCAAGGCGGAATGTTCGTCACTGTTCTGTGCCAATTCGAAATCCCAAAAAGATCGACCCCGGCGTCGAACACTTCCGGGCGGAAGGTCAGGGCGGCCAAGGTCAAGTAACCGCCGTAGGAACCGCCCATCACCCCGATCCGTTTTCCATCCACCCAGTCCAGTTCCGCCAACATCTTCCGGCTTTCGACCACGTCGTCCAAGTCATCCCGCCCGTGCTTGCGATCATCCAAATGGAAAAAGGTCTTTCCGTATCCCGAACTGCCCCGGTTGTTGATGGCGTAAAGCGCGTACCCGTGATTGATCAAGTATTGGGCTAAGGGCTGGTAACCAAAGCGGCTCTGACCGCCCGGCCCTCCGTGCACCAATACCATCGCCGGAACCGGATCGCTGGCCGTCGCGCCATGCGGACGGTACAGAATGCCGGGCACCTCCAATCCGTCGAACGAGTGGAAACGCAGGACCTCGCCCTCAACGAGATTCTCCGGGTCGATGGCGGCATTGAGCGAACGCGTCAGCTTTCTCGGCTCTCCCCCGGCAAGATCAAAAACGTAGAGATCGCCCGGCTGCCGGCTGCTGCCGGCGTAAAATGCAATCCGCCGCTCGTCATCCGAAATCACCACTGAGGTGATGTCGACTTGGGGAAGATTGGGCAGTTCCACCGGAACACCCGTCGCCCGGTCGACCAGCCGGATATCGTTGCGCCCGTCGCGGTTGCGGGCCGTCAGCAGGTAGGTCCCCCGCTTGGACAACGCCGAGAACACCAGATCCCAATCCCCCTTGTCTCCCGGAGTCACGGTTCCAGTGTCGATTTCACGGCGCGCCAGGTAACTAAACTCGTGATCCCGGTTGGTTACGTAATACAGCCGCTTTCCGTCGGGACTAAAGCCCTGCATCCTGTTTTCGACAGGCTCCGGATCGTCGGTCAGCAGCGTCTTCTCTCCGGTTTCCCGGTCCAGCAGATACAAGTCCGTGTCGGCATTTCCCAACTCCTGTTGGAGCACGATCGAGCGCCGGTCCGGCGACAGGTCCGCGAAATTCATGCCGTCTTCATTTTGATAGATCAACTCCCGGGCATACCCATCGGTTTGATGCTCGTAGACATCGAAAAATCGCCGGTCGCGCTCGTTCGTTCCGACCAAAAAGGTCTTGTCGTCATAGGCCCAACCGAAGAAGACCGCCTTGAGATTCTCCCCGGGAGTGAGGTCGTGGACTAAACCGTCGGCCTCTCGAACGTAGAGATGACTCAACTCGTTGCCGCCTTGGTCGCTCAAATAGAGAAACCGCTCATCAGCAGGAAAATAGCCAGCCGAGAAAATCGCGTGCTCGCGCGAATCCGTCAGTTGCTGGGGTTCCCCACCGTCCACCGGAATGGCCCAGACATTGGGTATCCCCGTGGCATCGCTGCTCACCAAAATCTTGCTTTGATCGGGAGAGAAGGAAGCTCCGAAATACCGCGTAGTCTCCAGGAAATCCTCGATGGAATAACGAGGAACCTCGCGCGCCGCCGCCGCGGAACACGCGGTTGCGCCCATCCAAAAGATCGAACACCAAGCGCGCATTATCATAAGAGTGTTTCTCATAAGGGGGTTTCCGCTTTCTGAACAGATTCGATTTCCAGCGCGGGATAGGCGGGTTCGGCCTTGGCCCGCGCCACGAATCGCGTGGCATGGCCCCGGCCCGCCAAGACCGCTTCCAATTGTTCGGGCCGCCGGCCGTTCGCGATAAAAGTCTCGATGCCCGCGGTCACCGCGCGGTCAACGGCCCGGAGCTTTGATTGCATGCCGCCGACCGAAAAGCGCCCGTGCTCTTCCAAGGCATAGGACTGCACCTCCCCGATGTTTTCGACCGTGCGCACGATGTCCTCCCCATTGGTCTTTCCCGGAGGAAGCAACCCATCCACCGTGGTCAACAACACGAGGCAATCCGCCCCGGAGATCACCGCCACGTCGGCGGACAACAAATCGTTGTCCCCGTACCGGAGTTCCTCCACCGAGACCGAGTCGTTTTCGTTGATGATAGGAACGGTGTCGTCGAAAGCCAATAAACGCTCGAGCGTGTTCTGAAAGTTTCGCCGTCGCGTATCCTCTCGCAAGTCTTCGTGGGTCAAGAGCAGTTGGGCTACCGTCAGTTTATGCTGCCGGAAAAGCGTTTCATAGAAATGCATCAGCCGGGTCTGGCCCACCGCCGCACAGGCCTGCAACATCGCGGTGTCGGCGGGCCGGTTCTCGAGCCGGAAAGCAGGGAGCCCAGCGGCCACAGCGCCGCTGGAAACGAGAACACACTGGACTCCACCGCGCCGGATCCCGGCCACCGCGGCCACCAATCCCTCGAACTGCCCGGCATCGAGATCCACGCGGTCCGGAGTGGTCAGGATTCCCGACCCGAACTTGATCACGACCCGCCGGCGCATGACGGAGATTTCCCGTGAAAGCGGGATTGTCAACCGGCGCGGCATGTCGTTGTCACTCAAAACGATGTCCCGCCGGCAGGGCTTGTCGATTTATTCGAGGATGCCGCGCGGGACTTGTTGGGAGGGCTGGCGCGACGCGAGGAGGGAGCGAATTGCAATGCATGGCCGGCGAGCAACAAAATCCACGCTTTCACCACGTTTCGCCCGAAGGGTCGCGCCAACGGCCGAGTTGCGAAGCGACGCTTCCCCCCCTGCTGCACGCCTTCGCGTCTCCCTTTTTCGTTTGGCAGCAGGCGATCCCCTGAGCTAGCCTGCTCCTCATGGCCATCCCCTCCCCCTTTCCTCGCCGCCGCTTCCTGCAAACCGTCGCAGCAGGCGCTTCCGTCTCTCTGCTCCCCTCGAGGGCCATCCTCCGCGCCGCGGACCAGCCCGCCTTCAGCATCTCCCTGGCCCAGTGGTCACTCCACAAAGCCATCTTCGCCGGGGAGATGGACAACCGCGATTTCGCCGAGTTCGCCAAGAAGGAGTTCGGCATCGACGCCGTCGAATACGTCAACCAATTCTTCATGGATAAGGTCCAAGACCAGAACTACCTCAAAGAATTGCGGCAGCGCGGAGAGGATGCCGGAGTCAAGAGCCTGCTCATCATGTGCGACCGGCTCGGCGACGTCGGTCACCCCGAGGAAGCGGAGCGAATCAAGACGGTGGAAAACCACAAACCCTGGCTCGAAGCCGCCAAGTTCCTCGGTTGCCATTCCCTGCGCGTCAACGCCGGTTCCAGAGGCTCCCGTGAAGAACAAGAAAAACTCGCCGCCGACGGCCTTCGCCGCCTGTCAGAAGTCGCCAAGCCGCTCGACCTCAACGTCATCGTGGAAAACCATGGCGGATTCTCCTCTGACGGAGCGTGGCTCGCGGCCGTGATGAAACGCGTGGATTTAGAGAATTGCGGGACTCTTCCCGATTTCGGCAACTTCCGCGTGTCCGACGACACCTGGTACGACCGCTACCAGGGGGTGAAGGAACTCATGCCTTACGCCAAAGCCGTCAGCGCCAAGAGCCACGACTTCAACGAAGCCGGGGATGAGACCCATACCGACTACAAAAAGATGATGGAGATTGTGCTCGCGGCCGGTTACCGCGGATACGTGGGCATCGAATACGAAGGATCCAAACTCAGCGAAGTGGAGGGCATCCGCGCCACGCAGAAGTTGCTGGAACGTGTGCGCAGCGCTTTGCAAGCCTGAACCACGCGTCCCCTCCCCGGCCATGGCTTTCCGCGCTAACCGCCGCGCCCTGTGCGCGCTGCTTCTCCTCACTTGGGGAAGCGGGCCGGCGACGGCGTCATCTCTGCGCGCCGGCCCGGAGCCGCCGCTCCCTCCGGCGGAGCAACCCGGTCCGGAAGCGGATCGCGAAGCCAAAGTGCGTGAACTTGGAGAAGCCCTCCAGTCTCCAGCGGAGCGCGCCCTCCAGATCTATCGCGAAGGCGACGTCGCCGCCGCCCTGGAACGGCTCGAGGCCGTTCTCGCTGCGGATCCCGAGGATTTCGACGCCCGCGCCCTGCGCGCTTCCATTTTCGACCGCCAGGGAGCCTACCAACGCGCCAAAGACGATTTCGATGTCTGCCTCAAACTGCGTCCGGACTCCGCGGATCTCCGGCACTACCGCGGCGTGGCTCGCTTCATGTTAGGCGATTTTGCCGGCAGCGTCGCCGATTTCAATGCTTACCTCGAAGCCTTCCCCGGCCGGCGCGCCGCGCATTGGCAACGGGGCATCGCCCTTTACTGCAACGGCGATTACGCCGCCGGAAGGCGCCAATTCGAGGAACACCAAACCGTCAATCCCCGCGACGTCGAGAACGCCGCCTGGCATTATCTCTGCGTGGCTCGCCAGGAGAACGTCGAGCAAGCGCATCGCAAGCTCATCCCGATCGAAGGGGATCCGCGTGTCCCGATGACCGAAATCCACCGTCTGTATGCCGGAACCGGAACGGAGAAAGATGTCTTGGCGGCCTGTGAAGCCGGTGAGCCGGATCCTGCCGAGCTGCGCGACCGCCTCGGATACGCCCACCTCTACATCGGACTTTACGAGGAAGCTCAGGGCCGCAACGCTTCCGCTCTGGCGCATCTGAAACTCGCCGCCGAGGATTATTTCGTGCCGCATTACATGGGCCGCGCCGCGCAGGTCTACTATCGCCACCGCGCCCGCCTCGGCGCCCAGAATATTCCGTGATCAAGCGCCCTGCCGATGCTTTGTCCGCTCCTTGCAGAATCCACCGGCGTCCAACGGTCTGTTCGCCTGCCTGCTCTCGTCACCGCCTTTTTTTGCCTCGTCCTACCTAGCATGGCCACCGACCGACCGACCGGCCTGGAATTCGCCACCCGTTCCGAGGTCATCGCCCGCCACGCCATGGCCGCCACCAGTCAGCCGTTGGCTACCCAGGCCGCCCTGCACATCCTTCGGAGCGGCGGAAGCGCCGTAGACGCCGCCATCGCCGCCAACGCCGTCCTCTGCCTGACCGAACCCACCGGCTGTGGGCTGGGCGGCGACCTCTTCGCCATCGTCTGGGATTCCGCTTCCTCGCGGCTGCACGGCCTCAACGGCAGTGGACGGTCTCCGGCGGCATTGACCGGCGCGATCCTGCGCGAGGCCGGTCTCGAATCGATCCCTCAAGACGGACCTCTCCCCGTCTCCGTGCCCGGTTGTGTGGACGGCTGGTTCACCCTGCACGAGCGCTTCGGCAAGCTTCCCATGGACGCCGTGCTCGATCCCGCCATCCGCTACGCCCGCGAAGGCTTCCCCGTCACCGAAGTCATCGCCCGGGACTGGGCTCGCAGCGCCGAAAAGCTCGAGGATCAACCCGGATTCCGCGAGACTTTCCTTCCCGGTGGCCGGGCGCCCGCCAAAGGCGAAATCTTTCGCAACGAAGCCCTCGCCGCCACGCTGGAAACGATCGCAAGCGAGGGACGCGACGCCTTTTACCGCGGTTCCATCGCGGGCGCCATCGACGCCTTCATGCAACGGACCGGCGGCTACCTGCGCGCCGAAGACCTCGCCGCGCACAGCTCGGAATGGGTCGATCCCGTATCCTGCGACTACCGCGGTTACCAGCTTTGGGAACTGCCGCCCAACGGACAGGGCATCGCCGCTCTCCAAATGTTGAACATCCTCGAAGGCTTCGACCTGCGTTCAGCGGGATTCGGCAGCCCCGATCACCTTCACTGGTTCATCGAAGCCAAGAAACTCGCCTTTGCCGACCGGGCACGATTCTATGCCGATCCCGCCTTCGGCCGCGTCCCCGTGCAAGAGCTGATCTCGAAGGAATACGCCGCCGGACGCCGCGCCCAGATCAATCCGGCTCGCGCCGCCCTCACCGACGAGCCCGGCAATCCCGCCATCGACGAAGGCGACACCGTTTACCTCTCTGTGGCTGACCAGGACCGGAATATGGTCTCCCTGATTCAGAGCAACTACCGCGGCTTCGGATCCGGTCTTTGTCCGGATGGCCTCGGCTTCTGCCTTCAGAACCGCGGCGAACTTTTCGACCTCGCAGAGGGCAAACCCAATAGTTATGCCCCTGGGAAGCGGCCCTTCCACACCATCATCCCCGCCTTTGTCACCCGCGAAGGCAAGCCCTGGCTCAGCTTCGGCGTCATGGGTGGAGCCACCCAGCCGCAGGCCCACGTTCAGGTCCTGCTCAATCTCGTCGATTTCGATATGAACCTGCAAGAAGCCGGCGACGCCCCCCGGGTCGTCCACACCGGCTCATCCCAGCCGACCGGCGAGAGCATGAAGGCTGGAGGCCGGGTCCATCTCGAATCCGGTTTTCCTTATGGCTCGGTTCGCGAGCTTCTCGAACGCGGTCACCTGGTGACTTCCGATATCGGCATCTACGGGGGATACCAAGCCATCCTCTACGATCGCGAAAAGGATGTCTATTACGGCGCCTCCGAATCGCGCAAGGACGGTCAAGCCGCAGGATACTGAATTGCCTCGGCGGACACTCCTGTCCCCCGTGGAGCCGCAAGCGTTCGCGGGCAGGAGTGCCCGCGCCTGGAGTTCGCGGGCAGGAGTGCCGGCGCGTGGAGTTTTTACATTTGCGACTGGACGCGGCCCCAAACTTCAATCGAAGGAGCTTGCAGAGCCTCGGGAGAAGCCGGAGGCTTCCCAGCTTGTAGCCGGTGGTGAAGCGCAGCGACACCACCGGTCTGAGTTGCATCTCGATCCGCACCCCGGCAGGGGTGCCAGCAAGCGGCTGGCCATGCCTTCCACCTAAACATGCCTGCTTTTAGCATCTCATTTTCTCTAATGGCTATGCAGGGGTTACGGTGAGTGCGTCCGTGCGAGGCGATGTGCAGCGGTATATCGCGGATCAGGAGGAGCACACCGGAGGAAATCGTTTCGAGCGGAGTTGATTGAGTTTCTTCAGAAGTCCGGGATCCAATTCGATGAGCGGTGCCTTGACTGAATGATTGGACCAACGAAGGAGAAGGCCGCGGGCTGGCACCCCTGCCGGGGTGCGGGTGATGGATCGACGGTCTCCGGTGGTGTCGCTACGCGCCACCACCGGCTACAAGCTCTGATCCCTTCGGGATCACCTCGTCTTCGGCCTCCCGGGCAGGCCAGAAATGTAAAAGCTCCAGTCGCTGGCAGGAGCGCACGCGCCACGGTTAGAAGAGTGGGACAGGCGGGACGCCTGCCCCTCTTTAAGTCTACAAAGGCATTCCCGGAATCGGTATCCACTTTGTAGCGTTTTTAGTTGCGCTTTCTTGCGCCTTGCTGCTACTTAATAGGCATGGCGAAGGGAATTAGAATCCGGCCCTCGAAGCATCCGAGGTATGCGTGGGAGGCCGCGTATTCGGTCATGGTCAATGGCGCCAGGAGCCCCAAGCGCCGTTACTTCAAAACCAAGACCGAAGCGCAAGACTTCCGTGCCCGGCACACTGCGACCCTGGAATCGGCCGGCACTGAGATCGGCGAACTC
>DATKCT010000027.1:0-65360 GCA_035513055.1 Verrucomicrobiales bacterium | reverse complement strand
AGCCCGCCTCGGGTTCGCTCGAGGCGGGCTGTTCTGTCAGGATGCCCGTTGCTTCACCAGTTGCCCGTCGTTGCGCATCTCATCCTAATCTAAGTCCGTGGGCTCGCATCTGCACATTTCATCACTCCCCTGCCTCCATTGGTTCATCCCGGTGGTAATGCCGGACGTTGTTTCGGTTCAATCCTCGTCCGGGGCAGCCAGCAGCCACTCGTAGGCGGGTTGCGCCTCGACCTCTGGCGCGTTGACCGCCGCCAGCCCATCGCGGTCGAGGAGAAGCAAGCGCCGCGCGGCGCGGCGATGTTCCCTGGCGCCTCCAAACAGGGCGCGCAATTCGCGATTGAGCGTCTCTGGTTTCGCCACATCGGCGCATACCTGGATCAATTCCTCGCCCGCCGCCAAATGCCTTGCCAGGAAGTCCACCTCGAATCCGTCCGCCGTCTTCACGTAGCCCACTTCCGCGCCGCGCCGCTCCAGTTCGAGCAGTACCACGGTTTCCAGGGCGTGCCCCAGGTTCGAACGGCCACTGACGTCGAAGGCCCGGTTCAATCCCGCGTCCGCCGGATAAATCTTCCTCGGATTCGAGTTGCGTTGGCGCTCCGACTCGGTGGCCAGCGGCACCGCCGACAACAGAAACGCGTCAAGCAGATGTCCCAGCATGGCGTGAACGGCGTCTTTGGCCACCCCATGGCCCTGGGCTCTCATATCCTGGTGCAGGCGATGCACGCTGAAACGACCCGCCGGGTTGCGCAGGCAGTGGCGTACCAGCCATCGCAAGGCCGCCACCTGCGTCACCTCGTGACGCTCCACCACGTCGCGGAATAACACGGTGTCCACGTAGCCTTGCAGCAGTTCGATCCGCCATGCCTCTGCCAACCCCTGCGTCTCCGGGAAGCCGCCTTCGGTCAGATATTCGCGGAATCGTTTCTCGACGAGCGAACGCTCCGCCGCTGTCCAGCGTCTCGGTTCCTTGACCGGCTCCTCGTTGCGGTGACGCAGGAACTCCCGGAAACTGAATGGCCGAATCACTGTCGCCATCCCGCGTCCGCGCAGCGACGTATGAACCTCGCGCGACAGCATCCGGGCCGAGGAACCCGAGACCACCAGCTCCACCTTCTCGGAATCCAGCACTCGCCGGGCAAACCGTTCCCACTCTGGCACCAACTGGATCTCGTCCAGAAACCAATGCACCGATTCCTTCCCGCGCAGCTCCGGGTGTCGCCGATAATACTCCTCCAACAAGAAACCGAGTTGTTCCACTCCGATCGTGGCCAACCGGTCATCGTCCAGACTCAGGTAAATCGCCCGTTCAGAGGGCAGCCTGCCGCGGCATTCCTCGAGCAATTGCCGCAGGAAAATCGTCTTACCGGCGCGCCGCATTCCGATTACCGCGTGCACCTTGCCCGGCACCGCAGGCAGACGGGCGTCCCGTTCCGTCAACGCCACCTTCGGTGCCGGTTCCAGGGCGGCGCTCAACTTTTCAGCAAGGACAGGATGCAAGCTCATGCCGACAGTTACAACCGAATGTGTCCTTATACAAAGGACTGATTCATTGTAATCAAGCTTTAATTAAAGTCCGGAATGTTGATCGTCGCCCTGGATACCAACCCCTACAGCGACTTCATGCGGGGCGACCCCGTTCGCGTCCAAATCCTCCGCACTGCCCGCCACCTTTTTCTTCCGTTAATTGTCTTGGGCGAACTCCGCGCAGGCTTTGCCGCTGGGAACCAGGAATCAACCAATGCCGTCAATCTCCGGCGATTCCTGAACAGCCCACGCACCTCCGTCCTCCTGCCTGATGAACAGACAACGCATCACTATGCGCAACTCTACCTCCAGCTTCGGAAAAAGGGTGTGACCATACCAACGAACGATCTGTGGATTGCCGCCCTCGTCGTTCAGCATGATCTCATCCTTTGCACCTCGGATCCCCATTTCCAGCATCTGCCGCAGGTCCCGCGGTGCTAACCTATTTTCGACTTCCTCATCCACGGGGAAGAACTCGATGACTTCGAAATCAACTGCTCCGTCACGAGTAATGCCAGACTGGAGTTCACCGTGGACGGTCAAGGATGGCAGTTGTGGTGGGGGCATTAGAAGCGCCCTGGCGGCTGGACCCACAATCCGGATTCAGATCCGATCAAGATCGTGCGCGTCAGCACCTCCGAGTGGCGCTTTCAGACGACGGGTGAGCATCGTGCCGCGCTTTACCGAGTCAACAACCCAACGCACCGGCCCACGGAGTATCATGGCCAGTTGACGCTGCGCTTCAGCGGGACGGCCATCGCCATCAGCGACCCTGGCCCCACCCCTGCCGCCGACGAGCACTGCGATATTCGAATGGAGGCGGGCGACTCCGCCTGTGTGCCACCTCTTCCGGCGCCCTCCGGAGAAACCTACCAAGACATCGACGCCGAGGCATCACCGCAGGCTCCCGGCTCTCAAGGTTTCCGGATCCTCGATGCGAGATCGGGAGCAAAGGCAGCGAAGTGCCGGACGTTCAGGGTCAGCAACTCATCCGCTTTCCCCTTGCGGGCCGCCGCGATATGAAGGCAGTCGTAAACTCCACCGCCGCGGACGCCGAGTCGATGGCAGTCTCCGAGGAGCCACATCACTTCACGGGGGGTGAGGGAGATCACCGTCATCCGGTCGAACACGTTCGCTTCGAGGATCCTGGTCGCGTCGGCCGCTGGAAGCTGGACTGACAACCGGCCGCCTGTCAGGATGGAAAAGCACTCGGCAAGGGCGTGCGCGTAGACCATCCCGCTGCTGGCGGCCGCAACCACCCGGGCGCAGGCCTCGTGGCAGATTTCATCCTCCACGAAGGCGGAGATCAGGACTGAGGTGTCGAAGAATTGCTTCATCACACTCAGCGGCTTCCGCTCAGAAGATCATCCTCACGGCCCTCGCGATCCGCGCCCAAGGCTACCGCAGCGTCGCATGGGCTGCCACTCGCTGCGACCACCAGAAGCCCAGCTTTCCGCACGAGGGGCGGAGCTTCCGCGCCCTCCATGGGAGTCAGTTCAAGATGATCTCCGACCATCTCCACCCGTAACCGAGTGCCCGCTTCAAGCCGAAATCTCTCCCGCAAAACCTTGGGCAACACAATTCGCCCCGCCTTGTCTATCGTAATGGTCTCGTTCATGGTATATAAATGCCATTGAGATACCATTTATCAACCATGGAGAATGGGCATCGAAGGCGTCCAGTGCCCGTCGATGGGCGAATGGCAGCCCGCCAAGAATCCACTCGTCTCGGGAAAAAGCCGTTCAATAAAGTGTCTGACACTATCGATAATAGTAGCCGAGGTGGTCGAGGCGCGTCAAGGCCGGTTTGCATGGCCCGTGTTCCCCATAGGCCTTCAGCCATTGAGCCGGAGTGCTTCCGGCGCGTGATCCGTTACCGCGATCTGTGCTACACACAAACCGCGCGCCAGACAAAGCCCGAGGGCGCATTCCCAATCGAGCCCGCACACGCGAGGCGGAGTCAATCGCGCCGCTCAGCGTTTCTTCATCCGGAGCCGGTAATACAAGGCCGGGGCCACCGCGTCCGGAATCTGGGCCTGCTCAGGTTCCAATCGAAAAGCGGCTTCCTCCTGCCCGGGCAGGGCGCCCGGCCGGGTCCCTTCCGTGACCAGGTCCGGATCCACCGGAGTCCAGACCTGCAAGTCCGCGGAGCCTTCGATGCTCCAGATCACGTCGCTGACCCCGGCGCGGCGGGGATAGCGAAACACCAGAAAACGGCCCGTGTGGCCGCCCACCTGTAGGGTTTCCAAGCGGACCATGGGCAGACTGGCCAGCGCCCCGGCCCGCCCTGGATCCGTGCCCAGCGCATACTCGGCGAAAGCGCTCAACCCATCCTCATCTTCGTCCTCATCCGGATCCGAAATGCCGTGGACGAACATCCACTCCTCGAGGGTGAGCCCTTGCGATCCTCCTGCCAACGGCGGGCCCGCCATCCAGTTGCCGGGATCCGCGGGATCGGGCTGGCTGAGTGGATCCTTCAGGACTAGGGCCGAACCGAGGCCGTCGGCATCCTCAGGCCACGGATCCTCATCGTGATAGCCGAACGCCAGGATCGCCGTGCCGCGGGCGTCCGTAAGTTCCAGCCTTTCTCCGGCATTGTTCAGACGCCCTGAATACACGCCCACAACCGTGTGACCATCGCCGTAGCGCATCCGGAACGCCTCCAGATCCGCGACGACATAAGCACTCGCACCCGGGAGCAGAGTTCCGGCAAAGGAGAAATCCAATCCATCGGTAAATCGCAGGCCCTCCCAATCGATAGTCCCGCCTCCCACGTTTCTAAGTTCCACATATTCGAAGAGATTGGCGTCGCCGAAACCAGCGGCAATCTCTTCGGCGGACGGCTCCGGTGGATGATACATGAGCGCGGAAATCACCAGGCCATCCGTGCCGTGAAAGAAAACCGTCTCCGACAAAGCCGACCACGTGCGGGACCCGAACAGACTCTTGCGAAACACCCTCGCCTTCACCGTGGTGGTTCCGTCGATGACGATGGATCCTCCGGCGGTAGAGGCGAGCGCGCTGGGGGCCGGGTCCGACAGACCCGAGACGGGGTCCACCCAATAGGGATCGGTTCCGTCCGTGGTATAGTAAATGTCCTGCTCCGGCGAGACAAACTGCACTGTGGCCCCTGGCGGGACCACACCGCCGGGCGGATCGAGCACGGGCGGATCGACTTCGGGATAGAGTTTCGCGTTGCGGAACTGATTCAAGACGATGGCGCTTCGCTGTGGCAGGTAGGTGTTGAGCAGCCAATCCCGCTCTCGAAGCCAGTCCTCGATGGTCTGGGGTTGGGAATGATGATCATCTCCCCAACGCGCTGATTCGGCGACTATCGAGCCCTCCACGGAAGCGGCCAAGGCCTCGTAGCGTTCCAGCAAGACCTGGGGCGTGAGCAAGCCTTCTCGAAAGAAGTGACGGTAGACGCGGTCGGAGAAGGCGATCCGGTATTCCGCCAAATCCTTGAGCTGGTTATGCGGCTCTCCCACCCAAGAGTTCTCGATGCCGGAGCGCGGCGACACCATGTTCAAGGGGGACCGGCCGCGGTCGTTGCCCATGGTATTTTCGAAGTCCCAAGTGTAGAACTTGAATCCGGCGCTGTCCTCGGTATCGAGGCGGCCGAACCAGAAATTCTTGTTAGGCCAGTCCCAATTGCCGCCCCAAATGTTAAGGATCATGTAGTCGATGTAGTTCACCTCGTCGAACAACACCGGGTAATCCGGATTGCGAAGTCCGTCGGGATCGTTTCCTTGAATGCGCTCGTATTCCGCCGCGGCGCTCATCGTGCGGATCTGCCCGATCATGCTGGTCCATGCGTTCAGACTTCCCTGCTTCACCTCGCCCGAATTGACGGCGGTCCAGTCCTCCGAGTTCCCGCCGTAGTAATCCGCGGAGAAGTCCTCATTGGGCCGCTCGCAGAGGTTGTAGAGGCCCCAATACAGACCGTTGAGGTACAAATGGACGAAAGTCCCCCGTGGAGCGGGATGCCCCATATCTAATTGCAGACGCCGGCCGAATTCGTCCCGGGTGAATTGCTCGGTGTCCCGCGCCGCATCCCACGAATAGCCGTCGTTCGCACCGGCCCGGAGAGTTAGCGTATCGAACGACGTTGCCGCGCCCGGCTCCTTGAAGACGTCGTGCCTGAGCCGGCCCGGCCCATAGATGGTCTTGAACAAGAAGCGGAAGGAATGCTTCTGCGTCGCGTTGGCGCCCCGGAAATACCCCCCCTGAATCCGCAACCCGCAGTCTATTTGAAACTCCGTCGTGCCATCGGGATAAAACCATTCCACCGACACAGGCCTCTCCCAACTCACGCCACTCTGCTCCGGATTCGCATAGATTCCCTTATTGCCGGTTCCGAAGAGATTGTCGGTCGCGGTGGCCACCGATACGACCGGCAGCGACTCCAGCGATTCCCGCAGCCGTTCTCCATAGGGTCCGGTGATGTCCGGATCCATCTCGTAGTCGGCCGCCGTCGCATTCCACCGTTCGGGAAAGCCCTCGGGCAGACGCGGCTGTGTCGCCACATGGTCCGGAAAAATGTAGGTCTGTGAATCGGTGTTCGCCGGTTCATAGCCCGGCTTTCGCGCGAATGCGCGGAGCACCGTTGTCGTCTCGATGGGAACCGGCCCGGTGTAGCGGATGGCGGGAGTGAAAATGCTCCCCTGCCGCGGGTCGCGACCGTCGAGAAAGTACCAGATTTCAGCGCCTTCCGTTTCCGTGGTGATCTCGACCTCGAAAGGTTCGTCGTAGAAACCGCGGCCGGCATTGAATTTGGTGTCCGCGACAAAGCCCAGCACCCCCGCTCCGTTCGCCGCGCGGGGGGTGGGCGTCAGGAAATAGTGCAACTCCGCGCCAAACCGTCCGTAGGACACGCCGTCGCGCTGGTTGGGAAAACCAGGATCGAAGGCATCGACCACGGTGACGCCGTCCGGAGCGATTAGGGCCAAGTATTCACCGTTTTCTTCCAGGCGGAAATTGGCGTGCAACTCGCCGGAATCGACGCGGTCCTTCCCGGAAGCGAAGATCAAGAGGTGTCCACCGGCGGCGAGAGTCTGGTCCGGTATCCGCCACTGGTCCGGAAATTCCGCGCTATCGGTGAGGTAATATCCTCCAAGCTGCAGCTCTGCCGGGCCTGGATTGTGGATCTCGATCCAATCCACGGCGTCTCCGTCGGAGTCACGGGCAATCCAATCCTTGGGCTGCCCATCGTCGTCCAAGAATGCTTCGGTGGACGGATTGGCCAGGAACTCGGAAATGACGGGGTTCGCCCAACTGGCCCAAGGCAAGCAGGCAAGAGATAGTAGAATGAGAACGATGCTCCGCTTCATGGGGGGTGCGCAGTCAAACGCCTACTTCCTATATCACGGGATGCCGATCGGGGAAAGCTCCGCCGGCCAAGAGCCGGAAGGGCTGCGCCCTCTGACTCGCCGGACGCCTGCCGCGGTTGACATTCTATCCGGACGCTACGTATCCTGCCCCGCTTTTCATGCCGGACTCTGCGCAGCCATTTCACGTTCCAACGCCCCGGGGCTTCGCCTGTTCCGTGGTTTTACTGGCCGTGTTTGCCGCCGGACAACTGTGGCTGTGGTTCACAGCCCCATCGCACGACGACCAGCCGGCTGATTCCGGAACGCCCAAATCCGGTGCAAGGCAAACGCAAGTCGCCGGTTCGTCGCCGTCCTTGGCCGCTCCGGTTTCCTCCTCATCGCTGCTCTTGCCGCAGGCTGCGGAAGATGGCGAAGAGGGGATCCCCGCCGTTCCGCCCCCCTCCGAAGAGGACCCGGATTTCCCTCCTCCCGCGCCGCCCGCCCCGGATTTGGTGGCGCTTTCCGGGCCTCCCTACCCGCCGATCGAAGACCGCGCCGTCTTGAAACACATGGCGCTCGCCGCCGATCTCGATCACGCCGGAGACATGCTCGGCGCCATCCGCAACCTGCGCGCTGCCGAAACCGTCTACTCCGGACATCCTGAGATCCTCTATCAGCTCGGATCTGCCTACCTGCGCATCGGCAACACTGTGCGCGGTTATTCCTACCTGAACGAGTTGCTCGCCCTGGGTCCGGCTCGGGCGGGAGAACTGGCCTTGCTGGCCAAGATCAAACTGGAAGGCGGCCAACCCGACCACACGGGTCCCCGGATCACCGGAGGTCCCTTTCGTATAGGAGAAGCCCTGACTCGTCACTTGCCCGCGGAGAACGGCGAACGCGTTTCCCTGCTCGTCGCCATCCGCACCCACCCTTCCGCGGAGGTGGCGCCTGAGGACTTGCAAATCTACGTGCACTTCTATGAACTCGCCGGCGGCCGGAATGTGGTTCATTCCCCGGTCGAACCCAGTCACGCCTGGCGCACCGCGCCGGTCGACTGGAAAGGCGCCACCGAGGAACTCCTCGAATTCACGTATTCCCGCGTCGAACCCGAAGGCGCCGCGCCGCCGGGATCGACGCGGGAGTACTACGGACACGTCATCAAACTCTACTACGCCGACGAACTGCAGGACATGGTCGTGCAGCCCCGCGTCCTCTACGAGCACCTTCAGCGTGAAGAACGCCCATTCCTGCGGGACGACCGGACGGCTGATCTCGAGGCGAACCCGCTTTTCGACATCGACGATCCGTGAGCCAGTCCGGCGCCGCGCCACCAGAGGGCATCCCCACCCAGCTCTCCGACTATGAACTCGGCGCATTTCGCGGGCGTCGAGGCGATGTCCTCTGTTTCGACGCCGTCCAGCTTTCCGTCCGGAGGCCCGTCTTGCTCGAGCTGCTCGATCCCGCCCACATGAACGACGCGGAGGCGGCGCAGCGTTTTCGCAGCGAGATCCGGGCCAAGGCCCGCGCCGTTCACGCGCACATTTTCACCGTCTATCAAGCCAGCGAAGAGCAGGGCTTTATGTTCTATGCCCGGGAAATCGTCCGCGGCGAGGACCTTCCCACCTTGGCCGCGCGCGGGACGGTTCTACCCCTATCCACCGTCTGGAAGGTCGTCCAATCCGTAAGTGAAGCCATGATCAGCCTCGGCGACCGCGACGTTTCCTATCATCCCCTCTCAGAATCGGACATCCTCTTGGTCAACCGCGAAACCTACCTCACCAACGTCGCCTCGGCCGATCCTACTCCTCCGGACGCCTTCATCCGCAGCGTCCGGGTCCTGGCCCGCCATTTGCCCGCCCTGCTCGACGACGCCGACAGCAAGCTGCCAGCGGTGACAGAGTTCTTCGGCCGCATGGAACCACGCCATCCCCGCGCCTTCCGTACTTGGAAGGAACTTCTTGCAGCCAGCATGCGCGTCCAACAGGAGACGGTGACCTCATTTCAAAAAATCGACCCGGATCTTCCTGGCCGAACGACACGCTCCCTGAAGCGCGTGGCGGAACGCACTCGCTCGCCCCTGCCCGCGCTTCTCCTGATCTCCGCCCTTGCGATCGCCGCCGTCACCGCCGTGGTCGCCATCCGGCTCCGGAAGGCTCCGGAAGCGCGTCCGCTTGACAGCATGGTCTATGTGCCTTCGGGCCCGTTTCTCTATCAGAACGGCGAAACTCAGACCAGCGCCGCCTTTTGGATTGACGAATTCGAGGTCACCATCGCCCGTTACGCGACCTTCCTGGACGCGCTCGCTCGCGGCGACGCGACGGCCTGGGATCATCCCGAGCAGCCGCCCGAGAAGAATGGCCATGCGCCCTCGGGCTGGGACGGCATCCTGACGCAAGCAAAACGAGGAGGCCGCTTTCAAGGGTTGCGCATCGATCTTAACTGCCCGGTCTTCAACGTCGATTGGTGGGACGCATATGCCTACGCCACCTGGAGAGGCGGCCGGTTGCCCACCGAATTGGAATGGGAAAAGGCGGCCCGGGGCAAGGACGGCCGCCGGTTTCCTTGGGGCAACGCTGAAACCTATTCTCTCATGAACTCCGGCGCCCCCGCCACGCAAGCCCCCGCTCCCTACCAGGGCTGGTGCGCCGTCGACGCCATGATCCACGACCGCAGCCCCTACGGAGCCGTCGGCATGGCCGGCAACGTCAGCGAATGGACCGCCTCTTGGACCAACCACCCCGATTTCCCGGACCGCCGCATCACGGTCGTGCGCGGGGCCTCGTTCCTGATGCGGAGCGGATTCGAAGTGACGGTGCGGCGTTCCCGTGAGCCCGGAAGCCAGGCCCTCTCCGTCGGGTTCCGCATTGTGCGCGACACGCCTCCACCGGAAACCTGATTTGTTAGGGCCCGCGACGCGCGCCCGGCCGTCCCTTTTTCCGCGGTTCCGGCGCGGGCCGGCGACTCTCCTCTTCCCCCGGAGCGGCCCGCTGAATCTCCCCAGCCAGCTTGCGGGCCAGTTCCAGAAGCTGCCTTGCCGCGGGCGAGAGGACGCCGCGATGAAAAAACTCGATCCGGATCCCCGGAAAACCCGGCAATCCGATTCTCCGCAGGCCCTTCCCCGGCCGCAGCATCGGCACGTCCGCGGTGAGACCCACTCCAAAGCCGGCCCGCACGTAGGCCTGCACCAATTCCAATTGGCTGACCACGATCCGCGGCTTCCACTCCAATCCTCGCCGCTCGAGTTCGCGCCGGAAAAGCGCGACCAGCGGCTCGCTCTCGACGAGACTAACCAAGGGCGCCGTGATCACGCTTCCTTCCTTCGGCAAATCGTCGAAGCCTCTCAAGGGATCGTCGTCCCGTACGACCAGGGCCAGAGGCACGTCCAGCAACGTCTCCCCGTGAAGCCCGGCCGGAGCCCGCGCCAATTCCGCGGAAATGGCCACGTCGATATCACCCGCCAACAGCCCTTGCTCCGCTTCGATCGCGCCCATTTGTTGCAAGGTCAGGCGCAGCCCCGGATGCCGGAGCCGCAGATCCTCCACGACCAAGGGAAAAAAATGGGCCAGGACTGTCGTCGACGCCGCGATCCGCAATTCCGGTTCGTCCCCTCCCTGCAACCGGCGCGCCACTTCCGGCAATCCCTCGAAAAAAGGTCTGACAAAACAATACAGTTCTTCGCCGGCCGCGGTCAGTGCGAAGGGCCTCCGCCGGAACAATTGCGTCCCCAATTGCTCCTCGAGCCGCAACAACTGAGCGCTGATCGCCGGTTGCTGAATGCCGTAGGGCATACGAGCCACCGCCCGGGAGATGCCGCGGTGCCGGGCCACGTAGTAAAACAACTCGAGATGATGCAGGTTCATCGCAGCAATTCGGCAAAGGCAGCTCTCAACTTTCAGATTTCAAATTCGGAATCTCCGTCCCGCACTCCTGCCGTGGTCAGCGCGGACCCAGGCCGGCCTTCCCCCCAGCTTTTCCCGCAACAACTCCGCTGGACAGCCGCGTCGCGGGCAGCGGCCCCCATCCTTCCACCGGTGTTGAAACCACTCCTCCGGAGCACAAGGCCATTTCCGGGCAAAATAGGCCACGTCAGCCATCAGGCATTTCCGCGGATCACGATTCCGGCTCAGCCGGTGAACTCTCCGCGCCGCGCTCGCCATCGGCGTCGGGATCTGGACCGGGCTCCCCATCCGGCGTTTCCGGCGGCGCCCCGGCGTCCCCGGCCTCGGTCTCCCGCGCAACGTAGTCCTTGAGCCGCTCTTGAAACGGGGCCTCGTCCGGATCTCCGTCGACGGCCCTGCGGGCATAAGCGGCGGCTTCCCGGTAGCGCCCTAGCGCCGCCAAAGTCTGGGCAATGTGATCGAGAATCACTGGGTCCGGCTGCTCCAGCAAGGATTCCGCCCGCAACAGTTCCCGCAGCGCGTCATCATACTGCTTCATGCGGAAATGGTGCCAACCCAGGCTGTCGATGTAAGCGGGGTTGTCCGGAGCCAATTCGTTCGCCCGAAGCAAAAGCTGGCCCGCTTGCTCGAGGTGGAGATCCTGTTCCACCCACATGTAGCCCAGGTAGTTGAGCGCCTGAGCCGCATTGTCAGGAGCCATGCGGATGGATTGACGAAAAGCCTCAGCCGCCTCCTCGAACCGCCGCGCCTGTTCCGCCGCCGCTCCTAACTGAAAGTAAAACTCGGCGTCCAAGATCTCCTCCGTCCCGCTCTCCCGGGCAAACTCGACAATGCCGCGAAACTCTCCGTAAGCCTCCTCGTCCCGGTCGCCCGCTCCCAATCCGATGGCCAACAGATACCGGACGTCCAGCGAATCCGGATACAGAAACCGGGCCCGGCGCAAGACTTGGACTGCCGGCTCGACCCGTTCCAGGCGGAGCAGCAAACGGGCCAGGCGCCCGTATTCATCCGGCGTCGCCTCACTGTATTGAAGGGCCTGCTCGAGATGCTCGACGGCCAGATCCAGCTCCTGCCGCTCCTCGTGAATCCGGGCGATGAGACGCTGCACCTTGGGCCGGTAAGGATTGATGCGCACCAGCTCCTTCAGCGCATCCAAAGCGAGATCGTCCCGGTCCAAAATACGATAGACCCGGGCCAGTTTCTCCCGCGCGATCAAGGACTGCGGCCTCAGCTCGATCATCCGGCGATAGCGCTCCGCCGCCCGCTCATACTGCCGGCTCCGGCTGCAAAAATCCGCGACCTCGTCGATCACGACGAAGTTGTCTGGTTCAGCCTGAAGAGCGCGCTCGTAAAAGCGGTTGATCGCCTCGGGCGGAGCGCTCACGCGGTCCTCCCCCTCTTCCAGATCCAGGGGCCAGGCCCGTTGCGCCGTCCTCGCCATGCGAATCCAGAACAAGGCGTCCCCCCCTTCCCCTTCCAAGCGTCTCTGCAAAACCTCTCGCGCCCGGTCCCGCTCCGAAAGACTCAGCAACAGTCCGGTGAGCTGATCATATCCGGCCGCGAAATCGGGAAATCGCACCACGGCTTCCTCGGCTGCGGCCACGGCTTTCTCCTTCCCCGAATCTTCGTTCCAGTGAAAAGTCGCCCAATACTCGCTCCAGCGCAGAAGCAATCCTGGGTCGTCCGGCGCCGCCTCCGTTGCGGCCTCGAGAACGCGTTCCGCATCCGCAATCCGGCCGAACCGGGCGTAGATCCACGCCGTTTGGTGGACCACCGAAGCATTGGCGGGCTCGTGCCGCAGCACGTCCTCCAATCCGCTCAAGGCCTCCTCGTAGCGGTTCTCCTCGAGTAGCCGCTGAGCGTGATAATGACGCATCCGAATCCGGGCCCGCTCCTCGGCGGGACCTGCCGCCGCCGGATCGATCTGCAGGACTTCGCCCCCGAGCCGTAATACCTCGCCTGTCCCGCTCTCCTCCGGCCCGGAACCGGCGCAAACCCAGCCCGAAACCGCCAATGCGGCAGCCGGCACGGCTTTCCAGCCCGCCCTGCCCCGAAGCACGGACCCACCGAATCGCACCGTGCCCGCTGGTTCCATCCGGGAACCTTCCCGTCTCAGGACTTGTAACGCAAACGCTTCTTGTGGCGGTTCAACTTCAACCGCTTGCGGCGTTTGTGCTTATTGATCTTGGTCTTGCGGCGTTTTTTCAGTGATCCCATCTGCGCAGTTTCGTCCGATTCTCCGTCGCCGCAACGCGATCCGGCGCTCCGGCCCCCTTCCGGCTCCGGCGTCACCGCGCGATCACCGCGCGTCACACCACCACCTTATTGAGGGGATACTCCACGATGCCCTCGGCACCCAAGGCCTTAAGCTGCGGAATAATCTCCCGGACCACTTTCTCGTCGATCACAGTCTCGACCGCCACCCAACCGCTTTGAGCGAGTTGGGCAATTGTCGGACGGCGCAGCGAGGGTAGGGTCTCCAAAAGGTTTTGCAACTGGTTTTCGGGAAGGTTCATTTTCAGCCCGACTTTGTCTCGCGCTTCGAGCGCACCCCGCAACAAAAGCAAGATCCGCTCCATCTTTGCCCGCTTCCACGGATCGGCGTAGGCATCCCGGTTGGCGATGAATTGCGGAAACGACTCCATCAGCGTGTCCACGATCCGCAGATTATTGGCTCGGAGTGAAGCGCCCGTCTCCGTGATGTCGACGATGGCGTCCACCAAATCGGGCACCTTCACCTCGGTCGCACCCCAACTGAACTCGACCTGCGCTTTCACCCCGTGGCTCGCCAAAAAACGTTCCGTCAACTTGACCGCCTCCGTGGCGATGCATTTCCCCTCCAGATCTTCCACCCGCCTCACGGGCGAATCATCCGGCACCACCAAAACCCAGCGGGTTGGCGCCGAGGAAGCCCGGCTATAGGGCAGGTCGCTCAGCACCTCGACGTCCGCCTCGTTCTCCGCGATCCAGTCTCGTCCGGTGATGCCGCAGTCGAGATCGCCGTGGTGGACGTATCGCCCAATTTCCTGCGCCCGAAGCAAGCGGACGCGAAGCTCGGAGTCGTCGACAGCCGGCCGGTAGGAACGGGCCGAACCGTAGATGTTGTAGCCCGCCTTCCGGAAAAGCTCGATGGTGGGCTGCTCCAAACTTCCCGAGGGCAGTCCGATCTTGAGTAGTGGTTCGGCGTCGGCCATGGTTCCGTCCCCGGAGCCTTCCCGCCATAGCAGCGAAGCCCTCCTTCCGCCAACAAAAACGAAAGCTTTCGCCACCGCACTGCCTAAGTGGTCCACGCATTGGCGTTGAACGTTTCCATGCGTTTGGAATCAACGGCCAAGGGACGGCGCAGCCGGCGGCGGCCTCCCGCTTCATCCTTGAGTTTTCCGGCGCCCGCCGCTATGGACTGCGACCTCGTCGCACGAGCCACAAGTTCGACTCCGAGTTCTCTTTTCCGCCATGTCTTTCGATCACAAAACCCTCGCCCAAGCCGCCTGCCAGGCCCGCGGCTTGGCCATCGACGCCGTGCACGCCTGCAATTCCGGCCATCTCGGCCTGCCCCTGGGCGCCGCCGAGATGGGGGCTGTTCTCTTCGGACACGCCCTCCGGTTCGACCCGGCCGCCCCACGCTGGCTCAACCGCGACCGCTTCATCCTCTCCGCCGGACACGGCAGCATGTTTCTCTATTCCTGGCTCCATCTCGCCGGGTTCGATCTGCCGCTCGAAGAGATCCGGCGCTTCCGCCAGCTCCACAGCCATACACCGGGACATCCGGAGTTTGGAGACACTCCCGGCGTGGAGGCGACCACCGGGCCCCTTGGCCAGGGGGTCGGAAACGCCGTCGGATACGCCATCTCCGGCGCCATGCTCGCAGCGCGATTCAACAAGCCGGATCATCCCATTTTCGACCACCACGTCGTCGGGCTGGCCGGAGACGGCTGTCTGCAGGAGGGCGTTTCGTCCGAAGCCTCCGCCCTCGCCGCGCACCTCGGCCTCGATAACCTCATTCTTATTTACGACTCCAACGAGGTCACCCTCGACGCCATGGCGGACAAAACGCAGTCCGAGGACAGTGCGGCGCGCTACCGGGCCTACGGATGGGACGTCGAAACGATCGACGGACACGACACGGATGCCTTCTTGGCCGCATTCGAAGGAGCCAAATCCAACAACAATCGACGCCCTAAGCTCATCATCGCCCGCACGGAGATCGGACGCGGCATTCCCGAAGTGGCGGGCACGCAAAAGGCCCACGGCGAGGCCGGAGCCAAGTTCGCCGAGGCCGCCCGGCGCGGTCTGGGACTTCCAGCCGAAACCTTCTACGTGTCGCAGGAAGTGCGGGACTATTTCGCCGCGCGCAAAGTGGAACGTCAGGAGGAACGCGGCCGCTGGGATCAGGCCTTCGCAGAATGGAAATCGGCCCACCCCGCCCTCGCCGCCGAACTCGAGGACGCCGTCGCCAAGCGGCTCCCTGATGATCTCCTCGACCGGATTCCTCCATTTGATCCTGAAGTGAAAATGGCCACCCGGGCCGCGGGCGGTGAAGTTCTCCAGCCACTCGCCCAAGCCATCCCCCTGCTGGTCGGCGGCAGCGCCGATCTCTACGGCTCGACCAAGAACTACATCGACGAGGCCGGTGACTTCGCTGCCGGGAACCGCAGCGGCCGCAACATCTGGTTTGGAATCCGCGAGCACGCCATGGGCGCAGCTCTCAATGGAATCGCCTACGATGGAATCTTTCGCGCCTCGGGCGCCACCTTTACCGTCTTCGCCGATTACCTGCGCCCAGCCATCCGGCTCGCGGCCCTGGCCCGCCTGCCTGTACTCTACATTTTCACCCACGATTCCGTGGGCGTCGGCGAGGACGGCCCTACCCATCAACCGGTGGAAACGTGCAGCGGGCTCCGCGTCATCCCCGGGCTCGACGTCATCCGGCCCGCGGATGCCGAGGAAACCGCAGGGGCCTTTGTCGCCGCACTCGAACGTAGCGACGGACCAACCGCCGTCCTGCTCACGCGGCAATCGGTGCCCATGGCTTCATCCGCTAGCGTGAAAGTGAGGCGGGAAGGCGTCGCTCTCGGAGGCTATGTTCTGAAACGGGAAACCGCTGAACTGCGCCTCATCCTGCTGGCCACCGGCAGCGAAGTCCAGCATGCCTTGGCCGCGGCCGCGCAGCTCGGGGACGGCGTCCGTGTGGTTTCCATGCCTTGCGTAGAACGTTTCGAGCGCCAGCCCGCTGCCTACCAAGAAGAAATCCTCCCCTCGTCCTGCCATCGCCGGGTTTCTATCGAGGCCGGAGTCACCGGACTTTGGCGCCGCTGGACCGGACCCCAGGGGATCGCCCTGGGTATCGATCGCTTCGGCCTCAGTGCCCCAGGCGACGAGGTCATGCGCGAACTGGGCATGACCGCGGACGCGGTGATCGCCGCCGCCCAACGCCTGGATGAAGCGGGTCCCTAGCCCGGACTTTTCACGGAGAACAACACGTTGATCAATCGGTTGTTAAACCCTCTGAAGAGGCCAAATCCTCCGAAACGTTCGGTTTAGCCGCGCGACGACGATTGCCGTCCCATCGCGGAGCGATGGCAGCACGTAGCGCATTGATGCGGGCCGCACAGCGTTGGAGGCCTGCCAATAAGCCAACAACCCACCTCATGGCGGGAGCCCGGAAAGACCCCGCTCACCAGGTCAGCCCGGCTAACTTCCGGGCCGTCTGCAGCGTGTCGATGTCTCGCAGCGTCTTGTCACGGCGCACGGCGCGAATCCGCGGGAAACGCAGGACCAGACCGCTGCGGTGTCTTCGGCTGGGCCGGATCGTGTCGAAGGCGACCTCCAGCACGACGTTCGGCTGGACGGAGCGGAGCCGGCACTGCTCGTTTAACGTGTGCTCCCGAAAATGTTCCGTCAGGTTCTCGACTTCCTCATCGGAGAGTCCTGTGAACGCCTTGCCCAGAGTCACCAATTCCCCGGAGTCGTCGTCGCGCACGGCGAAGGTGTAATCGCTAAAGACGTGGCGGCGTTTTCCCCGGCCTGGTTCGACTTTGACCACGACCACATCGAGCGAAGCCAGGACCCGCTTGAGTTTCAGCCAGGATTTTCCGCGGCGGCCCGGGTTATAGACGCTCTCGGGATCCTTGGCGATGAGACCTTCGTTCCCATTGCGCCGGGCCGCCCGGAATGCCTCCTCGATGTCTCGCGGTCCCGACGCCAGCCAGCGCCCGATACAGACAAAGCCTTGCGGCAGGGCGAGCGATTCGAGGACCTGGCGGCGCAGCCACAAGGGCTCGTCCAAGAGTTGAATTCCGTCGACACACAGAACATCAAAAGCCACAAACTGCACCGGAGCGGCCTGACCCAAAAACAAATCGCCCTCCATCCGGCGGCGGCCGAGCCGGGTCTGCAAATCGAGAAAGCTCAGTTTCCGGCCTTCCGAGAAGGCGATCAGTTCACCGTCCAGAATCACGTCGTGTTCAAACCCTGTCCGGGCAGTCTCCACAACCTCGGGAAACTGGGCGTCGAGCAGTCTCAAGTCCCGTGAGTACAACGAGACCCGGTCTTCCCGGCGATGGAGCTGGACACGGATGCCGTCGTGCTTCTCCTCGAGCCAAACCCAGTCCCCATGCGCACCCTTGGCGCGACCCCGCCCGCCCGCAGGACCCAAACGTTTCCAGATCGAATCCGCGCTGTCTTCCGCGCTGGCCAGCATGCAGTGAACGGGGGTGAAATAACTCAGTTCTGCTTCCGCCAGCCGGTTGCGTTTGGCGAACAAGGCGGCCATGCCCAGATCGCCTAAGAGCATGTGGGCGCGGCGCACCTCCTCGACCGGTTGCCGGAAAGCGCGAGCCATGGCCTCCTCCACGAGCCCGTCCTTCAAGCCCAGGCACAAGTCGCCCATCAGAATCTGCACCAGCACCTTAGCTTCCAGCGGATGCAAGAACCTCAGCCGGTCCGCAAGCAACTCGACCTTGGCCAGCGGTCCTCGCGCTTCTTTGAGATTGCGAAAAAAACGCGCGATCTCCAACAGCGACGTCGCCCGGGGACGAGTGCAGCCCTGCAAAGCCAGGTAGGCGGTGCGTCCGGGTTCATTCTGAGAAAAGGAAAGCTCGCGGAACCGCCCCTCCGTCATCCCCGAAACTTGCAACAAGGCCTTGCGCACCAGCGCCCAGCCCACTTGCATGGTCAGGCGCTCGTCCCTCCCCGGGATCGGCCTTCCGGTCAGGTAGTTTGCCGCGCGCTGTAAGTTCGCCTCGCTCAAGGTCAGGAAATAGGTCGACAAAATATCGGCTTTCTTGGCGATTCCCGTGGTCGAGCCGATCCGCTCGCACACGTCTACGAACTCCGCGAAGGGACAGGGCGCCCGGCTCAAGACCGGCCCGCCGGAAAAACCCGGAGGATTGTCCTTGCCCAGTTCTAACGGAAGATCCATCTGATCCTCACGCAACAGCGTCCAGGCCTCGTATCCCCGCTCCCGCAGATCCCGCGAAAACTCCGAGGCGTAACCGTGCAGCGTCCACACCCGCCTGGGCCGCACCATTTCCACATAGCGCAGCAAATCTAGGTAGTCCGCATGGTCCGAAAGGGGAAAGGCCTGGTCGACCTGATAGCGAAATCGCGCGCCCGCCTGCATGGCCCATCCCGTCAGCACCGCGCTGCGCTGGGGCCGGATCCCCCGAATCGCCTGCGAGCGGATTGCCGACGGCGGCACGATGACCACGTGCCCGGCGCAGGCCGCCGTGTTCAAGAGACGGAAGGGAGGACAAGCCGGTTGCAACATCGCGTAAACCTCCGTCATCGCGTGCACCGAGCGATGCAACATCACCGGCATATCCTCGCCGCGAAGCGCCATCAGTATCTCCTGCGCCTTGCCCAAGGAGTACCCGGCAAGAACCGGCGTCTCCCCCGCCTCGATTCCCTCCCGGCAGAACTTCACCACTTGAGCCAAAACCTGATCAGAATCGGGAAACCGGAAATGAGGCAGCCCGAAGGTCGTCTCCATGATCAGCGTGCCGGCCTGCGCAAAATCGATCTTCTCCGCCGACAAGCCTTCGCGCAGCTTGAAATCCCCGGTATACAGCAGCGTCGCGCCGTCCATACAGCGCGTCACATGCAGTTGCGCCGACCCGAAAATGTGCCCTGCCGGATACAGGCGAAGCTCGTATTCCCGCCGGAACCGGTAGCGTCTGCCGAACTCCAAGACGACCGCCCTTTCACGTTCCAACCCAAAACGCGCGTGGAGAAAATCGAAGGTGGGCCGGGAACACAAAACCCGGTCGTGACGCGCAAAATGGTCGGCATGCGCATGCGAAACGAAGGCCCGGTCGCGAGTGCGGTGCGGATCCAGCCACAGTTCGAGTTCCGGGATGTAAACCCCGTCCTGATACTGCACTTCGAATACGCCGGGTTCTGTTTCGAAGTCCTCCACCGCCCCCGAATATAGGCGCAAGCCCATAATCGTAAAGATTCCTTAAGCAATTTCGCCGCCCCCTCTCCCCGCCCTCCTCATTCCTCGAGGCTCCCCGCGAAAAGGAAATCCATCATCCCGGGCCACCATTCCGATCCGCTCCATAACAGGTCGTTGTGCCCGGATTCGGTGATCTGCAACTGAGCGCGGGGGAAATCCGCAGCGAGACGGTGAGAATGAGCGGCTGGAATCACGCGGTCTTTGGCGCCGTGAATGATCCAAAGCGGACCTTCAAACTCCCGCAAAGCCTGTTTGTTGTCGTATCGGCTCCGCAAGAGCCGGGCTGGCAACGCCATCCGGCGCACCAGACTGTCGAGTGAATCGAAAGGAGCCATCAACGCGACACGTTCGAGGAGTTTCCTCCGCGCCAGCTCACACACCGGGCCGCTTCCAATCGAGCGGCCAAGACCCACCACCGGCAGATGCCGCAAATCCGAGCGCTCCTCGATCATCTCCCGGGCGCGGAGAAAGACGGCATCGAGTGTCCTGCGGGAAGGCTTTCCGCCGGCGTTCCCGTAACCGGGAAACTCGACGAGCAAGACCGCCGCGCCTTCACCGGTCAGCAGCTCCGCCAGATCGATCCAGTCCTCGATAAGCTCGGCGTTTCCGTGCCCGACCATAACCACAATTCGCGGAGCGACGTTCTGTGGCGTCAGCAGGGCTGCCGGGACGCGCGCGGCTTCGGTCTCGATTTTCCAGTGTTCGGTGCGCCCAACTGGCCAGGGAGCGTCCGGCGCTGCCCGGCGGCGTTGTCCGGGGAAAAGGAGATGGCCCTGCAGAAAGAACGCCAAAGACGCATACAACAGGTAGTAAAAAACCAAGCGCAGCCCCAGCCCGCGCCAGATGCCCCGCTTCCTGCGATCAGGGTTTTTCGTCGTCATCGCCCGTTTCCGCCTCTCCGCTCCTATGTGAAGCGGCGGAAGTCTCATCCTCGTCCGGAAAGGCCGAGATCAACGGCTCTTCCAAGACAGACTTGCGCTCGACGGCGATCCGTTCCGCGAGTCGCAGGTCGTTCTCAGCCCGGGCTCGCGCCTCAAAAATCTCCAGGTCGCGCAGATAGGCATCCCGCACCTGGCTTCCCCGGGTGGCAACGGTCTCGCGGAAACTTGCTTCCAGCGCCGTCAAATCCCGAACGGAAGGACGGGGGGAACCGCGCGGCCGGCTGGGAATAAGGCGGATTCTCTTCACCTGCATGAGGGCATCTCCCTCAACCAAGACCGCGGAAAGACGCAGTTGAGCGATCGTCGCCTTGATTTCCAAGGAACCGGTCAGTTCGACCCGGTACTCATCCCAATCCCGCGTGGGTCTGACTTCGTGGCGGATGGGCTTGCCGCTGCCCTCGAGCAGGGCGGTAACCTCTCCGAACTCGAACACTCCACCGGCTTGCACGGCGGGAGGCTGGCTGGTCCCGCGGCCCACGGGCGGCGTCTTCCCACAGCTATAGGTGACTTCAACTTCGTAGACTTGCGGATCAAGCCCCGAAAGATTCCACAGCACTTCTGAACCAGGGGTCTTCCAGCGCCCAAGGACAGCTTCCCGAGGATTCCACTGGACACTGGCGGAGCGGCGCCGCGACTCCTCCAAATTCAGCGTGATCGCCGCCTCCTCGCGCCATTTCACAAGTCCGCTGCCCGGAGTCCCCAGCATCTCACGGACCTCCAACCGCCGTTGCTTGGCCTGGTTCGCCGCCTCGTAGTCTTCCCGCGCAGCCGCCGCGGATTCGATTCGCTGCAACTCCTCCAAGAACGCTTGGTAGACCGGAAGGTCTGCCGCTTCGAGGTCTCGTTCAAAGCGTTCGCGGAGAGCATCCAGCTCCTCGAACTCCTCGTCCGCTTCCGGCTCCTGAGCCAGGGCTGCGCCAGCAACCAACGAGAACAGCCACAGCCCCACCCAGACCCATCGAAATTGGGGACTAAGGCGCATTGGACACGAGTCGGACGCTCGAGATCGCCGTCCTGTGTTGACCTTCTGGGACTTCCATGACCAGGCGCAAGATCCCGCCGCCATCCGTCACTTTGAGATTGCCCAACGATTGACGCGTCACCTCCGCTCCTTCGGGCAAGGGCGAAAGGGCGCCTTGAACAAAATAACGCGCTTCCCCCACCCGGAGCAGCGTGTTCTCCGCCGTGGCCAGGTAGTCCACAAAAACCGTGTATCCGCCCGGATCCAAGCCCGGAAGAGTCCAAGATGCGGCGCCCTCCGTGGCCTCGGGATCCAACTCGAGGAGACCCGTCGCCGGATCCCGCCGCAGCCCTTGGAGGTCCCGCGCGCCGCTGGCGGAGAACACCGACTCCCTCGGACTCGCGCCGCCGGACTGCTGCGCCTCCGAAGCGGCCTGGGCGCGGGCCGCAGCCAGCAGGCTTCGCCTGGCGTCGCGACAGGCGCTCGCCTTGGTATATTCCTCGTTGGTCGCGTAAAACATCTCCAGGACTCTTAGTTCCCGCAGATAGACCTGGCGCAGATCTTCCACCACAGTGCGCCGCTCCGCTCGATACAGCGCCCGTCGGCGCAGGAGATCCGCTTCGATATCCCCCGCTCCATAGACCGGTTCCGCCGCCGTCAGCAGACAGGTCGAGAACAGCAACAACGCCTTCCTACCTGTCATCATAGTCAGACCATAGGAAAGCCCCTGCTTTTTGCAACCACGCCTGTTCGCGGACAGCAGTGCCCGCGCCACGGTGTGAAGAAGTGGGACAGGCGAGACGCCTGCCCCTGCACTGGAGCGGGACTCTTGATCGCCATTGGGATCGCAAGAGTCCGTGGGCGCCAGCCGGACTGGCTGTCTCACTTCGCTCGGCTATCAGTAGGGGGCTCGCGGCGCCTCGCGACACAAGGCGATCAGAAATGCGGGCTCGTCGCTGCTTCGATGGAACCTCATCCCACCGCACATCCGCTCCAGCGCCTCGACAAAACGCGCCTGTGGCATCCCTTCACTCCGATGCGGGATTGGTGCGCCGACGATCACCAACCCCTGATCCTCACCAAAGGACGCGGCGCGTGGCTCGAAGACTTCCAAGGAAACCGTTACCTGGACGGCAATTCCTCCATCTGGACCAATATCCACGGTCACAGCCATCCCCACATCGTCGCCGCCATCCAGCGTCAGGCCGCCTCCTTGGCCCACTGTTCTTTTCTCGGCAGCACGAACGAACCGGCCATCCGGCTCGCTGTCGCTCTCGTCGATCGCTTTCCCCAGGACACTCTCACCCGAGTGTTCTATTCCGACGATGGATCGACGGCGATCGAATGCGCCCTCCGGCTCGCCTTGCAATTCCGGCAGCACACAGGCGCAGCCCGCCGCAATCGATTCCTCGTCTTCGATCAGGCTTACCACGGGGACACCCTGGGCGCCGCTTGCCTCGGAGGACTGCCGCTTTTCCACGAACCCGTCCGCAATCTCGGCTATCCTCTCACGCGGATTGCTTCCCTTGACGAGTTGCAATCGCTGCCCGCTGAAATCCGCGATTCCGCCACCGCCGTCGTCCTCGAGCCTCTCATTCAGGGAGCGGCGGGAATGCGACTCTGGCCCCCAGGCATGCTCGGCGCCTTGCGCACCTGGTGTGATCGCCACGATGTCTTGCTCATCCTCGACGAAGTCCTGACCGGCTTCGGCCGGACCGGAACGCTTTTTGCCTGCCAAAAAGAAAGCGTTGTCCCGGACCTGATGGCGCTGGCCAAGGGCCTAACCGGAGGAACAGTCCCCCTCGCCGCAACTCTCGTCACGGAGCGCATTTTCTCCGCGTTCCTCGGAACTGGACCGGAGCCGCTCACCTTTTTCTACGGACACAGCTACACCGGCAATCCGCTCGGCTGCGCCGCCGCGCGGGCCAGCCTCGAGATCTTCGAGATGGAAAAAACGCTGGAACGTCTCCCGCGCCTGATCCAATGCCTCGAGACCAGTTTGGAAGACTGGCGACAACGCTCCAGCCACATTTCCGCCGTGCGGCAATGCGGACTCATCGCCGGAATCGACATCACTCGCGACGGCTCGCCCAACAACCCCTTTCCGCCCGAGGCCCGCATGGGCGCTCAAATTTGCCTCGCCGCCAGAAGCCACGGCCTCCTCACCCGTCCCATCGGAGACACGCTGATCCTCATGCCGCCCCTTTGTGTGACGGAACCGGAAATCCGCGCCGCGGTCCACGCCCTTGAGGAGGCGGCCCAAGAGGTTTCTTCCAACGGATCACGCCTGCGCCGGCTTGGTCTGACGAAGTAGCTGCGCCAGGACGTAAGGCAGAATGCCGCCGGCGCGGAAGTAATCCAGTTCCGCAGGCGTATCCAACCGCACACAAAGCGGCGCCTCGACTGTCTCGCCCGTCTTGCGGCGGACAACCAGTTGCGCGGCTTGCCGAGGCCGGATCGCGTTCGATAAGCCCAGAATGTCGAAGGTCTCGGTCCCGTCCAAGGCCAAGCGCTCATAGTCCTCCGGATCCTGAAAGTTCAGGGGGAGCACCCCCATACCCGCCAGATTGGAACGGTGAATGCGCTCGAAACTCTTGGTGATCACCGCGCGCACTCCCAACAGCCGGGTCCCCTTCGCCGCCCAATCCCGCGAAGAACCCATCCCGTAATCCGCGCCTCCAAAAACCACCAGCGGAACGCCCCCCTCCCGGTAACGCTCCGCCGCGTCGAAGATGGACATCCGTTCTCCGCCCGGTTGACGCACGGTCACCCCGCCTTCAATGCCCGGCGTCATCCGATTCTGGATCCTGACATTGGCGAAAGTCCCGCGCGTCATGACCCGGTCGTTTCCGCGCCTGCTTCCATACGAGTTGAACTGCTCCTCACGCACGCCGTGCTCCAACAGATAGGCGCCCGCCGGTGAATCCGCTTTGATCGCGCCCGCCGGTGAAATGTGATCCGTGGTGACCGAATCCCCAAAGATTCCCAAAGCCCGGGCCCCGCGAATCTCGGCGATGTCGCCTGCATCCATGGAAAAATCTTCGAAAAACGGCGGGTGTTGGATGTAGGTCGAGGACGAGTCCCAGGCATAGACTCCGCCCGTCGCAGCGGGGATCTCGTTCCACTTGGGGTTTTGCGCTGCGAAATCCGAATAGAGACGCGTGAATGCTTCCGGATGCAGCGCCGAACGCATCACTTCGCGGATTTCTTCCTGCGGGGGCCAGATGTCCCTCAGGAACACATCCGCTCCGGAGGAGTCCTTGCCCAAAGGTTCGTTAGGCAAATCGATGTCCACTGTCCCGGCGATGGCATAGGCGACCACCAGTGGAGGAGACATCAGGAAGTTGGCCCGGATGCTCTGGTGCACCCGCGCTTCGAAATTGCGATTCCCCGAAAGGACCGAAGCCGCCACGAGGTCGCGGCCCTTGACGACGTTCTCGATGCCCGGATCGAGGGGACCGGAGTTTCCGATGCAGGTGGTGCATCCGTATCCCACGGTCTGGAATCCTAACTGATCTAACTCCTTCTGCAATCCGGTCCGCTCGAGGTAGTCGGTCACCACTCGCGATCCCGGCGCCAGGGAAGTCTTGACCGAGGGCTTGATCCGCAAGCCCCGGGCGTTGGCGTTGCGCGCCACCAGACCCGCCGCCAACATGACGCTGGGATTCGACGTGTTCGTACAGGAGGTGATCGCCGCAATGAGCACCGATCCCTGCCCGATCCGGTCCTTCGCCCCTCCCCGCGAATCCACTTCCACTTCGAATTCCTCGGCAAAACTGTCGCCGTTCCGGCCAAAGCCCCCCTCGGAAACCGGAGCGGCATAAAGGCTGCGAAATCGCTCTTTGAGATCGCCCAAGGCGACCCGGTCCTGCGGCCGCTTCGGACCCGCCACCGCAGGAGTCACCGCGCCGAGATCCAACTCGATCTTGCGGCTGTAGTCACACTGGCCTTCCGCAGGAATGCCAAACATCTCCTGAGCCTCGAAATAGTTCCGCAGGGTTTCGCACAACTCAGCGCTGCGCCCCGTTCCGCCCAGGTAATCCAACGTTTCCTCGTCCACCGGGAAGAAACCCATGGTCGCCCCATACTCCGGAGCCATATTCGCAATGGTGGCCCGGTCCGGCAATGTCAGACGCCGCGCCCCTTCGCCGTAAAACTCGACGAATTGCCCGACGACGCCCGCGTTTCGCAGAAGCTGGGTGACTTCCAGCGCGAGATCGGTGGCCGTGACGCCTTCGCCCAGGCTGCCGGTCATGTGCACTCCCACGACTTCCGGCGTCAGAAAGGTGATCGGCTGACCCAGCATCCCCGCCTCGGCTTCGATCCCCCCAACGCCCCAGCCCACGACGCCTAAACCGTTGATCATCGTCGTGTGCGAATCCGTGCCGACCAGAGTATCTGGGAAAAACACGCCGTCCTTTTCCAGAACTCCCTTGGCCAGGTATTCGAGATTCACCTGATGCACGATCCCGATCCCCGGCGGCACAACACTGAACGTCCGGAAGGCCTGCTGTCCCCATTTCAGAAACTCGTAGCGTTCCCGGTTGCGCAGGAACTCGATTTCCAAGTTGCGCATCAATGCTTCCGCCGACCCCGCAAAATCCACCTGCACCGAATGGTCCACCACCAAATCGACCGGCACCAAAGGCTCGATGATGCCCGGGTCGCCGCCCATCGTCTGCACCGCAGAACGCATGGCCGCCAAATCCACCAGCAAAGGCACGCCCGTGAAGTCCTGCAGAACGATCCGCGCCACCGTAAAGGGAATTTCGACGACGGCGGGCTCCGTCGCCTTCCAATTCGCCAAACGGAGCACGTCCTCCCGGGTCACCTTCTTGCCGTCGCAATTCCGAAGAACGGATTCGAGAACGATCCTGAGGCTGACCGGCAACCGCGACAGCCCCGGCGCCGCTCCCGATTCCCGCAAGGCGGGCAATGAATAAAACACCCCTTCGGCGCCCGCGCCGGTCCGAAAGCTTCTCCGTGTGTCCATCATGGTGATCTTCGCCGGACCACACCTGCGAAGGTCAACCTGTGTGGCGCCAGCTTCCCGACTATTCGGGGGACATGCCCGGCGCGCAAGCCGATTCCCTGCACGGACTCTTCCGCCGGCCCGCGCTCTTACGGAGCGGCGCCGTCCGTCCCGGCTTGCACGCTTTGGGAATCCCGGGGCTCTTCGTCCTCCGGAGCCCGGTACTCCAGTATGTCTTCAACCCCGTCGATCTCATCGACGTGAAACCCGGTCCGCACGAAACCCAACTTCGCTGCCAAGCCTTGGGAGGCCATGTTATCGGGGCGGATCGAGAGAACAAACTTGGCGACTCGATGATCCTTCCGGGCCCAACGCATCAGCGCTACCGACGCCTCATAAGCGTATCCCCGCCCACGAAAAGGGGGAAACACGGAAAATCCAAACTCGACCGCCCCCGGCGCGATCGCCGTCAGATACTGCGGTCCAGGAGCGGAATGAAAGCCGATCGAACCCACCATAGCGCGGCTCCCGCGAACGGTCATGGCCCGGAGCAGCCAGGGCTGAAGGCCGGGTTCGCCTTCCAACTGTTCGAGCCGCAGTGCCAACACCGTGGAGAATTCCCCGGGCCAATCCGCCGGCAACCCTATGCGCAGCACTTCTTCCGCCTCCGTCCGGTTGCCCTCCAAGGACGCCCGAAGAAAAGCCGGAGTCATCGGGATGAGATCCAGGCGCTCCGAACGGATGCATGCCTGAGCGCCGGCCATAAAACGGATTTGAGACGGCGGATTGACCGGAGGTTTCTCAATCGATGTTCCCAGCCGGATCCAAGCGGGTCATCGCACAAGGCTTTGAACCGGTCAAGAAAAGTAGGGCTTTGCCCGCAACCCACTTTCTGCTTATCTCCCCTCCGAATCCCAATCATGTCGGCAGCGGCGACCCAGCGCGAATTCAGGAGAGTGGTGCTGAAAGTCAGCGGGGAAGCCCTTCGAGAACCGGGATCCCATGACAACATCTCTCCGCCCATTGTCGAGCGCGTCGCTTTGCAAATCCGGGAGGCTCACCAGCAGGACGTGCAAATCGCCATCGTCGTCGGCGGCGGCAACTTCTGGAGAGGTCTCAGCGCCAGCAACCGGGGTATGGACCGCGCCACCGCGGATTACATGGGCATGCTCGCCACAATCATGAACGCTCTGGCCATGCAGAGCATGCTCGAAGGACTCGGGGTCCCTACACGGGTCCAGACCGCCATCGAAATGAAGAATGTGGCGGAACCCTTCATCCGCCGCAAAGCCATCCGCCACCTCGAGCTGGGACGGGTCGTCATCTTCGGAGGCGGCACCGGAAACCCTTATTTCTCCACAGACACGACCGCCGCCCTGCGCGCCAGTGAAATCGGCGCCGACATCGTTCTCAAGGCCACCAAAGTCGACGGCATTTACGATGACGACCCCGCCACCAATCCGGCCGCGAAACGATTCGAACGGATCTCCTTTCAGGAAGCGCTCCGCAGAGGCCTCAAGGTCATGGACAGCACCGCCTTCAGTCTCTGTATGGACAACGACAAGCCCATCATGGTATTCGCTATCGGATCCCAGGACAATGTTCGCCGCGCCCTCCTCGGCGAATCCATCGGCACCCTTGTCAGCCAGGAAGCCCCAACCTGATCCCTCACCCGCCATCCCTCCTCCCCATGGAAGCAGACACCGCTATCCTCGAATCCGCGGAACACATGAAGAAAGGCGTGGAATACATGATCCACGAGTTTGCCGGCGTGCGCACAGGAAAGGCTTCTCCGACCATCGTCGAGATGATCGATGTGCACGTGGCCAGTTATGGATCGACCATGAAGCTCAAGCAGCTCGCCGTCATCCGGGCCCCGGAACCGCGCCTCATCGTCATTGAACCTTTCGACCCTAGAACCGCGCATGATATCGAACGGGGCCTCAAGGAGTCCAAGCTCGGGATCAATCCGATCGTCGACGGAAAACAAATCCGGCTGCCTTTCCCCGAACTCTCCGAAGAACGCCGCAAGGAATTAGTCAAGATCGTTAAACAGATGGCCGAAGAAGCCCGGGTCCGCGTCCGGCACACCCGCAAAGAGACGCTCGACAAGATTCGTCATCTTCAAAAAGGCGGGTCTGTCACCGAAGACGATCTGCATCGCCTGGAGAAACAAGTTCAGAAGCTCACCGATGATCACGTTGCCGAAATCGACGAACACGTGACCAAGAAGGAAAAAGAGATCATGACGGTATAGCCCGGCGCCAGCCCGGCGCCAACCCGAGTCCCGCTCGAGATCATCCGCATCCGGCTCAGCCGCCGCGGCAGAAAAGGCGGCAGAAATCCGGGCTCACCCCTCGTCTCACGCCACTCGCTCTCACACTCACACGCGGCCGGCCTTGGCGCTCTGGCGCTTTCCACCCGGATCCGCTATGCTCCGCCGATGTGGCTGATCCGACCCGAATTCGTCGCCCGCGCTGCTCTGCGCATCGCGCCCGTGGCTGCCGCCTCCGCAGCAGCCGGGTGCGCGTCGACGGCTGCTCCGCCCGCCCAGGTCCTCGCCTCGCCCGTGCCCCCGGCCCCCCGCAGCGATTCCAGTTGGGTTGCTCCAGACGGCGAATCGTTCCCGTTCACCGCTTGGGTCCCCGCCTCGAATCCTCCCTCCGTGGTGATTGTCGCCGCACACGGTCTCAGCGGAGCCGCCAGCGACTTCCGTCCTCTTGGAGAATACCTCTCCCGCCGCGGATGCGCCGTCTACGCCTACGAACTGCGCGGCATGGGCAACGATCCCCGCCTCTCGCGACGCGGTTCAATCGCCTCGAGAGGCGATTGGTTGCGTGATTTCGCCTCTTTCGCACAACGGATCGAAAGCGAGTGGCCAGACGCGTTCGTGGTCTGGTATGGCGAAAGTCTCGGAAGCGTCATTGTTTTGCAGAGCACCCTCTGGCGCCATCGGCAACAACTCGGTCCGGACGCCGTCATCTTGTCCGCCCCCATTTTGGCCACCGCGGAAAAGCTCCCCCGCTGGAAAGCGCCGCTCGTCCATATGCTCGTCCGCACCGCGCCCTGGTTGCGCATCCCCCTCGTGGCTCTCGGCGGAGACGCCGCCCGCGAAGCACGCGTCGTGGCGGCGACTACGCATGAGGATCAGACCAAGAAAACCCCCCACGCGCTCCACGCCTTCAGCCTGCACCTGCTCGGCGAAATCGGCCGTCTCGTCGCCGAAAACAAGGAGGCCGCGCAAGCATTCGATCTGCCGCTTTTGGTCTTGCATGGAGGACACGACCTCTTCACGCCGCCCGAAGAAGTGAGGACCTTCGTGGAAAAGGGCTTGCCGGCTGCGCCCCGGCCGGAGCGACGGCTTTTTCCCGGCAGTTACCACCTCCTGCTGCACGATGTGGAACGGAAAGAAGTGCTCGACACGGTGGAAGAGTGGATCTCCTCGCAAGCATTGCGGCAGCGCTAGCCCACATTTCTCAGACTCTTTTCCAATGCCTGGCTGGATCGATGTTTGTAGCGCGGAAGACTTGCCGCCTGGTTCCCTGCGCGCCTGCTCGTTGGCCGGGCGCGATGTCGCCGTCTGCCGCTTGGAGGACGGCTCTCTCCGCGCCGTGCACGATCTCTGCACTCACGCCGATGCGCTCCTCTCGGAAGGATGGATCGAAGGGAGATGCGTGGTGTGCCCTTTGCACGAAGCCCGGTTCGACCTGGACACCGGAGAAGCCCGAAGCCTTCCGGCCACGGAGTCTGTGGAAACCTTTCCGGTCCGGGAAGACCAAGGCCGGATTCTGGTAAAGGCGTAGCCCTTTGCGTGGGAGAACTCCCGTTCCAAAGAATCGGACTTGCGTGAATCCCAGACGAGATGAAGAGTCTTCTCCTGGTTTCGGCCGTTTCGGGCTGTAGCGCAGGTTGGTAGCGCGCTGCAATGGGGTTGCAGAGGTCGTGGGTTCGAATCCCGCCAGCCCGACCACTCTGCTCCGCCCCTCGATGGCGGAGTCAGCCGTCCTCGTGACTCTGCGGCCGGAGTATTATGCCGGAGCCAGCGGCGCCGGCGCCGCGAAGGTTGACGGCGGGGCCAGCCACCCCATCATTCCGCCTCACAGCAAAAGACCAGCCGGCCTGCCCGCCCCCCACGGAATCCGTTTCCCTTCCCGCGCTCCATCGTGACCGCCTCACGCCAATCCCCAGTTCCCGTCGCCGTCGTAGGAGCCAGCGGCTACTCGGGCGTCGAATTGATTCGCCTCCTGCTTCGGCATGAACGGGCTGAATTGCGCTGCCTCACTTCCCGCCGATTCGCCGGGCGCAGTCTCTCCAGCGTGCACCCCCGCTTTCAAGGAGCCGGAATTGCCGGCGCCCTGACGTTCGACGAAGCGGACCCCGAAATCGTGGTCCGCTCGGGCGCCCAAGCCGTCTTTCTCGCCCTGCCCCACGGCGTCTCCGCGGAGTATGCCCGGCCGCTGCTCGATGCGGGTCTCAGGGTCATCGATTTGAGCGATGACTTCCGCCTGCGTGACCCCGGTGTCTATGAAGCCTTCCGCGGCAGAAAACATCCGGCTCCGGATCTGCTCCCGTCGGCCGTCTATGGCCTGCCGGAGTTCCATGCCCAGGAAATCCGCGAAGCCCGTTTGGTGGCTTCGCCAGGCTGCTATCCCACCAGTGTGCTGATCCCCCTCATTCCTCTCCTGCAAGCAGACTGCATCGATCCCACATCCATCTGCGCCTTTTCCCTCAGCGGCGTCAGCGGCGCCGGCCGAAAAGCGGAAATCCCCTTGCTCTTCGTCGAGTGCAACGAAAGTCTCCGCGCTTACGGGGCCCCGCAACACCGCCACTTGGCGGAGATCGAGCAGGAACTGAGTTGGGCGGCCCGGCGTCCGGTGATCGTCTCTTTCACACCGCATCTTGTGCCCGTCACTGCGGGGATCGCGACCACCATTTACGCCAATCCAACTCCTGGTCTGCCGCCGGACCGCATCGCCCAGGTCTATTCCGAAGCCTACAAAACCCAGCCTTTCGTTCGCGTCCTGGGTGAAAACGTCTTTCCCGACTCGAAACACGTGACCGGGACCAACTTCATCGATCTCGGTTGGGTGCAGGATTTGCGCGCGGGCCGCTTGGTTCTGTGCAGCTCGGAGGACAACCTCGGGAAAGGGGCGGCGGGTCAAGCGGTCCAATGCCTGAATGTGATGTTCGGGCTGCCCGAAACGGCGGGATTGTTGGGGATCTGAACCGGCCTGACCGTGACGCGGGCAGTCCTCGTCGCGCGCTTGCGCGCTTGAAAGGGATGCCGCAACCCACCTCTGCATGCCCCGCGCGTTCTCCCCCGGGGGTTCGCAGCCCCTCGCGAGGAAACCCTATGCGAAAGGCAGGCTTACAATTCCCCGTTCGTGGTCAGCAACTCGAGCAGATCCCCCGCCGCCTTCTTCCAGGCAGCAACGGTTTCGGGTCCGGCCTCGGAGCCCTCGGGAAGCTCGAAACTGGCCCGGAGCCCGACGAGACCTTCGCGCAACCGCATGATGCGGTCTTCCCGCAGGATCTGCATGTCCATCGTCTCAAGCATGGCCACGAAGTAATCGGCGATGTCGGTCCGGGGCAAGGTGGCCGCTTTCTCTGGCTGGAACGGGTCCTCGACACTCTCACAGCCGATTTGAAAGGCCCGCAACCAGCCGCCGAGGCTGATCAGGTGAGCCAGATCGACATCCCGCAGTTGGACCAACTCGGCCTCGACATCTTTCTGGGTCGCAGCGAGTTCGTCCTTCAGTTCGGACCAATCCCCGTCCAGACTATGTTCCACCAAACTCTTGGTGTGCCGCTGCATGCGGTCGCCGGCTCCCAACAGCTTGGCGTGATCCAGCAAGGCGCGTCCGATCGGTTCGAGGTCCCCCTGTTTTTCACACTGCACAGAGACCAAACCATCACTGATGAGGATCCCCAAACTGACCGCCACCACCGCGCGGTGGCGGGGAGGCACCGCGGGTATCTTGCGGGAGAGGCGCTCATAGGGGATCTCTCCCAGGCCATCCAAGTCCTTGAAAAGTTGGCGAATGGAAGGAGCGGTAAAGGGGTTGACGCCAAATTCCTCGCGAACGTGATCGTCTTCCAGGAGATCCTCCGGCACCTCGGGAAGCGCGACAGGCCTGTCCTGGGCCCGCAACGCTGGCGCGGGCAGCAACGCAACCAGCAGCACCGGCAGAATTTTCCGAAAAAGCACCTTCACGGCTGCGGAATATCTTTTATCATGACCCCCAGCACAACTTGAGAATGAACATTTCCGGCGAAGCAACGCGGAACGGCGCGATCGCTTCGCCCAAGGGCAGGGGTTTGCTGATCAAGCTATAACCGAGAAACCGGCCCTGCCGTCCTGCCCTAATTCCACCTTGACGTGTTTTCCGCACCAAGCATCATAAGCCACCCTTGGCTACCACGGGAGTAAGTTCGTTCATGGATTGGCCCAACCTCATCTGGTTTGTATCCTACACAGCGGTTCTCCTCGGACTTTCCGCCTACGGAGTCCACCGGTTTCTCATCATCTTCCTCTACTTCAAGCATGCGCGGACCGACCCTCGCCCGTTGGACCGTTTTGCCGAGCTTCCGGTGGTCACGGTGCAACTGCCGGTTTTCAACGAACTCCACGTCGTCGAACGGTTGATCCGGTCCGTGGGCGAACTGCACTACCCCAAGGACCGGTTGCAAATCCAAATCCTGGATGATTCCACCGACGAAACCACTGGCATCTGCGAACAGGAGGCGGCCCGGCTTCGGGCACAGGGATTCGACGTCGAAGTGCGGCATCGCAGCGACCGGACCGGATTCAAGGCGGGCGCGCTCGAGGAAGGCATGCAGTCGGCCCGCGGCGAGTTCATCTTCATTCTCGATGCCGACTTCGTGCCTCCCACCGGCATCCTGCTGGAAATGATTCACTACTTTACCGACCCGCAGGTGGGCATGGTTCAGTCGCGCTGGGGGCATCTGAACCGGGGTTACTCGCTGCTCACCCGGATTCAGGCCATGTTCCTCGATGGTCACCTCCTCATGGAACAGACGGCCCGGAGCCGGAGCGGCCGCTTTTTCAATTTCAACGGCACCGGGGGCATTTGGCGCCGGAGCTGCATCACCGACGCGGGAGGCTGGCAACACGACACCCTCACCGAAGACCTCGACCTCAGCTACCGGGCCCAGTTGGCGGGCTGGCGGTTCGTTTTTCTCAAGGACGTGGTCAGCCCGGCGGAACTCCCCGTCGACATGAACGGGTTCAAGTCGCAGCAGCACCGTTGGACCAAAGGTTCCATTCAGACTTGCAAGAAGATGCTCTCCAAAGTCTGGCGAAGCCCCGTGCCTTTCTTCGTGAAGCTCGAAGCCACCGCCCACCTCACTTCCAACTTCGCCTACCTCCTCCTAGTCCTGCTCTGCTTCCTCATTTTCCCAAGCGAGACCCGCCTCGAATGGAAGTGGGAATTGCTCCTGAGCATTCCCATCTTCATCGCCGCTTCCGTCTCGGTCATGGTCTTTTATGTCGTCTCCCAACGGGAACTGCACCCCCGGACCTGGCTGCGTGAACTGATCTACCTGCCCCTGCTCCTGGCCCTCGGCATCGGCATGTCCATCAACAACGGCAAGGCCGTGCTCGAGGCCTTGTTCAACCGCCATTCCGCTTTCAATCGCACACCCAAATACGGGATCCAAAACCGCAAAAGCAACTGGCGCCGGTCCCGCTACAGGGCTCTCCGTTCCGTCACCCCTATCATCGAGATCGCCCTGGCCCTCTACTTCACCGGGCTCGTCGTCTATGCCGTCCATTGCGGCTACTGGGGATCGGTGCCCTTCCTCTTGCTGTTCCAGGGCGGTTTTCTCTACGTAGCCGGTTGCTCCCTGGCTCAGTTCTTCCCAACCCGCTGGAATGGTGACAATCGTAGCAATGAAGACCATGCCCTCCCTGCGTGATCCTCTCCCGGCTGCCCTTCGCCTCTTGCTCCGCATCGCTCCCACAGCCTGCGCAGCGCTTTTCCTGGCGAATTGCTCCAGCGTCGACCGCTCCCACGCCATGGTGGTCAGCGTGGCCGATCAGCGCATGGTCGTCTTGCACAAAGGCAGCCCCATCGCTGAATACCCTGTCTCTACGTCTAAATTCGGAGCCGGCGACGCTCCCGGAAGTTGTTGCACGCCCCTCGGACAACTCGAGGTCGCGCGGAAAATAGGCGAAGGCGCTCCCCCTGGGGCCGTCTTCAAGCACCGCCGCCCCACCGGAGAAATCCTTCCTCCCAACGCCCCCGGACGAGATCCTATCGTTACGCGAATTCTCTGGCTCAGGGGCCGCGACTCCGAAAACGCCAACGCCTTCCGGCGCTACATCTACATCCACGGCACCCCGGAAGAATACCGGATCGGTGAACCCGCCAGTTACGGCTGCATCCGCATGCGTTCCCGTGACGTCATCGAACTCTACGACAGGGTCGGCGTCGGAGCCCGGATCGAAGTGGTCCCGCGCAGCTTGCACCGGAATGAACGCGTTGCCCAAGAGCCGCCCACAATCTCCCATCGTTCCCGTCCAGGACGGAAATCCTTTCCCTCTTGACAGGCTTCCCCATCTCCCTAGCTTCCCGGCTCCGCTATGGCCAACACCAAGTCCGCCCTCAAACGCGTCCGCCAAACCGCTCGCCGCACGGCCGCTAATCGGCAGTTGCGCACCCGCGTGAGAACCTTCCGGAGAAAGGTGGATGCGGCCATCGCTTCCGGCGATCGCGACACGGTGGACTCCGCTCTGGCCGAGTTGTTTTCCGCGGCGGACAAGGCCGCCCGGCGCCGCGTCATCCATCCCAATGCCGCCAGCCGCATCAAAAGCCGCTACACACGCAAACTGGCGGTCGCGGCATCCTGACCCGGCCGGAGACATCCCGGCGCCACTCAGGCCGCCCATCCGCGCTTGCCGCCTGCGGCCCCAACCTGGGGAATCCGCTCTTTCTCCCATGCCGCCCGCCGGCTTTCCTGGAAGTTGATTTCGCTGTCATCCGGATTAACTTCACTCCTCTTTGCCTATGGCGGAAATGGATGACAGCCTGAACAAGCGCGCGCGTAAGGCGGCCAAAATCGCCAAGAATCCCTCTGATTACAAAGTCTGTGAAGGCTGCGATTCCATCGTGCTGGCCAGCGCGGCCCTCTGTCCCAACTGCCACGGCTACCGTTTCGTCAACGACCTCCAGTCCGTGATCAGCCAGGCACAGGAACTCGGCCGGCGGGCCCGGCAGTCCGTTCTCTGGGATGATTTCGAATAACCTGCCAGGGCCCCGCCATCCCACCGTTCACAGGTCTTGAGCGCCCTCCAGGCCCAAGGCGCGCTTCAGATAGGGCGCGGTGCGGCTTCCCCGGACCCGGCAGACGGCTTCCGGCGTTCCCTTCGCCACCACCCGGCCCCCCGCCGAGCCCGCCTCCGGGCCCAGCTCGATCAAGAAATCGGCTTCGGCGAGAATGTCGGCGTTGTGCTCGATAACCACCACGCAGTGACCCTCGTCCACCAATCCATGAAGCACCGCCACCAAACGGTCCACATCCGCCGGATGCAATCCAATCGAAGGTTCCTCTATCAAGTAAAGATTCCCGCGCCCTATGCTTCCGGCGCCACGGCGGCGCGCCGCCGCCTCGCGCAATGAGCCCCGGGCCAACTGATGCACCAGTTTTACCCTCTGAGCTTCCCCGCCGCTCAGCGTCGGACTAGGTTGCCCCAATTGCAGGTAGCCCGTGCCCGTGTCCCGCAACAACTCCAGGGGAATCCGGATTCGCGGGTGAGCCTCGAAAAACTGACATGCTTCCGCCACGGTCATCTCCATGACCTCCCCGATGTTCTTGCCGCGATAGGTCGCCTCCAGGGTGGCCGCGTTGTAGCGCTGCCCCCGGCAGTCCTCGCAACGCACCCAGGAGGCCGGTAGAAAACTCATCTCCAACCGGACCCGCCCGTTGCCCCGGCAGGTTTCGCAACGCCCGCCCTCCGTGTTGAATGAGAACCGGCCCGCCGTGAACCCGCGCAAACGCGCCTCTGGCAATCCGGCAAAAAGCCGCCGGATCTCGTCGAAGACTTTGATGTAGGTCGCCGGGGTGGATCGCGAAGTCTTTCCAAGTGGCGATTGGTCCACTTCGTAAACCGCAGCGATTCCTCCCGCTCCCGAAAGTCGCTTCCATACCCGCCCCTCCCCGGGAACCGCACTTCCTGCCCGGCGCCCGATCGCCGCCTGCACCGCCGGCAGGATGACTCCGCGAACCAGACTGCTTTTCCCCGATCCCGAGACGCCCGCGATTCCCACCAGCCGCCCCAAGGGAAGCGCTACGTCGATCCCTTGCAGATTGTTGGCGCTGGCGCCGAAGACCCGCAGCCACGCCCCGGAGGCGGTGTCCGGCGGAATGGGCCGCCGCTCGCCCCGCATCCGAGTCCGCTGTCGCCGCAGATGAAGCCCGGTCAGCGATCCCCGGGCACGGCAGATCGCCGCGACACTGCCCTCGGCCACGACCTCACCCCCATATCGCCCGGCGCCCGGGCCCAAGTCGATGATGCGGTCCGCCCGCCGCATGGTCTCCTCGTCGTGCTCGACCACCACCAAGCTGTTGCCCTTGCTGCGCAGCAGCTCGAGGGTGTCTAACAACTTGGCGTTGTCCCGCGGATGAAGTCCGATCGTCGGCTCGTCCAAGACATAGAGCACGCCCCGCAAGTTCGAACCCAACTGAGCAGCCAAACGGATGCGCTGCGCTTCCCCGCCCGAGAGCGTTCCCGCCGAGCGGTCCAGCCCGAGATACCCCAGCCCCGTTTCCTCGAGAAAACGCAAACGCCGCGTCATTTCGGTCACGATGTCCCGCGCAATCACGGCCTCGTTCTGACGAAATCGCCAACGTTTCAACTGCCGCGCCACGTCCTTCACCGCTCTCCGCGCAAAGTCCGCAATGGAAACCCCCTGCAACAGCACGGCCCGCGCCACCTCGTTCAGGCGGGCGCCCCCGCAGTCACGGCACGGCGTCGCCGCCCCGGCTTCCGCTCCTTCGAAACGCCGCTCCTCCTGCAACTCCGCTTCCAGCCAGGATTGCCCGCCGTCCGGACCAAATCCGCGCGCTCCCGCCAGAATGGAGCCAAACCCTCGACAGGACGGGCACCAACCGTGCGGCGAGTTGTAGGAGAACAGACGGGGATCGAGTTCCTCGAAGGCGCGCCCGCAACCCGAGCAACTCATCTCCGTGCTCAAGATCTTCGGTGGCCCTGCGCCCACGGCCGTCTTCGCCGTGCCTCGTCCCACCCGCAAGGCCTCCTCGACGGCAGCGCGGAGCGCCGCCTCGCCAGGTCGCGTCCGCCGGTTCCAATCCGCCGTCACGGCGTCGATGCTGTGTTCCCGGTAACGTTCCAAACCGGAGAAATCCTCCGAGGGCAGGTAAACGCCATCCACCAACAGCTCCCGGTATCCCTGCTTCGCAGCCCAGGCAGCCACCTCCGTGTGCAGCCCCTTGCGGGCTTTGATCAACGGCGCCAGCAACCGCACCCGCCCCTTGCCAAGCGCCTTCCCCACCTCCTCCGCGATCGCCGCCGCGGTCTGCCGCCGCACCGCTATCCCACAGGCCGGACAGTGCTGCGCCCCAAGCTTCGCATAGAGCAACCGAAGAAAATGATAGATCTCTGTCACCGTCGCCACCGTCGATCTTCCGCCCCCGCGCGAGATCCGTTGCTCGATCGCCACCGTGGGCGGCAAGCCGGTGATGACGTCCACCTCTGGACGTTCCATCTGCTGGGTGAACTGCCGCGCATAGGTCGACATGCTGTCCAGAAATCGCCTCTGCCCCTCCGCGAACAGGATGTCGAAAGCCAAAGTCGATTTTCCGGAACCGCTCAATCCTGTCACCACCACGATTTTGTCCCGGGGTATCTCCAGATCGATGTTCTTCAGATTATGTTCCCGCGCTCCGCGAATCCGGATAGCCCGCGTATCGATGGCCGCCGGCCGCCCGCCCCACTCAGGAGCCGTCTCCGCCGCCCGCAACGAAGCTCCGCCCCCTTCCAACCGTTGCGCCAGAAAAGCGCCTGTGTGCGAGCCCGGCGCGGCCGCAACCTCTTCCGGGGATCCGGAGGCAACCAGCCGCCCGCCCCCGCAGCCCGCTTCCGGCCCAAGATCGATGACATGATCGGCGCACTTGATCACATCGAGGTGATGCTCGATGACCAGCACGGTGTGACCCCGGTCCGCCAGCCGCTGAAACAAGCTCATCAGCAGGGCCACATCGTCCAGATGCAACCCCGTAGTCGGCTCGTCAAAGATGAGCAGAGCCCCGCCTTCACCGCCCTGCGAAGCGCCTCGCGCCAGCAGATGGCCGACCAGCTTGAGCCGCTGGGCTTCCCCGCCGCTCAAGGTGTTGACGGGCTGCCCCAGCTTCAGGTAGTCCAGCCCAACCTCCTCCAGCGCGCTCAACCGCTCCGCCGTTTGCGCCGCCAATCGTCCGCCTAACTCTTGGAAAAATGGGATCGCCGCGCTCACCGTCAATTCCAACACCTCATGCACGGACAACCCCCCCAGCCGGACGGCCAATGCCGCTTTCTGAAACCGCCTCCCTTCGCACTCCGGACATCGCACAAAAATGTCGCTGAGAAACTGCATCTCCACTTTCTCAAACCCGATGCCCGCGCAGCGTTCGCAGCGGCCTTGCCCCGAGTTGAAACTGAAGTATCCCGGAAGCAACCCTTGCGCTTTCGCCTCGTCCGTCTGCGCAAACAGGCGGCGCACCAAGTCAAAGGCCCCGATGAAAACGGCCGGTGTCGATCGCGGAGTCCTCGCCAAGGGAGACTGATCCACCATCACCGATTCGCTCAACCCTTCGTGCCCAGTGAGCGACCGGATCCGGCCCTCACCGCCCTCGGTCGCCTCGCCGCGCTGCCGGCAAAGACCCCGGTAGAGCACTTCGTGCACCAGCGTGCTCTTGCCCGATCCTGAAACGCCCGTGACACAGGTAAACAGTCCTAACGGAATATCCACATCAAGCTCCCGCAAGTTGTGGCACGTCGCTCCACGAATCTGCAAACAGGCGCCCGGTCGCGGTTTCCGGCGGACGGCCGGCGTGGCAATGACCTTTCTCCCTGACAAGTAATCTCCCGTCAGCGACCGGGCTCGTTCCAACTTCTCCAACGGACCGGCAAACACCAGACGCCCGCCCCCGTCCCCCCGGCCGGGCCCAAGATCCACGATGTGATCGGCCGCCCGCATCACGGCTTCCTCGTGCTCGACCACCACCAAGGTGTTGCCCTGATCCCGAAGACCGTGCAGCACCTCGATCAACCGCGAGGTATCCCGCGCGTGCAAACCCACGCTCGGCTCGTCCAGCACGAACAGCGTGTTCACCAAACCGGCTCCGAGACAGGTCGTCAGGTTGACCCGCTGCAACTCGCCGCCCGAAAGGGTCCGGGCAGGCCGGTCCAGACTGAGATAACCCAATCCGATCCGCTCCAGATAGCCCAGACGGCTGGCAATCTGCCCATGCAACAACTTCAATGCGGAATCTCCGTCCGGCGGCCGGTATTCTCGCATCCATTCCAGCAATACGTCGACCGGCATGTCCCACAACTCCGGCAAGGTCTTGCCCCGAAACCGGTAGGCCAAGGCCCCCGGCTGAAGACGTCCGCCCTTGCAAGCGCGACAAACCGTGTATGAGCGGAACCGGCTCAAGAACACCCGCACGTGCATCCGGTAGGCCCGCCGCTCCATCCAATCAAAGAAGCCCTGCACGCCATACCACCGGCCGTTCTTCCAGGCCTCCTCCGGATCGGAATCGCGTCCTCCATCTCCATACCAGACCCAATTCTGGTCTTCTTCCGAAAGCTCGTGAAACGGCCTCCGCAAATCCAACCCGCGAGCCCGGGCCTGCCTTTCCAAGTCGTCCTGGCACTCCTGGTTCCGTTCGCCGTGGAAGGCCTTGACCGCTCCCCCGGCAAGACTCAACGACCGGTCCGGGATGGCCCGGTCCAAATCAATGCCAATGGTCCGGCCAAAACCGCGGCATACCGGGCACGCCCCCAATGGATGGTTGAAGGAAAACAGCGCCGGAGTGGGAGGCTGAAGCTGGAGATCGCAAGAAGCACAGTGCCAGCCTCGCGAATAGGCCTGACGTTGCCCCGTCTCCGCTCCTGCCAACGCCAGCCGGCCCCGGCCCAGATGCAAGGCTCGCTCGATCGCCTCGTGCATCCGGGCCTGCGTCTTTCCCCCGGCCGTCACCCGGTCTTGAATCACCTCGACCTCCGGCGGCAGGCTCGAACCCTCGGCCGCGTCCTCGTCGATTCGTACGACCTTTCCCTCTCGCAGCAGCCGGAGATATCCCTGCTGGCGCAAATACCCAAAGAACTCTTCCGCCCCCATCCCCGGCGGAACCGGGACCGGAAAGGTAACCAACAATGCGCCGTCTCCAAACTGCTCCGCCGCCGCCCGGAGGATCGAAGCCGGGCTATCCGGACGCGCGGGCCCTCCGCAACGCGGACAAAACCCTTCCGCTGCCGCCGGAAAGAACAGCTTCAGATAATCATTGATCTCCGTGATCGTGCCTACCGTCGACCGGCTGGTCCGCACCTGATTGCTCTGCTCGATGGCGATCGCCGGCGGCGTGCCTTCGATCGCGTCGACCTGAGGCTTGTCCATCCGGTCAAAGAACTGCCGCGTGTAGGGAGAAAACGTCTCCACGTAGCGGCGCTGGCCTTCCGCATACAGGGTCTGGAAAGCCAGCGACGATTTCCCCGAACCGCTCGGCCCGGTGACCACCGTCAATTGATTCAACGGCACATCGAGCGAAAGGTTCGCGAGATTGTTCTGGCGGGCTCCGCGGATGCGAATCCCTTCCGGTAGACGGCGGCGGCGAACCATGAGCTATGAGCTGCCGACTGCTACCACCGCATCGAACCCACTTCGAAGAAAATGAAGACCGTCGAACTCCTTTGCCGGGCGCAGGACCCGCCGGCCGCCATTGGCGATCCCTCCGATCCCTCCAATCCCTCCAATCGGACGCCCCCGTCGATCATCCGCCATCCTTCTGGGCGGGTCGCAGCGACTGCAAGTACGCGATCAGATCCGCCGCTTCCTGCGCACTCATCCCCAGCAGCAGCTTCTCCGGCATGAGCGATTGAGGCCACGGCTCGAGGCGCGCCACTTCAATTTCGGCGAAGGCCTGGTCGCCCGTCCCATCCCGAAAGCGCAAGGTCCCGCTGCCTCGTTCCAACACCAGACCCGTGCGCGCCACGCCGTCCCGCGTTTCTAACAACCAACCGTCGTATCCCTCGGCAATGCTGCGCGACGGATCCAAGGTGGCTTCCAGCAACTCTTCCGGGCCGAGCCGAGACCCCAAATCCTCGAAGTCCGGCCCCAGCGACGTCCCCTTGCCTGCGCAACGGTGGCAGGCCAGACAAGCCGCCGCCCTTCCCTCGAGCACCAGCCGCGCTCCGCGATCGGCGTCGCCTCGCAAGGCCAAGACCTCCTCGGGGCGCGGTTCCTGCGCTTCATAGGGCGCCCGGTCCGCAGCCGGAAGCAGCGGCACAAACAGATCGCGGACAGAGGGAGCGCCCTCCATCAGCGCCTGCTCGACCAGACGCCGCCGCAAGGGCGTGTCCACGGGCAATCCCTGCACATGCCGCTGCACCGCCAAAGCCCGCACCGGATCCCGCAACCAGTCCCCGCGGTCCGAAGCCCGGGTCAGCGGAATCTCTGGAGGTTCTTCCTCCCGTTTCCCCAAATCCAAAATCCAGCGGCGCACCAAGTCGAGCCCCGCCCAGTCCACCTCCCGCGAACCGATGCGCGGCATCCGGGAGTGGCCTAACTTGGCCATCCGGTAATAGAGCACCGAACGCTCGGGCGCCCCGGGCGCCACAATGCGGGCATCCCCAATCCCAAAATGGCCCTGAGTGGGAATCGTGTCGTAAGCCGCTGTATGTTCCAGTCCAACCTGCCAAGGCAAATCCAATGGCGTCATCCCTCCGCCGTTCTGTTGGTGGCAATGCGCGCAATTCACATGCAGATAGGCCCGGGCCCGGTCCGCCAAGGCCTGGCTTTCGTCCCAGGGATCGGGGATGCGCTCTCCCGGAGCCTCGATGAAGCCGGGTTCTAAAAGTCCCGCGCCGGTCAGGCCGGCCAACTGCCCCTGCCCTCCCGCCGAACCTCCGGGCAGGTCGAGAAAGGGAGCGGAAAAGGCGATCACCGGCCGATGGATATGATGACAACGCAAGCAGTCCGAACGGCTCTGAAAGCTCCAGGTCACCTCCCGCGATCCTCCGTCTTCCGCCGGCACGGAGAAGTGGCCTTCCTCGCCTTGCGCGCGCACGAGATCGGCGTCCGACTGATCTGGGCGCCACCGGTAACTGTAGGCCCTCCACTCTCCCTGATGGCGATGCAACATCTGGGTCTCGACTCGAAACCGGGTTTCGCCGCTTTCAAAGAATAAGGTTTTTGTCAGGACTGCGCCCTCCGGAAAGGTCCAGTTGCCGCCCCCAGTTCCAATGGTTGGCCTCCCCGGAATCCCCACGAAACGTTCGCTCGACGCTCCGTCCTCCCACATCGTCGCCCCAATCTCATAGCGGCGCACTCCCGCCGCGGGATTCGCTTGCGGCGTCGAAACGAACAACCCGCTTTCGCTGAGCCGGCGCGGAAACACTTTCGCAAAACCCTCATCGGGATTCGGCGCCAACCGGTATACTCCGCCGCCATAATCCACCACATAGAGATCCCCATCCGGGGATTCTCCAAAGCAGATGATCGCATGGGCCGTGTCCGCGATCTCCTCCACAGATGCCATTTCCCGGCCTTTCATGCGCAGCGCCCAAATCTTGCCGCTTCCGTAATCTCCATAAACGTAAGCTCCTTTGAGCGCGGACAACCTTTGCCCACGGTAAACATATCCGCCTGTAATTGATGTGGCCTCGGAATGCGGATGCTGCATCACCGGAGGCCGGATCGGCGACGGACCCGGTTCCAACTCCGTCAACACCGGCTGGCTCCCTTCCATAATGCTCCAGCCATAGTTTCCCCCTGGCTCCGCCAGATAGACCAATTCCCACAGATCCCAGCCCACATCGCCTACCCAAACCAAACCCGTCTCCGGATCAAAACTGAATTTCCAGGGGTTGCGAAACCCAAAGGCCCAAATCTCCGGCCGGATGCCCGGCCGCCCGGCGAAGGGATTGTCCGGCGGCGTCGCATAAAGCTTGCCCTCCTCTTGCCGCTCCACGTCGATGCGCAGGAGCGACGACAACAAATCGCTGCAATCCTGTCCGGTTCGCAAAGGGTCAGGCGGGTTCGGCCCCGCGCCGTCGCCGGTGGCGATGTAAAGATAACCGTCTGGCCCGAAGCGCAGGCATCCCCCATTGTGTCCTCCCCCGAGAAAAGTCAGAAGAATCTCCTCGCTGGAAACCAAGAGTTCCGGCGGTTCGCCGGGCCGGACGCGAAAGCGCGATACTCGGGTCCCATCCGGATCTTCGCCTTTTAAAACATAACAAAGAAACAACTGTGGAACCTCCGGATAGCGCGGATGAAAAGCCATCCCGTAAATCTGCTGGAAACGGGGAATGGCCTCGCGCAAATCGACCAAAAGCGCCGCCTCTGCGGGATCCGGCCCGGGCGGGAACGAGAATATCTTTCCATTGACCTCGACCACATAGATCCGGTCGCTCCCAGGCGCGCTGAGCAATTCGACCGGTTCCCGGAAGTTCAGCCGGGGAAAGATCCGCTGGGTCAAATAAGGCGAAGGAGGGTCCGGAGTGCCTGCTACCCGCGACGTGGTCCACTCGACCCGCTCCTGAGCCAGGGCCTCGGTCCCAAAAATGAGCGTCGCCGCGAAACAGCAGCCCTGCCCAATCCCGCGCGTCCACCGGTTGAGGCCGCGTTTCTCCATGCTGCATCGCTCGACTGGATCCTGTGGAAACATCCTTTCCTCCACCCTATAGCCCAGGGGACAGCCTCAGCCAACCCCGCTCCGCACCCGAAATCCCATCTCGCCGTCCCTCCGATCGGGGCAGGTATTGGCGTTGTTTCATGGGTCTGGAATCAACGGCCAAAGGAAGCCGGAGGCTCTTGAACTGCGGCGAGGATCGCCGCTCTTGTTCGAGGCGCGGAGCGCCGTGGTCCAAGGGCGGCCGCTCCCATTCCATACGCGTCCTTCCAGGTCCCGTTGATGCATAGGCAGTGGCGCGCCCCTTTCCACGGCCTTCCCGCCCTTGCCTCGTTCCTCAACGCCATGTACAATGAGTTTCGCCGCGGCTCCATACGGATCCGCGCCTCCAATATCCCCCATGCTCGCTTTTCCTAGCCGACTCCTCTACGGCGCTGGGGCGGTCCTGCTGCCGGCAGCCGTCTCTGCTGAACTCCTGCTCAATGAACTGCACGTCAGCCCGCATGAAAACCATCGCAACGATGAGTTCGTCGAAATCCTGAACCATGGTCCAGAGCCTGTGTTGCTCGACGGATGGCGTCTCAGCGGCGGAGTCGCGTTCGCCTTTCCCCCCGGTCATACGCTCGATCCCGGCGCCTATCTTGTCGTCGCGCTCGACCCCAGCCGTCCGCTCTTTTCCGGCCTGACCGCGCTCGGCCCGTTCTCGGGACGCCTCGACGGCGACGGTGAAACATTGCGCCTGACCGATCCAGCCGGGGCCGAGATCGACGTCGTCGACTACCGCGGGAGTTTTCCCTGGCCAATAGGAGGCATTGGCGACGGTTCGTCCCTCGAGTTGTTGCACCCGGATATGGATAACGACCTCGGCAGCTCGTGGCGCCCTTCCCGGAACCTCCAACCCAGTCCTGGAGCCAAGAACAGCGTCTTCACCGAATCCTTCCCGCCCAACCTCCGCCAGGTCCGCCACGAACCGCAGATGCCCACGGACAGCCAGTCCGTCCTGATCACGGCGAAAGTCACCGCCGGCGCCGGGTTGGAAAGCGTGCTTCTGCACTATCAAATCGTCGAACCCGGCAACTATATCCCCGCCTGGGAACCCCATTCCCGGACCACGCTTCTCGCCGACCCCAAGCGCCCGCGCCGCCTCCACAGCGGCTACACCGAAGGCATCTTCAGCGGTTTTTGGCCTACGACGCCCATGCATGACGACGGCGAGAACGGCGATGCCGTTGCCGGAGACGGTGTTTACAGCGCGCTTCTCCCTCCCCAACCCCATCGCACTCTGCTGCGCTACTATCTCACCGCGGCCGATCCCGGCGGCAACACCGTCCGGGGCCCCCTCCCGGACGATCCCAGCCTCAACTTCGCCTATTTCACCTACAACGGCGTTCCGGATTATGTCGCCGCTCAATCGACCCAAGGCGGCAGCCGCACCTATTCCGCCGATGTGCTGGAAACCCTGCCCGTTTATCATCTCCTCACCCGCAACCGCGACTGGGTCGAATGCCTCGCCTACAGCGGAGCCGACCAGCATCCCCGTCAATCCATGGACATGCGCAGAGCCTTTAACTGGAGCGGCACGATCGTCTATGATGGCAATGTCTACGACAATATCTCCTATCGCCTACGGGGAGGCAACGGCCGCTATCACCTCCAGGGCAAACGTTCCATGAAGTTCCGCTTTAACGCCGGCCACGAATTCGCCGTCCGGGACGTCTACGGCGATCTCTACGACCGGAAATGGCGTATCCTGACCACGAGTAAAATGTATGGAAACCGGCTCGAAGGAGTCTTCGGCACCCGGCAGACGCCGGGGAATTTCGGCCTGGTCGACTACGTCAACGGTCAACTTTGGGAGTTGTTCGGCGTCCCCGCCTGCCGCAACCATTGGTTTCATTTCCGCGTCATCGACGGCGCGGAAGAAGCCCCCGACCAATGGTCCGGCGACTTCTATGGGATGAATCTCGCCATGGAACATCATGACTCCCGCTTTCTCGAGAGCCGCAACCTCGTCAAAGGCAATCTTTACAAACTCACCGACACCGTCAGCGACGGGAAAGATCAACAACGCTATCAAGCCGCCGGAGCCGTCGTCGACGCCTCCGACTATCTCAACATCAAGAACAATCTGCGCGCCTCCAGGGACGACGCCTGGCTGCGCGCCCATGTCAACTGGGACCTCTGGTACCGCTACACCGCCGTCGAAGAAGCCCTCCGGCATTACGATTACTGGCCGGAAGCGGACAAGAACATGGCCTTTTATTTCGAGCCCGTGGAAGGCAATCCTTACGGGCTGCTCTGGCAACTTCCCTATGATTCCGACGCGACCTGGGGCCCGACCTGGAACTCCGGCATCGACCTCCCGCAGAACGCCGTCAACAACCGCGAACCTTTCCAGCGCGAGCTTCGCAACAGCATCCGCGAATTTCGCGACCTCGTGTGGCGGGAAGACGTCATTTTTTCCCTGATCGACGATGCTGCGGCTTTCATCACCGCTTTCCAACCCGTCGATTACGAGCGCTGGCGCAGCGCTCCCGCCGCGGAAGGCCGCGAAGACTTCGGCACGCTTGCCTCCAAGGTGGCGGATATGAAGCTCTTCGCTTTCACCGGCAATCTCACCTACCCAGGCGGCAACGTCGGCCCCGGCGGCCGCGCCGCCCATCTCGACGCCATGGCTCAAGAGAACGCCGTGCCCCGCACTCCGGAAATCTCCTACACCGGAGCCGCCGGACATCCCATCGACGCCCTGTCCTTGGCCTCGACGCCCTTCGCCAAGTCTTCCATCTTCGTCGAGTCCGAATTGGCGCGGGTGGAATGGCGCATCGGCGAAATCACCGATCCGGAGGCCCCCGCCTACGATCCGGAATCGCCGCGCCTTTACGAAATTCAATCCTCCTGGATGGATTCGACGGGAACGGAAACCGGAGTCGCGGTTCCTCCCACGGCGCTCCGGGACGGGCATACCTACCTAGCCCGGGTCCGCCACTGGGATCATGCCGGCCGGGCCACCCACTGGTCGCCGCCTTATCGCTTCACCGCGACGGCGCCCGCCACCCTTCCTCTCCTGCGAGAGCAAATCGTCATCAGCGAGATCATGTACCACCCGGCGCCGGTGTCTCCAGAGGAACGCGCCGCTGGATGGGACGCCTCGGACTTCGAATTCATCGAGATCCACAACCGCGGAACGACCGCGGCCGTGCTTTCTCCCTTGCGTTTTACCAAAGGCGTGGATTTCGACTTCGAAACCGGCGCTATCCAAGAACTGGCTCCGGGCGGCTACGCGCTGATCATCGCCAACGCCCAGGCCTTCGCCTTTCGCTACGGCGGCGGTCTCCCCATCGCCGGCGTTTGGGACGCCGGCCGGCGTCTCAGCAACGCCGGGGAAAGGCTCAAGCTCTCCTACGGAGCGGGCCATGCCATTCACGATTTCGAGTACCACGACGAGAGCCCGTGGCCCGAGGAGCCTGATGGAACCGGGCCTTCCCTCGTCCTGGTTAACGTCGTGAATATGCTCGCCGATCAACACGGCGAAGCCTCCTCTTGGACGGCGAGCGCCGCGCCGGGCGGTTCGCCCGGAACCGGAGAGGACGCCGGCGGCGAAACCCTATCCCTAACAAAGTGGCTGGAGAACAACAGCCTGGGAAGCGACCCCTTCGCCGACCCTAACCAAGATGGTCTCAGCCTGATCGCCGAATATGCCCTCGCTCTCGATCTTCCCCTGCCCGCCGCCGGCGACGTCCCGCGCCACCCCCGCATCGCCCTGCCAAGCGGGCCCGGCGCCCTCGGAGAACCCATTCTCGAGTTCCGCGTCCGCGACGGGCTCAACACCGGGTCCGCCGGAGTTCGCTTCGCTTTGCAGACCTCGCGGGATTTGCGGAGTTGGCAGGATCACGATGCGCTCGCCCCGTTCGAAACGACGCCCCACGGAGACGGCGCCCGCACCTTGCGCTTTCGCTTGCCCACGCCCCCGGCGCATCTCTTCGTCAGGCTTGTGTTCCGGCTTGTTCCGTGAAGATCCCGGCGCATGAGAATCCACATCCTCGGAGCCGCCGGAGGCGAAGTGACCGGCTCCGCTTATCTGGTGGAGACCTCCAAGGCCCGGGTCTTGGTGGATTGTGGATTGTTCCAGGGTGGCCGGAGAACGGAGCGGCTCAATCGCCCTCCTTTGCGGCGCGGCGTTCGACTCGACGCCGTCCTCCTGACGCACGGGCATCTCGATCACGCCGGCCGCCTGCCGTTACTAGCCCAACTCGGCTACATGGGCCCAGTCCTCACCACTCCCGCGTCCATCGAGATAACCGCCTTGATTCTGCGCGATGCCGCGCGCTTACAAGCATCCGATGCAGAACGCCAGAGCCGCCGCCTCCGGCGTGCCGGTCGAGCGCCGGTTGAACCTCTCTATACCGCCGAAGATGTCGAACAAATCCTGAATCAGCTTCGTCCCGTCGCCTATCGCGAGACCACTCCCGTGGCGCCCGGGATCGCGGCCGTGTGGGCCGAAGCCGGTCATATCCTAGGTTCTACTAGCATCCAACTTATGGTTGAGGATGGAGGAACAACCCGGAGCGTCGTCTTTTCCGGCGATCTCGGACCCAAGGGCGCGCCCATTCTCCGCGATTACGAACCTTTCCACACTGCCGACGCCGTTTTCCTCGAATCGACCTACGGCGATCGCGATCATCGCCCTTTTCGGGATACCGTGGCCGAATTCATCGGCATCGTGCGCGACGCCGTCGAGACCGGCGGCAAGATCCTCGTCCCTACCTTCGCCGTCGGCCGCGCCCAACTGATCGTGGCTCTCTTGGGCTGGATTTTTCGCAACAAACACATCGCCCCGTTCCCGGTCTTTCTCGACAGCCCCATGGCCATTGAAGCCTCGCGCATCTATGCCGGGCACCAGGAATTGTTCGACGAAGAAATGACGGCCTTTCTCCGGGAGAAACCTCTCCGCGAGGACCTTCGCACCCTTCGGCTCTGCGCCACCGCGGATCTCTCGCGCAGCATCAACGATCAATCCGGACCCCTCCTCGTCCTCGCCGGCTCTGGCATGTGCACCGGCGGACGCATCCTCCACCATTTCAAGCACAACCTCTGGAAGCCCGGAACTCACGTCCTCATCGCCGGTTTCCAGAGCCACGGCTCGCTCGGCCGTCGCCTCATCGCCGGCGACCCTTTCGTTGTCATTTACGGCGAGAAAATCGCCGTCCGCGCCCAGATCCACACGCTCAACGGCTTCAGCGCCCACGCCGGTCAGACCGATTTGTTGGCCTGGTTCGACTCGATCGCCCCCTCCCGTCCCCGCGTCTTCCTGACCCACGGCGAAGATACGCCGCGCACAGAACTGGCGCGACTCATCCGCGAGCGGCACGGGATCGAAGCCGCCCTCCCTGCGCTCAAGGAGAGCGTCGAGCTATAACTGATAAATGAAATGAAAGCGGCCGCTCCCCTCACAATGCGCCTTCAACGGTTGTTCCTGAGCGCCGTCGCCAGCTTGCCTCTTGCGCTGCCCATCCAGATCTCCACCGCGCAGGAAGAGGAAGACAACCCGGTCATCATCGGCATCGTCCAGCTCCGCGATTTCCCCGCGTTGCTCGACGAAACCGGGCTGGGCGATCACATCCGGGACGCCTTCGGCCTCGAACCCGCCGACGAGCCGGGCCGGGGTGGCTACTTTGTCAGTGGAACCGAGGAAGTCTTCGTCGCCGCCATCGACGGAGTGTTCTTCAGCATTCTCGAATTCTCCGAACCCTATTTCGTAAATCCCGACGCGGAACGGCAGCGTTCCCGGAATCCCCGGCTCCGCGAGGCCATCCAGCGCAACACCGCCTGGCTCAGCGTCGATCTCATGCAGAATCAGGAGAATCCCGACGCCGTGGCCGCCGGTTACCGCACAATCGGGAAGCTCCAAGCCGCCCTCGTCGATGAGAATACCCTGGCTCTTTATGATCCCCGCGCTGAGGTCGCAGTCGACTGGCGTCCGGAATATGGGGAATTGCTCCGAAGCGCCACGCCGCTCGTCGTCTTCGCCGCCGGCCTTCTCGACGCCGATGCCGGCGCGGAAGCCCTCAAAGATTGGGTCGCCTTCCTCGCCGCTTACGCCGGCCGGAAAGACGAAAGCCGTTTCTACCTCCAAGCACGGGTCTCCCAGGATCCTGACAAAGCTCCGGAGTTGCGCTGGCTCCGCATCCTCAGGCTCGGAGCCGGATCCTTCGACGCGGCGCCGCTTGCCGAACCAGTGGACTGGGCGGACCCGCGCGCGGAAGGCCGGCTGAAAATCGAGCAGGGTTCGGTGACGGCCTGGAAGATCCTGGGCAAGGACGGCGAGAACGAGCCGGCTGCTCCGCCGCCGGAGCAAGAATGATGTTTCACGAAAGCGGTGTCGACCGGGTCTAGCGCGAAGATCTCAAAAGCAGCCTTCGCGCTACGCCGTAGCCCTGGCGGCAAGTTGGCCCATGCGCTGCGGAACGACTTGACTGCCCTGAAGCGATACCGCACTCGGTGCGATCCAGCCCCTCGAGTGCCTCGTCAAACTCGCCGGCTTCTCCGCGTTCGATTTCCGCCATCGCTTGTTTTTGAAGCTTTCCGGGATCTCGTAATCGACTAGACGCGTGTGTTCGAGCGCGGGTTGATGAGCCAAATGGGGCGCGCGGTATCCATTTGAGCCCAGTCCTCCCTGAGAGTAGCCTTGCGCTCTGAAGGCCCATCTTCTCCCCCGGGAAGTCCAGCCGGACCCGTTTTATCCTCGTCGCGATGTCCCCGACCCTCTCCCACAATAGCCGCCGCCATTTTCTCAACACCTCAACCCGCGGATTGCTGGCCGCCGCCGCCCTGGGCGGGGGAGCCCGCATCCATAGTCAGGAACCCGGCGCTCGCCCGGAATCCGGCGCCGGCGCGACGGTCCTCAACCCCCGCAACCGGGTCCCGGTCGGGCTCATCATCGACGACTCGACCTGCCTGGTGAACCTCAACCGTTTCGCGATGCCCCAATTCGACGCGGCCTGGAACGGACGGCGCGAAGTTTACCATCGCAATTGGAAGGAATGGCCCCTCGAGATTCCGGACGCTTTCGTCCGGAAATTTGGAGAATGGTGCGCCGAACACGGGGTCAGAGGGAAATACAGCGTCGTTCCTTTCCCTGCCTGCGTCGGCCGCTTGGATCGCGAACTCCCCGGGTGGTCACGCCGGGAACTCGAGGAAAGCATCGCCTTGGTCCGCGGCATCATCATGCCTAACTGGGACATTCATCCGGAAATGGTCACCCACACCCGGGTCATCGACCTGAAGACCGGACATCCCTACCCTGACATCACACCGGAGTTCATGGAGAATTGGGATTGGACCACCGGGAGGAGCGTGGACGAGATCGCCGCCTACCAAGCCTATTCCTTGCAGATTCTCGGCAATGTTGGTCTGCCCTGTGAAGGCGTCACCACCCCCGGCGGATATGGCAACCGGGCGTTACCCGAACTCGCCCAGGCTACCTTGGAATCGGTTCGCGACGTCTTCGGAGCCGAGATCCCCCATTATTTCCGTCATCTCTACGATGAAGGCGAAGAAAGCGTCGCCCCGCGGGTCGAGTGCGCTTCCGGTCTGGATGGATCCGATCCCCGCTGCGTGGTCAGCATCATCGGTTGCACCGGCGATTGGACCGGCGGTTGGGACAACGTCGAACCGGCCGGACCGGACCGTTTCATCACACCTGATCTGCAACGTGGGCGCATGGTCGACGTCATAACCCGCGGCGAACCCGCCATGATGGTCTGCCATTGGACCGGTATCCACTGGAATGGCGAGGAGCGCGGCTTCCAGGTCTTCCAGGAAGTGGTCCGCCGCCTCCACGAGCGCTTCGACAACCTGATCTGGATGAAACTCAGCGAACTGGCGCGCTATTGGAGCGCGAAGGAACTGACCCAATTGGAACGGACGGCCGACACGCTGAGAATCCGCGCTCCCTTTGCCTGCCCCGCGTTCACGCTCCGCTTGGAGCGATCCGCGACACAACCCCCGGCCGTGTCGCGGGCGGGAACGACTGTTCCGCTGCGGGAAGTCTCCTCATCCAAAGATCTGTCCCCCGGCACTTTCCACCAGAAGGACTCCGAACTGACCGCTTGCTTTGAGCTCGAAACCGCCGAGCAGACCCTTCTCCTCGGTTGACCTCCGCGCCCTCTTTCACCGCCCCGTTTCTTTTGATAGACACAACCTTCGAATCGTCGCCTGCCGCGCGCGCTCCACTCTTCTCCCCGAGCGCGGGGTTGCTGCTCACAACGCTCCTTTTTCTCTCGCCAGGACTCCATGCGGAGGAGGTCTCGACCGGACTCCGCGTGGCGCCCTTTCAAGAAACGCTTCCGCCGGGGTGGCGCGTCGCCCAGCAGGACCAAACTTGGGAGGCCGCTCGGGACCTGACCACAACTTTGGGGGCTTACGCCGATTTTCGTCTCCACCTGCGATACCACGCTCCAGCACTGAAAACGGACTCCGCGATCGTTCTGGGCGATTCCCTCAAAGCAGCGCTTCCGGCGACCTCGGCGGGATGGACCGAGATCGATCTCCTTTACTCCCATCAACCCGGAGCGGCGGCAATCTATAGTCTTTGGAACGACGGACGCGCGATCGGTCAGGACATCGAGATTCCCGGAAGTCGCGCCGCGGGCCGGGCCTTCTTTCAGGCCGGTGACTCGGAATCCAACGAAAAACTCTCGACGTCCGGCGACTTCACCGTCGCGGCGCGCTTTCGCACGACGGACGGCGGGACCCTCTTCGCCCGTGCTCCTGCGGAAGGCGAGTGGCAACCGGACGCCAAGGCGCTTTTCGTGCGAGGAGGGCGGCTCGTCTACGACATCGGCTGGGTCGGCGCTCTCACTTTGCCTAACAAGATCGACGATGACGAATGGCGCACCGTCGTGCTCGTCGTCCAGGATTCCACCGCGACGCTTCAAGTCGAGGGCGGGCAGATCGTGTATCGTGAAGACTTTCAGCGTTCCGACGCGGATGGCCATGTTTTCAAGATCGGCTCCGCCGCCAGCAATTTCGGAGGGGACTATCACGGAGACATCGAGTGGGTCCGTTTCTACCAGCGGGCCCTGGATCCAGAAGCCGCCGGCCTTCTGGTTTCTGGCCGCGAAGACGAAGGGAACACGCCGGATTTCCAATGGCGTCCCGAGCCCCGCCCGTCCTTGCATCCGGGTTGGGCGTCGGCCGAGGGACGCCCTGTTCCGGTCGCGCTGGAAGCTCCAGCCGGATTTCTCGTCTCGGAACTGTGGTTCCAACCGTTGGACGAGTGCGACCACGCCGCGCTCATCGCCTCTTGCGATCAAGCGAGCTTCGAGCGCGGTCAGGCCATTTATCAAACGCTCTGCCTGACATGCCACGGAGTTCCCGGGCGGGAAGGCACGCTGCCCACAGCGCTGAAATTCTGGGAAGCTCCCTTTCGCAACGGACACGATCCGTACCGGATGTTTCGCACCCTCGCCGACGGCTTCGAGTTGATGGTTCCGCAGCCGCAGTACTCGCCCCGGCAGAAATACGATGTCATCCACTACATCCGTGAAGCATTCCTGAAGGACGCCAACCCTTCTCAATACGCCGCGGTCACCCCCGCCTATCTGAAGGGATTGCCGCGAGGCCGGCCGGGAATCGAGGCCGCGGCGCCCGGCCAAGACCTGGACGCCACGCCCCCATACGAGCGGATGGATTTCGGTCCCTTCCTCATGTGGACTTACGAGGTCGCCCCTGACAACATCGCCTACAAAGGGATCGCAGTCCGGCTGGATCCCGGACCAGGCGGTGTGTCCAAAGGGCGGGCTTGGATCATTTACGATCATGACACCCTCCGCGTCGCCGCCGCGAGTTCCGGAGAGTCCTTTGTCGACTGGAAAGGCATCGCTTTCGACGGTTCCCACGGCACCCACACTTCGATCACCGGGAATCGCGCCTGGGTCAACCCCGTGGGACCCGGCTGGGCCCATCCCCAGACCGGTTCCTGGGAAGACCCGCGCTTGCTAGGCAGGGACGGCAAACCCTACGGACCGCTGCCGGGGTCCTGGGCCCGGTATCGTGGACTCCACACTTTTGCGGACCGTGTGACGCTGCGCTACACCGTCGGAGAAACGGAGATTTTGGAGACGCCAGGATTCATCGATTACGGCGCGGTTCCCATCTTCACGCGGACACTCGAAGTGGGGCCGTCCCGCCGGGATCTGGCCCTTCGAGCCGCGCCAGAAGAAGAGGGCTTGCAAGTCGCCCTGCACGGGCCCGATGGCGTCGCCCTCTCTTTGGAAGAGGGCTTCCACGTGGCGCGCATCTCCGCAAAGGCGACGCCGCTTCGTTTCGTAGTGTCGACCTCGAGGCTCGACGAGGCGTCGCTCGAAGCGCTGACCGCGGATTTCACCGGCGCTCCGGGGCCCCAGGATTGGCTGGAGGGCGCTACGCGGCGTTGGGACCAGGAAGTGACCACGGAAGGCGTCTATGGCGAATCGACCGGTCCGTTCGCGGTCGACACCATCGTCACGCCCGATGGCGAGGCGAATCCATGGAACTCCTGGATGCGGCTCGGCGGCTTCGATTTCTTCCCGGACGGCGACCGTGCCGCCGTTTGCACCTGGATGGGCGATGTCTGGGTTGTCAGCGGCCTCGCCGGACGCCTGGCCACGCTTCGCTGGACGCGAATCGCCTCGGGATTGTTCCAACCACTTGGTCTCAAAATCTTGAATGGCGTCGTCCATGTCGCCTGCCGTGATCAGATTGTCCGTCTGCACGACCACAACGGGAATGGCGAAACCGACTTCTACGAGTGTTTCAACAACGATCACCAGGTCACGGAACACTTCCACGAGTTCGCCATGGGATTGCAGGCCGACGCCGCGGGGAATCTCTATTACGCCAAATCCGCACGACACGCCCTTGATGCACTCGTGCCCCACCACGGGACATTGCTGCGGGTCAGCGCCGACGGATCACGCACCGATATTCTGGCGACGGGGTTTCGCGCCGCCAACGGCGTCTGCCTCAATCCTGACGGAACCTATATCGTCACCGATCAGGAAGGGCACTGGAATCCCAAGAACCGCATCAACTGGGTCCGGGACGGCGGTTTCTATGGGAACATGTTCGGTTATCATCATGTCACCGACAGCTCCGACCAGGCCATGGAACAGCCCCTGTGTTGGATCACAAACACCTTCGACCGGTCGCCGGCAGAGCTAGTTTGGGTGGAGGGCGACGCCTGGGGCCCGCTGAACGGGTCGCTGCTGAATCTCTCCTATGGTTATGGCAAAGTGTACGTGGTTCCCCACGAAACCATCGGGGGCGTGGCGCAGGGCGGGATGTGCGAATTGCCTATCCCGCAGTTTCCGACGGGAGTGATGCGCGGACGTTTTCATCCAGCCGATGGACAGCTCTACCTGTCCGGCCTGTTTGCCTGGGGAGGCAACCAGACCGAAGCGGGCGGATTCTACCGTCTGCGATACACGGGTGAACCGGTCTGCCTGCCCACAGGCTTGCGGGCCCGTCAGGGACGGATGGAACTGGTGTTCAGCGAGGATCTCGATCCGGCCGCCGTAAAGGAGCTTGAGCGCTTTGCCGTGAAAGTGTGGGACCTGCGCCGCAGCGCCGGCTACGGTTCGCCGCACCTCAACGAAAGAGCGCTTGCTCTCGATGCGGTGACACTCGCCGAGGACGGACGGACTCTCACGCTCGGTCTGCCCGGCCTGGCCCCTACTTGGGGCATGGAAATCGTCTGGCGAGTCCGGACTCGATCCGGCAGGGAGGCGCAGGGAGTGTTGCACAACACCATCCATGTCCTTGGCGATTGAGGTCTGGCAGAGCGTCCCTTGCCTCATCTCTCCACTGAGCGCTGCCGCTCCCTCGTTTTCGCGCGCCCCTGTCGCAAAAAAAGAGTGATCCGGTGGTGTCGCTGCGCTCACCACCGGCTACGGACTGCGACGCCTCCGGCGTCGGCGCGGCCCTCTGTCCCAGAAAAACGGTGGGACTACTCTCGCGACGCGGCGTTGCAGAGTAGATCAACAGCTCTTTAGCCGCGGCAGCTCGATCTCCGAGGCCGCGTGAACGCGCCCATTGACGCGATCATCGCCGGCCGTGTAGTATTGCATTATGAAGCGGTTTCCATGGAAGCTGGCCGCGGCTGCGATCTTGGGAGTCGCGGGACTGGCCGGGTGTGCCTCGACCAGCCTGGATGTATGTTCCAATGCGGATGGCGCGCTCAACGGGGCTTTTGTGTTCGTGACCTCTCCCTCGCCGGGTCAACGCGTCAGCAGCGGGTTCGCGGCGCACGGATGTTCGCGGACCTTCGAGTCCAATGTCCAGTGGCGGCTGCGGGCGCGCAGCGGGGCCCTGCTCGCGAGCGGATTCACCTCTGGCGGCGGGGTCGACGGTCCGGCGGGCTTTGCCTTCACTGTTTCCTATTCCGTCGCTGAACGCCAAATCGGTCACTTGGAGGTGTTTGAAGAAGACGCGTCGGACGGGGAAGGCTTCCCGCCGCCGCGTTGCGTCATTCCCCTGGTCCTGCAGCCGTAGCCGGCGTATTGCATCCTGTTTCTATTGCGGCGTGCTGCGAACCTGGCGGCACTATCCCTTCAGGATCCCCTCCCCCCATGTCCCCGCTCTCTGCGCGATGCGCCGCTGCCTTCCTTTGCGTTCTCCTCGCTGCAACCGTCGCCCGTGCTCAGCAGCCTATCTCCCTCGACGACTTGGATCCTTCCGGGGACGGCTGGCCGTCCGAAGCGCTCACCGAGGACGTCACAGCCGTCCTGTCTCAACTTGGAGACTGGCTGTGCGCGGAAACGGAAAACGGAAGTCCTGCGCCGCCCCCCGCCGCCATGACGGCGCCCGGCGCTTTCCGCGGATCGGCGCCCTCTTTGGACCGCCCTGAGGTCTTCCATGCCGGTCCCACGTTCAGCATACGGCGCCACCGCGATCCACCGGAAGACAAGCAGAGCGACAATCTCGCCTCCCTGTTAGAACCTCTTCGTCAGCGTTTCGCCGGAGGCCGGCCCGATGCCCTCAAGAGCAAGACCGTGGAGACACTGCTCGGGCCGGGCAACGAGGCGCAAACGAGTCACCTGGTCGAGATCTCCGGCCCGGCCCAGGAAGGCGGCCTCCTCGAGATCCATTCTACCTGGCGCATCGAATGGCTCTTGCCGGACAGCGCCGCGCCGCGCCTACGTTCGATTCGCATCACGAATTTCGAAGAAGCCCATACCACACGCGATCGCCCGCTGTTCACCGATGCCTCCGCGGAGGTGTTGACGGACGTGCCGGCTTGGGAAGCCCAACTGCGATTCGGCACGGACTACTGGCAAAGCCGGATCGAGAACTATTTTCAGATCCACCTTTTCGGCCAGCGCGGCCTCGCCCTAGGCGACGTCGATGGCGACGGACTCGATGATCTCTACGTCTGCCAACCGGGCGGCCTGCCCAACCGGCTCCTCCTGCACCAGCCCGATCATGGTGTGCTCGACCTCTCCCGGGCCGCCGGAGTGGATTTTCTCGATAACACCAACGCGGCTCTCTTCGTCGATCTCGATAATGACGGCGATCAGGATCTCGTGGTCGCCCTATCCGGCGGCCTCCTCTTCCTGGAACAGAGCGCTCCACTGCGGTTTACCCGCCGCGCGCTCATCGGCAATCTCGCGGACGGACAATCCCTCTGCGCCGCGGATTATGATCTGGACGGCGATCTCGACATCTACTTGTGCTCATACTATGCGGACTCCGCGGCAGCAGGAGATCTGGCCCTGCCCGTGCCCTATTTCGACGCCAACAACGGCGGTCCTAACATCCTGCTTCGCAACGACGGAGACTTCGTCTTCCGCGACGCCACCGCGGAATCCGGGCTCGACGAGAACAACCGCCGCTGGAGTTGGGCGGCAATGTGGGCGGACTGCAATGGAGACGGCCTGGAGGACCTCTATGTGGCCAACGACTTCGGCCGCAACAACCTCTACCTGGCTCGACGGGAGAAAAGCGGTGCGATCCGCTTCCGCGACGCCGCCGCTGACGCCGGTCTGCGCGCCGGCGCATTCGGCATGTCGGTTTCCGCTGCGGATTTCGATCGGGACGGAAAACTGGATTTCTATGTGGGGAACATGTTCTCATCGGCAGGCAGCCGCATCACGCATCAACCCCAGTTCCAACCTGGCGCGGGCGAGGATCTTCTCCGCAAGTTTCGGCACTTGGCCAAAGGGAACACCTTGTTCCGGAATCTAGGCAACCAGGCTGCGGGCGACGGCCCGCACTTTGCCGAAACCGGAGAAAGCGCCGGAGTGACCATGGGACGCTGGAGCTGGAGCGCGCCGTTTACAGACTTCAACAACGACGGCTGGGAAGACCTCGTCGTGGCCAACGGTTATGTCACCGGCGGGAAGCAGGAGGAGGACCTCTGAAGCGTGTTCTGGCGCCAGGTCGTGGCGCGTTCTCCCGGGGATTCCACGGCGGCACTGCGCCAAGCGGGCGTCGATCCCGCCATGACCGCCCATCACCGCCGCCTTATGGCCTTGCTGCGTTCCGGACGCTCCTTGAGCGGCAATGAGCGTAACTGCGCATTCCTCAACACCGGCGACGGACGCTTCGCCACGGTGTCCCGCCTGACCGGCATCGACCTTCCTGACGACGGACGAGCGGTAGGCCTCACCGATTGGGATGCCGATGGCGACATCGACATTTGGTTAGGGAACCGTTCCGGACCACAGGTCCGCTTCCTGCGCAACGACCTCGCCGGCCCAGCAAGATCCGTTTCCCTCCTTCTGCGAGGAGTCTCCGCGAACCGCGACGCCATCGGGGCCACGGCGGCGCTCACCCTCGATGACGGATCGCCGCCTCTCCGGCGAACCGCGCGCGCCGGAGAGGGTTATGTGAGTCAATCCTCGAAGTGGCTCCACTTCGGTTTGGGTCAGGCCAAACCCGCCGGCCGCGTCACCGTGCTCTGGCCAGGCGGGGGCCGGGAAGAGTTCGCCGGCGTCGACGCCGCCGGGCGTTATCTGCTGGAGCAGGGGACGGGAAGCGCGGAGCCCAGGCCGCCGCCCGCCTCACAACGCCCTAAGCTCCCTGGCCCGACGGAACCGGTCTCTCCGGCGCAGGCTCTGGAAGACGGCGAACGCCGGGTTTTTCTCTCGTTACCCACCCCGCTGCCGCCCCTGGATTGGATCGATTCCGCGGGAAGAACCGTCTCCGCCGCGCCGAAACCCGGAGGGTCGACCCTCTACCTGCTCTGGACCACAGGCTGTGCGACTTGCCGGACGGAACTCGAGTCCTGGCGAGACGCCCGGGGAGAGCTCCGGTCCGCGGGACTCGAAGTGGTGCTCTTGGAAGTCCAGACTCCGCCGCTGTCGCCGGACGACAGTCTGGAGCCCGATGGATTCAAGTTCCTGCAAGGCCTTTCCATGAATCTTCCCGCCGGCCAGGCGACCGGCGAGACTCTGCAGCGACTGCACTATGCCAACGACATCCTTTTCGGTCGCATCACGACGCTGACGGTACCCAGGAGCTATCTGGTGGACGGAACAAGCCGGCTGCGGGCCATTTACCGGGGCCCAGTCGCCCCGAAGCGAGTCGTGGACGACGTCGCTCTGTGCCGCCAACCGGATTCCACCCTGGAAACGCAGGCGCTGCCTTTCGCCGGGACTTGGATCGATCACCCGCGGCCGCTCGTTCCCGTGGGTATTCCCGCCGATCTGGCCACTCGTGATCAGTTCGACGACGCCCACGCCTACGTGCAGGCCACTCTCGAAGACATGCGCCAACAAGCGCTCTTCGCCACGGTCGCTGAATGGCTGGGCGACGAAATGCTCTCCCGCCGGCGAGTCGCCGAAGCCGCCGTCTACTACCGGGAGGTTCTCGCTCTGGACGCGACCAATCTTCCGGTCATGAATAACCTGGCGTACCTGCTCAGCGCCGCTCCAGAAGCCGCCCTCCGCAATGGAGCCGAAGCCCTGCGCTGGGCACGACGCGCCCAGGACTTGACCGGGCACGAACATCCTTCCGTCCTCGATACGCTGGCCGCCGCCCTGGCCGAAAACGGGGACTTCGCCGGAGCCGCCGCAACGGCCCGGCAGGCCCTAATGTTGGCGCGGAGTCAGAGCCGGGAGGCGCTCGCGGAACAGATCCAATCTCATCTCCAGCTCTTTCTCGACGGGCGCCCTCTGCGAGACGATGCGTTGCGCAGCAGCCCAACGCGTTGATGCATTGCGGGGAGGATTGACTTTTCCTTCTCTGACCACCGGCCACTGACCACTGAATCGCCTCATGGATCTTATTGTCATTGACGGAATAATCCGCTACAAAAGTGCCCATACCGAGTCTCCGTCCCCCCAAACGAGGAAGATTGCCGGTCCGGCCTCCGGCGAGGCGGCTTGAGCACTTTATTTGGGACCGCGGACGCTCGAACGCTTCACCGTTTACCCTAATGAAAATCCCGGCTCGATCTCTCGCTGCACTCTTCGCCCTCCTGTATTTTTCCCCGGCGGTCAACGCAGCCATCATCACCAAAGAAGGCGAAGGCCCCACCAACGCCTTAGGACTGGACAACGTCGCTCTGGAAGGGATGGCCGCCCAATCCACGATCGGTTGGGGCGGATCTCCAACCCGGATCAACGACGGCAACCCCGACGGCAACTTTGGCGGCAATTCCGTGATTCACACCGCCGATCAGACCAATACCGACGGCATGATCTGGATCGCCGACCCCTCATCCACGGCTGTCACAGGCGACGATGGCCTGGCTTTGGAACCGGGGTTGGCCTCGAAAACCGCTTTCGCCGAGGATCTCGTAGGCCGTCAGCTCATCGAACTCCGATTTGACGGGCCCTATGATATCTTCGAGATCGTCGTCTATTCGCGCACCGACTGCTGTCAGGTCCGTTCCTCAAACTTTCGCCTGTCCATCCTTTCCGGCGGGATCGAAGTCTGGGGTCAGAACTTTTTCGAGGGCGCCGGCGGCGGGAACATCACCACGGATTTCGCGGTGCTCGACGACGGGAACGTCCCCCTCGGTCTTGGCGACACCGTCCGCCTCGAATTGATTGGCGGAACGAACAATGAGGGCAATCGCATCATCAATCTCGCCGAAATCGAGGTCTATGGACGTCCGGGCGGCGGGGTCGACCCGGTGCTGATAGCTCCGAGGACCGTGTCCCTCGGACAATTGCCGGCCGTGCCCCAAGTGCACAGTGGTTCCTACGTGCTGCGCAACAATGGCGCCGCCGAAGCGCTCACCGTCAACTCGATCACCGTTGGCGGAGTCAACCCCAGTCACTTCAGCTTGCTCACACCCACTCCGTTCACGCTGAATCCGGGGGAATCGATCACCATTGAATTCGAATTCGACCGGATGGACTCCCAGGGCGGTTTTTTCGCCGACCTCATCTACGACAGCAACGACCAGTGGATGCTCGTTACCGAGACCCGGGTTTCGGCGAGCATCATCAACCTCAACGGTCCCATCGCCCACTATCGTTTGGACGAACTAGCCGGGGCTTCCACCGTCCTGGATTCGACCGGGTTTGAACGGAATGCGACCGTCAACGGCAGCCCCAGTCTGGGCGAGCCTGGTTTGGACCCGGCCACCGGGACCTCGATTCTGTTCACGGGCGCCGATTACATCGAGGCGGGAGGCAATACCTTCGACGCTTTTGATAGCTTCAGCCTCGTTTTTTGGGTCCGGCCCGCCGCATTGAGCGAAACCTTCGCCACGTTGTTCGGCAAAGGAGCCGACAACCCTTCTTTTGCCCTTCTGGAATCCGGCGGCACGCTCTCCTGGTTCGTGGAATCCGGCGGTCAGGCCGATGCCGAGATCACCTCCGGCCCCGCATTGAGCGCTGACGCCGTGGCCCAGATCGCCGTCACCTACAACAACGCTCCTGGAACCCGCCGCGTCGCCATCTATGTCGATGGAAACGAGGTCGCAGCAAAGGACGATCCCCTGGCCTTGACCGACAGTCCCGCCAACCCTTTTTACATCGGCGCCTACGGCCCAGCCCTCGGTTACTCAGGAAATATCGACGACTTCCAAATCTACAGCCGGGCCCTCTCCCCGGCCGATATCATCCAACTGCGGGACAATCCCGGCGACACTCTCGGTTCGACCGGACCGGTCGACAGCGACGGCGACGGTCTCACCGACGAGGAAGAGCTTGAAGCCGGAACCAATCCGCTCGTCTTCGACACCGACGGCGATGGACTCAGCGACGGCGCGGAAGTTCAAACGCACGGCACCGACCCGCTCGAGCGGGATACCGATGGGGGCGGGACTTGGGACGGATTCGAGGTGGCCGTAGGCACCGACCCCACCGACCCGCTCGACGATCCCTCGGTGTGGTCCGTGCGCATCGTCGAAGGCCGGACCGCCATCGCCACCATCGACACCGCCCATGCTTGGCTCCAAGACGAGACCCTGACTAACCACCTCAGCCAGCAGTTCACTCTGAATTACGAAGGCACAACTTGCCGAGGCGAATACCCGGACCCCATCCCCTTCGACCATATGGCAGGCGCCGGAGACGGCAAAGACCGCTTTGTGGTCGAAGGCGGCACCCGCATTTTCATTGAAGCCGCGGGTCCCTACACCTTCGGGTTCGGATCGGATGACGGCGGCTACATCGACGTGGGGGGAACCAGGGTCGCGGAATTCAACGCCAATCGCGGTCGCGGCGTTTCCTTGGGAACGATCAACCTCATCCCCGGCTTCTACGAAATCACCGCCCTGATGTGGGAAAACGGGGGCGGGGATTGTTTCGATGTCTTTTGGGCTCCGGGAACCCATACCCAGTTCAACGCAGCCGTCTTCCAACTTCTCGAAGGCTCCCAGCTCCGTCCGGCCGACAGCGATGGCGACGGCCTTGACGACAACTGGGAGATCGCCAACTTCGGCGACCTCTCGCGCGACGGCAGCGGCGACGAAGATGGCGACGGGCTCAGCGATGCCGAGGAGCACGACCTCGGCACCGATCCTAACAACGCGGACACCGACGGCGATGGCCTCGAGGACGGACATGAAGTGGCGACCCTGGGCTCCGATCCCACCAATCCCGACACCGACGGCGACGGCCTGTCCGACGGTGAAGAGGCCGCAGGTTGTTCCGATCCCCTGAACCCGGATACGGACGGCGATGGTTTTTCCGACGGGATCGAGGCAGCGCTCGGAAGCGATCCGTGCGACGCATCCAACACGCCTTCCGTGAATCTCGTTTTCTGGTTGGACTTCAACGACACCTCGAATCCCTCGGTGGCGGTCGACCGCATCGGAGGCTCTGATGCCGCTGTCAATAACGGCCCGGTCTACACTGCCGGCCGCAGCGGCCAGGCCGGAGATTCCGCCATGGATTTCGGCATGGGCGGCGCGCAACAGCATCTCGACGTCCAAGATGTGTCTTTCCTCAACGAGGGCGCGGCCATCGATCAACTCACCGTTTCGTTTTGGCAGAGGCTGCATGCCGTCGCCGATACCAGCGCCTTTTGGGCCACCTCGACAGCTACCGTTCGCGGGGCTCAGGTCCACACCCCTTGGAGCGACAATACGGTCTACTTTGACACGGCGGGCTGCTGCGTCGTGGGCCCCCAAAGGATCAACGCCAGCCGGCAGGTGGATTATACCGAATGGCATCATTTCGCCTTCGTGAAAAACGGACCCCTCAAACAAGTCTGGCTCGATGGAACCTTATTGGTCGAGGGAACCAATTCCGATCCTCTGCCCACCGAGTTCACCCAATTGTTCATCGGCAGCGAACCGAGCCTCGTCAACAATCTCCAGGGAATCCTCGACGACTTCGCCGTCTATGCCTTCGCCCTGAACCAAGGCCAGATCGAGCAACTGGCCGCGGGAACCGCTCCCGATGAACTCGGAGAGATCACCCCTCCCCCTCCTGGAGATTCCTTCGAGATCGGCAGCATCGAACGTACCAGTTCGGGGAGCGTCCTCCTCACCCTTCCTCTTACCGAGGGCCAGACCGCCGGAGTTCAATACTCCGAGACTATGCAGCCCGATGCCTGGATCGACATCGGCGACTTCAGCGCCAACGGCGGCTCGGGCGCCTTCGAAGACACCGACCCTGTCCGCACCGGGAGAGACCAGGGTTACTACCGGGGCATTGAAAGGTGACGCGCTTCTCCCCCGCCGCACCGCCTATGCGCCGATCGGGACAAGGCATTGGCGTTGAACATTTTCAAGCGTTTGGAATCAACGGCCAAAGGAAGCCGGAGTCTCTTGGACGGCGGCGAGAATCGCCTCTCTTTTTCGAGGCGCGCAGCGCTGTGGCGGATCAACGGCCAAGGAAAGCCGGCGCCTCCCGCGCCTCCGCTCCCCTTCAAAACGCGCCCTCCCAAGTCCCGTTGGCGCATAGGCAGTGCCTCCGCCGGGCGCTGCGAATTCTCCATTGATCCCCCTCGGCTCCACGGCTTAGGTTTTCCCGCTATGAAATCCTGGATCAACACTTGCAGCCTCATCGCTCTCCTCGGAGCCGCGCCGTTCCTCTCCGCCACTCTCCACGCCGAACTCGCCGTCGGAGACTCTGCGCCGGATTTCGAATTGCCCGGCAGCGACGGCAAGACCTACCGCCTCGCCGACTTCAAAGACAAGGAAGTCGTCGTCCTGGCCTGGTTCCCCAAAGCCTTCACCGGAGGTTGCACCGCCGAGTGCAAATCCTTGAAAGAAAACAACGACGCCCTTGGCAAGTACAAGGCCGCGTGGTTCACCGCGAGCGTCGACACCGCCGAAGACAATAAGCGCTTTGCCGAATCCCTCGAACTGAACTACCCCATCCTCAGTGACCCGGACAAGAAAGTCGCCACTGCCTATGGTGTCGTCAGCGGAGAACGCGGACTCCCCGCCCGCTGGACTTTTTACATCGGGAAAGACGGCAAGATCCTGCGGATCGACAAGGCAGTGAAAGCCGGTGAAGCCGGCGCCGACGTCGCCAAGACGCTCGAAGAACTCGGAGTGGAAAAGCGTGACTGAGCGCGCGCTCGTGGTTCTCAATCGAGGGACCCATTCCTTTCCCGGGCGGAGACCGCGGCAATGCGGTTGATCAGTCTTTTCGCATCAGCGGACGGTCTCTTCCCTCCTGCCGCCAGTGAGCTGAGCGCGGCGAAGCGCATACAAACACACCTGCCCGGGCAGCAGCGCCGGTCCTTGGTGCGACCCAGTGTTCGCGGCGCGAAGAACCATTCGCGCCCGTGATCTGTGTCTCCGCTTCAGCGATGCTTTGAAGATCCCGCTGGGCAAGGCTGAGGGTATGGTGAAATTTGAAAGGATGCAACGTGTACTCCTCTTCACCGTCGTCCTGGCCGCGTTCCCGCTGGCCGCGCAGGACGTCGCCCCTTCCTCCGATCCAGAAGCCCTCGCTCAACTGAAGGTCGAACAGCTCTTCGAGCGGCTCTGCGCGTCCTGCCATGGCCAGGACCTCGGAGGCGGCCTGGCGCCGT
>DATKCT010000026.1:0-25563 GCA_035513055.1 Verrucomicrobiales bacterium | reverse complement strand
ACTTGAACTCTACATAGCGCAAGAACAGGGCCCCGGCCGATTGGCGGCTGTCAATAAGGAATCGGAGCGGCGCAAGATCAATAAGGAGATTTCCCTCCTGAAGAAGCGATTGAGCGCGCTTGAAGCTCGAAAGGCTGAGATTGACAAGGAGACCAGCGAATAGCCGAGCATCAGGCACAATCGAGCGCTCGGAAACCGGCGCGATTCTGAGCAGGGTCTTGCATCACGTTTCACTTCACTTTCCAGATGGCTCAGACCTTCTCGGGTTCCCAGGCAAGTAACCACTGAGGCGCGGAGGAGGACGCGGAGACCGCGATGAATCGCCGGCCTTGCCGTTCTCTTTGAAGGCGAGATCGATCTGTTTGGCGGTCAGATCCGGAAGATTGAGCAAGGCGACCAGTTTGCGTTCAACAGTGGTTCGTGTCATGTCTCGAATTCTTCGTTAGAAGCAAGGCTCCCAGCGTAATTGATTAGCGGTCCGGCGTCATTGATGAATGTTCCATATGCTCTTCCATCGCTCCGTTGTTTGGCGCCTACAGTGCTTGGAATCATCGACTTGCGCGAACCCGGGGCGATGTCCCGGGCTGTATTGTGCAGGGCTTTCAGCCCTCAGAAAGCGCCAAAGGCGCGAGATATCGCAGCCCGGGGCAACGTCCCGGGTTTTCGTAATCCCTTCCTATTGAGGGCTGAAAGCCCGAGCCGATTCGTCTGGTGGGAGCGCTAATCAATTACCTCAGCGCCCACCTAAGCGCCCAGATTCGTTGAGCTGGATGCTTTCGGAAGCGGGAGGCTTTGGATGCGGCGGGAAAGCGGCGATTCTCGCCGCACTCCAAGAGCCTCCGGCATCCCTAGGCCGAACCGGCGCCTAGGCGCTTTATCGCAGAGAATCGGACCGGTTTAACCTTGCAAATTAAAATCCAGAGTTTTAATTTACGAGGATGATTGCGAGAGACGCGATGCGGAAAGTCGAAGACGCCCTGGCGCGGCAGGCCGCAGTGGGGTTGACCGGTCCGCGTCAGGCCGGGAAGACGACTTTAGCGCTTCAGATCGCCGCAACCCGGCCCTCGCTCTACCTCGACCTGGAATCCACCACCGGCCGGGCAAAGTTAAGCGATCCCGAACTCTTCCTCAAAGATCATGAAGACAAACTGGTCATATTGGACGAGATCCACCGGGTCCCCGAGATCTTTCAGATTCTCCGCGGGTTGATCGACCGGGGACGGCGCAAGGGGAAGCGGACCGGCCGGTTTCTCGTTCTTTGGCGGGTCACCCGGTGGTTGGAGGAAGCTGGGAGGGGTTTGTTATGGAATCCCTGCTGGCCAGCGCGCCGGAACATGCGCGAGCCAGTTTTTACCGCACAGCCGCCGGGGCGGAGATCGACTTGCTGCTGGAACTGGGAGGGCGTCACGGGATGTGGGCGGTCGAAATCAAGCGCGGTCTCGCGGCGAAACCCGTGCGAGGATTTTATCACGCGCTGGAGGATTTGAAGCCTGCCAGGGCATTTGTGGTGTATCCAGGAACAGAACGATACCCCCTGAGCGAACACATCGAGAAGATCAGCATCTGGGAACTGGCGCAGGAACTGAAGAGGCTGTGATCGACCGGTAATGGATTAGCGCTCCGGCGTCATTGCGGTCTGGACAGCCGCCGCCTGGCGATCCGCCGGGACGAAAGGAATGAGCCCCTGCTTGAATGCCGCTCGCTGCAGTTCCAGCGGTTGTTTGCGGATATCCATCATGAACCCGCTGGAATCTTGCAGGAGCCAAATCATCGGGTTGCTTTCCCATTGGCTGGGACGGATCCAGCGATGGTCGAAATGGTGAATTTTCAGCAACTGGCGGATGGCCTTGGCTTTGCCCTGACCAGTGCTCTCGGCAACACCGAAGGCGCGGTCGACTACGTGCAGATTCAGATGCGGCGACTGGGAACGGTCACCGAGAAAGTTCACCCACCCGATGGTTCGGATGATGCCGCAAGCCCACGTCTCCAGCTTGCCTCGGAGCAAGGGTGAAGGTCGCTTGGCGGCCAGCTTCTCGGCCAACAGCCGGCATAGCACTGCATATTCCTCGTTCAAATGCGCTTGGCAGAACGCGTCCGTCATGGAGCCGAGCTGTGTCAGAACCTGACGGACTTCTGGAAACCTCGAGGGCGGCTTCCGGACAGGCTTCGGTTTTGGCGAATGATCACCGTGTGGTCCGCCGCCAGGAGCCTCGGGCAACACCGTCAGGAGCCGGTTGTTCGCCTTGGCCGCCCGGAAATCCTCCTCGAACTGGCTTCGGGCTCCAGGACCGAACATGACGTCGTACCCCGCGATGATCCCATCGTAGACGATCCTGCCCCGAAACGGCAGCAGCACCGTCTCGATCATTGCTGGCAACGGCTGCGCAATCACCGATTCCATCGGGTCAGTCAATCCCAAGACGCCGTAAGCCATCGGCGCCTCATTGCAACGGAGGAGGATCATGTGCTTCCTGAGCTGTCGGAGGGCGATGAAGCGACCGGACACCAGATGGCGCCAGCCCGACACGATGTCCAATTTGTCCTGGGACAACGTCGCTGGGTTGGCAGCCATGAACTCATCGATCAGATCGAGCCGGCTGAGAAACGCCTTCACCACCAAGCGCCGTTGGCCGGGAGCGAGCGCGGCGTAGGGCGCCCCGGAATCGGGAATATCAACGACTTTAAGCTGATCGTTGACATACTGCATCAAGGCGCCGTGCAAAGTCAAAACGAGTTCAGACTCTTCACGCGGTAGGAGCATACTGCCGCGATTGCAATCGAATGCCCAGCGATTGTCAACTGCACTCTGCGATGGAGCGAGGCACGGTTCCCGTCTGTCCAGAGGCGAGGGCAGGTGGGGGTTCAGGGGGAAATGCGATAGCTCTGTTTCGATGCTACTGGTATCTCCATGTTGAAGGACGCCGAAGGCAAGGAGACCGGCAGCGTGATCATCGACGGGCTTGACGCGGCGCAAGTCCGGGCGATGCAAACGGGAGAATGGAACGACGGATTCGATTGGACCCGGCCGGGCATTCTGAGACGGCTCGGGGGACCTGAGCCTGCCCAATGACAGGAAAGCATCGCGCGGCGTTCATGCGGGCGAGCGCGGATTCCCAGAGAAGACGAACTGAACAACCTCCGTTTCCACTCATGACGACTCGATTCCCTCTTTCCAGGGCGGGGCTCCGCGGGAGTTTCCGGACCACAACCCGTCTCATTGTGTCGGTGATGGCCGCGGCGGCCCTCCAAGCCGCGGCAGCTCCTGATCCAGCGGGATACTGGGAAGGGGCTATCGAGTTGCCCGGGGTTGAACTCGAGATCCACGTCGATCTCTTGAAGGAATCGGATCTCTGGAAAGGCTCGATCTCGATTCCCGTTCAGGGGTTGACTGGCTTTCCTTTGGGAAATGTGAGCGTCGAGGAGGACGCGGTATCATTTGTGATGTCTGGAATTCCCGGGGATCCGGAGTTTCGCGGCAAGATTGCTGAGGAATCGAAGACCATCTCGGGCGAGTTCCGTCAAAGCGGTCAGACGTATCCGTTCAGGCTCGAGCGTAAAGAAAAGCGTCGGAAAGGCGGCGCGACGCCTGAGAAGGGCGTGCCTGGGGAAGGGTTCGCGGGCCCCTGGCAGGGTTCTCTGAAGGTTCAGGTGTTTGAATTGCGCCTCGTGCTGAAGCTGACGGAGGGGCCGGAAGGGCTGACTGGGACCATAGACAGCGTCGATCAAGGGGCGCGCGACATTCCGTTGTCCACGGCCGATGGGTCGGAACGGAAGTTGCAGCTCGAAGTGGAGTCCATCGGAGCAAGTTATGAAGGCGCGTTAAGCGACGACGGCTCGGAGATCGCCGGGGAGTGGAAACAAGGCGGCCGCGGTATGCAGCTCGTGTTCAAGCGCTTGGCTGTCGCGCCTGATTTCCGGCGGCCTCAGGAACCGGACGAGCCGTATCCGTACCAGTCGATAGATGTGGAGTTTGAGGGCGGCGGAGCCGGTGTGCGGCTGGCTGGGACCCTCACGTTGCCGCTGGAAGGTTCGCCGCATCCCGCCGTCGTTCTGTTGAGCGGCTCCGGACCCCAAGATCGCGACGAAGCGCTGATGGGACACCGGCCGTTTCTGGTGTTAGCGGATCATTTGACGCGGCAAGGGATCGCCGTGTTGCGCTTCGACGACCGGGGCGTTGGCAAATCGACGGGAGACTTTGCTGCGGCCACTCATGAGGATTTCGCCAGCGATGCCGTCGCCGCGGTGGACTATTTGAAGTCGCGGCCGGAGATCGACGCCAAGCGGATCGGGCTCGCAGGACACAGTGAGGGAGGAATCACCGCGCCTCTAGCAGCCGTCGAACGGCCTGACGACGTCGCGTTCTTGGTTCTCATGGCGGGGGTTGGAGTGCCGCTCGAGCAACTTCTCTACCGGCAGGGTGAGGACATCGCCCGGGCCATGGGAGCCACGCCCGAGATGATCGAGAAGAATACGGAGATGCAGCGCAAGACCTTCGCCATCGTCAAAGGAAAGCCTGAGGACGAATCTGCCCAGGAAGAACTGATGGCGTTGGCTCGTGAACAGACGGCCGAATTCACCCCGGAGCAACGCGAGACGATGGGGCTAACGGACGAGGCGGTCGCGGCGCAGATCCAGATGGTGTTGAGCCCTTGGTTTTGCGCGCTGCTTGCGTACGACCCGGCTCCCGCGTTGCGCAAGGTGCGCTGTCCGGTTTTGGCGGTCAACGGAGCCAAGGATTTGCAGGTTGCGGCCAAGGAGAATCTCAACGCGATCGAGGCGGCGCTGCGCGAAGGCGGCAACAGCGCGGTCGAAACAGTCGAGTTTCCCGGGTTGAATCATTTGTTTCAAACGAGCAAAACGGGGGCTCCCGCCGAGTATGCAACGATCGATGAGACCTGGGCTCCGGCGGCGCTCGAGGCCATTTCCGGCTGGATTCTCCGGACGGTCAAACTGGCTCAAGAATCGCAGTGACAGCACATTGGCGTGGAATGTTCTGATGGCTCTAAAAAACACGCCTAGGGCAGCCGCAGGCTCTTGGACTGTGGCGAGGATCGCCGCCATCGATTCGTGGGCAGGAGTGTCCCCGCCTGGAGTTTTTAAATCTTTGCCCTGCCCGGGAGGTCCAAGACGCAGTGATCCCGAAGGGATCAGAGCTTGTAGCCGGTGGTGGCGCGCAGCGACACCACCGGAGGCGGTCGATGCATCACCAGCACCCCGGCAGGGGTGCCAGCCCGCGGCCTTCTCATTCTAAAGAGGGGCTGGAAGCTTATTCCCCTCACCGGGGGACGGCTCCGCCGCAGCTCAGAGACGGCGTTGAAAGGGAGCGGAGGCAATGAGCGGACGGGGGAAGCTGTGGATGCGGCGCGAAAGCGGCGATTCTCGCCGCACTCCAAGAGCCTCCGGCTTTCCTTGGATGTTGGTCCCAAATGTACTTATCTGAGCTTTCTACGGGCACTGTCTTTCCGCCAGGGACTTGAATTCCTCCAACTGCCTCGCCGTGGCGCGCTCGTCGTTTCCCAGCCCTTCGATGAGACTCTTTTGCCAGCCTGTGCCGATGGTGTTCTGTTTACCCGGCGGAGGATCGATCTCGACGACCCGGGATTTCTTTTTCCAATAGTTTCCGCAGAGCCCACTCACGCATTCTTCGAACTCGAGGCGGACGAATACGGAGTATCCGCCCAACTGCGCCAGTTGCTTGTCCTTGGCGTCCTTGATTTTGGCTAGGCCGGCTGTGATCTCGCGGATCAGCGTCTTTCCGCCCGGCGACAGATACTTTCCGGGAATGGCATAACTGAACACGGTGAGAAAGCGGATCGAGTTCTGAAAATCGGCTTCGTCGGTCGAATCCCGGCCCTTGGGAGCGAAGACCACGTCGGTGGCTTCGCAGTTGCGGGTATCGCCGAGGGTACAAGCGTCCTCACAGAATCCGAGAAGAGAAAGGATGACGGGTTCCATCAGCAAGGTCAGTTGCTCAGCTGCTCCGAGGAGGAGAACGCCTCCGTCGAGCAGAGCGGCGCCGGCGATGCGACAAGCCGAAGGGGCAAGCCCGGCGACGGCAGAGGCCACGGAGTCTCCACGGACGAAACGGATCAAATCGGCGGATCGGGTGGGGCCGAGGGCATCGATCCAGGTTGCGGCGCGGAAGCGGTCCATGGATTCGTTGAAAAGCCGCAATTGGCTGTCGAGCAGCCGCCAATCATCGCGGAGTTCAATGGGAATCGCGGTCAGAAACTTTTTGCTCACGGGGATCTGCAACACGGCTGCCAAGGTGTCGAGCGATGGACTGGGTCTTCCCTGGCGGAGTGCTTCTGCGGCCGCGGAAAACTCCGCCCCGGCCGGCGCGAGTTTGGGGAGGTCGGTGGACACGGCGAAGGCTGCCAGAGCGGTACGTTCCAGTCGCAGATGCAGGGGAGTGCAGGTGGCCCCGATAAGCGCTTCTCCCATGCGTTGCACCGCAGCGGGGAGGAATGAGAGGGGCGGAGCCACGACCGAGGGCGGCAGCAGGGGGTCCAGCGCTCCCGCTTCGGCCATCCTGACCATCAAGGCCAGCCGGGCGGGGCCGATCCCCGTCACCGCGCGCACGGTGCTGGCGTCGCGAAAGGGACCCCTGCCGCTCCGGAATTCCAAGATCCGGCCTCCCAGCCGGGATCCGATGTCTTTGCCTTCCTCTTCGAAAGCGCGGTCGATCTGCTCGAAGGTCAGATCCGGAAGATTGAGAAAGGCGATCAGCTTGCGTTCACCAGTGGTCCGGGTCATGGCTTCACTCTTATGGTTAGGCGCGAGGCGTGCGGCCTAGATTCGTTGCCGCTCCGGTTCTTGTGGACATACGATTAAGCAGGACTGGCGCGCCGGCGGGCGCAGTGGATGCATCCGCGTTTTGACAGAAACCCCAATCTACAGGATACTGGTGGACCGGGGACAAGCGCAAAATCCCAAAATCTGCTACGTGGTCTGGGAGGGCACGTTTTGAGGGCCTGTTACAAGGATGATTCGGAGCTGGAACCAGAGGCGCCCCAGTTTGGTCTCTGGATTCCCGCCGAAACGCTGGAGCGATTGTGGACGATGCTGGCGCACAATCAGGGGGTGCTGCTCCGGCGTCATTGATGAACGTTCCCTATAACCTTCCGTGGCTCCGTTGTTTGGCGCCTACAGTGCTCAGAATCATCGACTTGCACGAACCCGGGGCGTTGCCCCGGGCTGTATTGCGCCGGGCTTTCAGCCCTCAGAAAGCGCCAAAGGCGCGAGATATCGCAGCCCGGGGCAACGCCCCCGGTTGTCGTAATCCGTTTATAGTGAGGGCTGAAAGCCCGAGACAGTTTGTCTGGCGGGAGCGCTAATCAATTACATCGGCCGCACGACGGCGGATTTGGGACTGGGGCGCTGGGGAGGGAGACGCGGGCGCACTGCGGCCTTGACCTGCACCGGAGAAGAGGGCATTGCTAGGACTACAATGAGTCTGACCGCTGCACACACGCTGCTCCGTGATAAATTCGGGTTCCCGGAATTCCGGCCTGGGCAGGCGGAGGTCATCGAACATCTGCTGGCCGGGCGTTCGTCGCTCGCGGTCTTCCCGACGGGGAGCGGCAAGAGCCTCTGCTATCAATTGCCCGCGCTGCTGCTGGACGGGCTCACGCTCGTGGTGTCGCCGCTGATCGCGTTGATGAAGGATCAGACGGACTTTCTGCGCGCGCGCGGCATCGAGGCGGCGCGTCTGGATTCTAGCGTTTCGGCGGAGACCTTCGCGGAAATCCAGAAGGCGTTGCGCGAGCGCCGGTTGAAGCTGCTCTACGTCGCGCCGGAACGCTTCGCCAACGAGCGATTCCTAGCCCGGTTGCAAACGCTGGCCATCGACCTCATGGTCGTGGACGAAGCGCACTGCATTTCCGAGTGGGGACACAATTTTCGGCCCGACTACCTCAAGCTGGCGCGGATCGCCCGAGACGTGCGGGTGGGGCGCGTGCTAGCGTTGACCGCAACCGCGACGCCGGGCGTCGCCCGGGACATCTGCCGGGAGTTCGCCATCGCGCCGGAGGCGCATGTGCATACGGGTTTCTACCGGCCGAATCTTTTCTTGCGAACGACGGTCTGCGCGGCCGGACGACGGCTCGGAGCGCTGATCGAACGTCTGCGATCGCGGCCGAATGGGCCCACGATCGTGTATGTGACGTTGCAGAAGACTGCCGAAGCTGTCGCGGGCGCGCTCGCGGAGGCGGGTTTCCCGGCCGAAGCCTATCACGCAGGCATGGAGCCGGATGCGCGCGAGGCGGTGCAGAACACGTTTATGGCCGGGGCGGACGGAATCGTCGTGGCGACCATCGCTTTCGGGATGGGCATCGACAAGGCGGACATCCGGGCTGTCTATCACTATAACTTGCCGAAGAGTCTCGAGAACTATGCGCAGGAAATAGGACGCGCCGGTCGCGACGGCCTGCCATCCCACTGCGAAATCCTCGCGGCAGGCGACGATCTCACGGTCCTCGAAAACTTCACCTACGGCGACACGCCGGAGCCGGAGGCGCTGCGCAACCTGGTCGCAGATGTGCTGCAAGGGCGGGCAGCCGGAGAGCTGTTCGACGTCTCCACACATGAACTCTCGACGCGGCACGACATCCGGCCGCTCGTTGTGTCCACGGCCCTCACGTATCTGGAATTGGACGGCCTGATCGCGGCGACCGCGCCGTTCTATACGAGTCACCAGTGGCGCTTCTTGCGTCCGCGGGAGGAGATCGTGGCCGGTTTCGACGCGAAGCGGCAGGCGTTTCTCGAACAGATGTTCGACAGCGCGAAAGCGGGTCGCACCTGGTTCACGGTCGATCTTACGGAGGCCGCTGCCGCGATGGGCGGCCAACGGGAGCGGATGGTTCGGGCCCTGAACTTTCTGGAGGAACGGGGCCACATCACGCTGCGAGCGGCTGGAGTCCGGCAGGGCTACCGCGTGGCGCAGGTTCCCGAAGATCTCACATCCGTAGGAGGCGAATTGCTCCGCCGTTTCGCTGCGCGCGAGCAGAGCGACATCGCGCGCTTGCGCGCCGTGACGGAATTGTTGGAAGGCTCCGGCTGTCTCGTGCGCAGGCTGCTCGCCTATTTTGGCGAGGAACTCGGACGCGATTGCGGCCATTGCGGAGCATGCGCCGGAGATGAGCCGTCGTCGCTTGCGCGCGCGCGGGCTTCCACGGCGATCTCCTTTCCGGAGGAAGAGCTGGCAATGCTGCGCGCGGAGCATCCTCGAGCATTGCGAGCCGCGCGTCAGATCACGCGTTTCCTTTGCGGATTGAACTCGCCTGCGCTCACCGCGGCGCGCCTGACCCGCCATCCCCGTTTCGGCTGCATGGCGGAGCAGCCGTTCGGTGAGGTCGCCGAACGCGTGAACGCGGTGATGGGAGCATCGGCTCCGAGGGACGAATGATCGAAGCGATTCGTTGCCTCTCGCTGGAGATTCGCCATAGCTATGGCCTGTGGCGTGGCGCTCGCGCTTGTCTTCGCCATCGGAATTCAGGAAACGCATCCCCTTGATCCTTGTATGAAGATTCCCCGTTGGTTGCCGCTGCTCGTCCTCTTATCCCCGGCCGGGCAGGCTCAGCTTCCGGCAGTCGCGCCGGAGGAGGCCGGATTCGACCCTGAGCGGCTGGAGACCGTCCACGCCGCCGCACGGCGATGTGTCGAGCAAGGCCAGCATGCCGGCATCGTCACCGTGCTGGCCCGCGACGAGAAGATCGTGGATTTCCAAACCTACGGCTTTCGCGATCGCAAAGCGGAGCTGCTGATGGAACGTGACACGATTTGCAGGATCTATTCGATGACCAAAATCGTCACGAGCGTGGGAGCGTTGTGCCTTCTCGAGGACTGCCTGTTCGATCTTGATGATCCCGTCGAGAATTATCTTCCGGAACTGACCAACCTACAGGTCATGCTGGGAGGCACGGCGGACGCGCCGGAGCTGGTTGAGGCGGAACGGCCGGTGAGCATTAAGGATTTACTGACGCACACCAGCGGGTTCGTCTATGACTTCGATGGCTCCTCGGAGTTGCAGAAGCTTTATCAGCAGGCTGATCTCTGGAGCTGTTCGACCCTGAGCGACTTCGTGGGAAAGGCCGGAAAGCTGCCTCTTGCGCATCATCCCGGCGAGGCATTTAGTTATGGAATCAATTCCGACATCCTCGGCGCCCTGATCGAGAAGGTGTCTGGAAAGCCCTTTGGCGTGTTTCTCAAAGAGCGCATCTTCGATCCGTTGGGAATGCCGGATACCTCCTTCGATGTGGCTCCGGACCGGAGAGACCGATTGGCGGTGACTTACCGGCACGCATCTGAAGGCGGGGAGTTGGAACCTGCGGACGCACTGATCGGAGTCTGGGCCGAGGAGGGCCGGGGCATCGAAAGCGGGGGAGCGGGACTCTTCAGCACCGCTGGAGACTTCACTCGCTTTGCGCAGATGCTGTGCAACGGCGGAAACCTCGACGGCGTGCGGGTGCTTGGCCGCAAGACCATCGAGCTGATGACGGCGAACCATCTTTCGTCGCTTCCCAAGCCCTACCATAGTTACGATCCGTCCAAGGGATTCGGACTCGGCGTGGAAGTGACCGTGGACCTCGGACGCGGTGCTGCGCCTTCGAGTCTTGGGCAGTTCGGCTGGTATGGCGCCGCCACGACGTACTGCCAGATCGACCCGAAGGAGAGGATCGTGGCCATCGCCTTCGTTCAGCATTTTCCGTTCAACGAGCATGGCTTCTTGCAGAAATGGACCACCGGGTACTTCCAGGCCTTGAAGTGAAGGGATATGCTCGTCGCTCGCGCCTTGCCGGCGCCGAAAAGTCCTCGCCGCAAACGCCACCGTATTTACGCCCTGGACCACCTAAGCCGGGCTGGGCCGGGGTTGCGTTGATCCCTGGAAGAGTCCATCGTTCGTGTTCATTCCCGGGCTCCATGAAACTCTCGTTGCATTTCTTCGCCGTCGCCGTTGTTGCCACGGCTCTTTTCTCAGGCTGCACCAGCGTCACGTCGCGCCAACTGGCCGGCGCTGCGCCAGTCACTCTGGAGGCCGAAAAGTGGGAAGGCGTCTGGACGGATGACAACGAGAGCGTGCTCTTTATCCGGGTAAAGGACTCGACCGGCGGCGTCCTCGAAGTGGGAAACGTGGAAAGGAACGAAGAGGAGATGAAGTTCACGAAGTTCGACGTGATGGTCAGGCAATCCGGCGACTGGCTGTGGGCCAACTTCAAGGAAAAGGAGGACAGCCCGTACAGCTTCGCCCGCATCTCGGCGCCGGATCGGCACTTGCTCGTGTGGATCCCCGATCCGGCAGCGTTTGTAAGACGCGTGCGCGCCGGGGACATGCAGGGCGAACTCCTGAAGGATGACCAAGGCAAGGAAACCGGCAGCGTGATTGTCGATGAGATATCTGCGGACCACATCACGGCGATTCAGAGCGGTGAATGGAGCGGTGTATTGGATCTGAGCCGGCCGTGGATATTGCGGCGGCTTGGAGCGCGGCCCGGTCCGTGACCCGGCGGACCCGATTCGCTCGGCAAACGCCGTTCCCCCAGAGCGCCTATGAAACCACTTTTGGCTTTCGGCTCCTACCTTCCCGGCTCAGCCCTTGGTCCATGGGTCCGGGCGGCCCTGTGCGCCGCCTTCCTCGCAGAAGCCTGGGCAGCGCCCGGCCCCGCCGGCTACTGGGAAGGGGCCATCGAGTTGCCTGGCGTCCAAGAAGGATTCGCTGGTCTCTGGCAAGGATCGCTCAAGATTCAGCTTATCGAGTTGCGCTTGGTCCGCACGGTGAGGCTGGGCCAAGAGCCGCCTTGACCGGCGAGTTCCTTCCCTTTCCCCTTGCGTTTCCTGTCCGAAGATCGTCCGTTGCCCGCCGGATACCTTCCCTGATATGAGCATGCAAAAGTTTCGTTTCTCTTTCTGTTTCCGGGTCTGCGCTATGCTTGGAGCCGCCGGCTCACTTTCGGCTCAGGATCCCGCGCGCGATCCCGCCAATGCCGTAGCGGGTCTCGATGTCGCGGAAGGTTTGGAGGCGACGTTGTTCGCGTCCGAACCGATGGTTCTCAGTCCGAGCAACATGGACGTCGATCATCGAGGGCGGGTTTGGGTCTGCGAGGTGGTCAATTACCGTGGCCATAACGGGAAGCGCCCCGAAGGCGATCGCATTCTCATCTTGGAAGACACGGACGGCGATGGCAAAGCCGACTCGAGCACAGTTTTCCATCAGGGCCGCGACATTGATACGGCCCTGGGCATTTGCGTTTTGGGGAACCGGGTCATCGTGTCGGTATCTCCGAACGTCTTTGTCTTCACCGACGACGATGGCGACGGGAAAGCCGACCGGAAAGAGACGCTTTTCACCAAGACCGGCGAGGCGCAGCACGATCACTCTGCTCACGCCTTCGTCTTCGGCCCGGACGGAATGCTTTATTGGAATTTCGGGAACACCGGGCACGCCGTGCACGACGCTTCGGGACAACCCGTGCTCGATCCCAAGGGGCGCGCCGTCAATGACGGCGGCAAACCCTACCGGCAAGGCATGGTTTTCCGCTGCCGGGCCGACGGCAGCGGCTTTGAAGTGCTGGGCCACAATTTTCGAAACAACTACGAAGTCGCTCCGGATTCATTCGGAACTCTCTGGCAATCCGACAACGACGACGACGGACACCAGGGGGTGCGGATCAACTACGTCATGGAGCATGGGAACTTCGGGTACACGGATGAAATGACGGGCGGCGGTTGGCGTGAGGAGCGGACCGGGGCCCACCCGGAGACTCCCATGCGGCACTGGCATCAAAACGATCCCGGCGTCGTTCCCAACCTGCTCCACACCGGCGCCGGCTCTCCCTCTGGCATACTCGTCTACGAGGGAGAACTCCTTCCAGAAGTCTTTCGCAACCAGATGATCCATTGCGATCCCGGTCCCAACGTGGTGCGGGCCTACCCAGTGCGCGCCGATGGCGCGGGATACGCGGCGGAGATCGTCGACATTCTGAAGGGAACGCGGGATCCCTGGTTTCGTCCCAGCGACGCGGCCACGGCTCCGGACGGATCGGTGTTTGTCGCAGATTGGCACGATCCCGCAGTGGGTGGGCACGCCATGGGCGATCTCGAGCGCGGCCGCATCTTTCGCGTGGCGCCGCCTGGCGCGCCCTATCGCCTGCCCAGTCACGATTTCTCCACCGCGGAAGGCTGTGTGGAGGCCTTGCGCAGTCCCAACTTGGATGCGCGTTATCTCGCCTGGACCGCCTTGGCGGCCATGGGTGAAGAGGCCGAGGACGCGCTAACCAGAATGTGGGGCGATTCCAACCCCCGCTTCCGGGCGCGCGCCCTCTGGCTGCTTGGAAAGATTCCGGGCCGGGCGAAACACTACGCCGGAGCGGCCTGCGCGGATCCCGATCCCGATTTGCGCATTACCGGGATCCGCCTGGCCCGGCAAGCGTGCCTCGATGTCCTGAGTGTGGTGGGAGGATTGACCGGCGATCCCTCGGCTCAGGTGCGCAGGGAATGCGCACTGGCTTTGCACGGAATGGAAGGGGAACGCGCCGCGGAACTTTGGGCCGCGCTGGCCGCACAACACGACGGCAAGGACCGCTGGTACCTCGAAGCCCTCGGAATCGGCGCCGCGGACAACTGGGTAGCCTGTTTTCAAGCCTGGCTCACACGTGCCGGTAAGGACGCGTGGAATACGCCCGCCGGACGCGATATCGTTTGGCGCAGCCGGAGCCCGGAAGCGCTGGACTACCTCGTGCGCCTCCTTCGGCAGGACGGCCTCGACGAAGCCGGTCAGGACCGTTTCCTTCGGGCCATGGATTTTCACTCCGGTCCCGCCAAAGACGCTGCGCTGTTGGAGCTTTTGCAGTGAGACGCGGGTTTGTTAGCAATCGAAGCGCTCTTCCCGCGCGTCTAGCGCGCTGTCTCTGTCTCGATGCTCCCCGCCGGCTGCGGATCATTGCGTCTGCGGTCTGTGCGGCGCTGGAGATCATGGCCGCGACGGCGCAGACCGGGGATCCGGATCCCAAGGACAAGCTCGTCGTGGAAACCATCCGCCGGTTGCCCAGCTATGACCTCGCGACGGCGCCCGAAAAGGTGCGCCTCGCGCTGGATCGCTACCTGACGCAATCCCGGGGAAGCGAAGAATACTTCGCCACGATCCGGCAGTTCCGGATCGCGAAGGAAGCGCCAGCGCTCTTGGAACTGTCCTGTGGGGAGAGCCCGGAACCGGTTCGCGCGCAAGCGGCCTCGCTGGCGCTGAGCCTAACCGGCGCGGAGCGCTTTCTCGAAGCGTGGAAGGCGCTGCCGGATGACGCCGGCATCCTCGTCTTGGAGGCCTTGCCTGCCAGCGGCGCCGATGCGGTCGCGGCGCACGGGACTCTGTTGGAGGAGCCCGCCACCGAGCCGGCGGCTCGTCGTGTTTCGCTGCGGAGCCTGGGAGCATCGCCTTCCGGGCAGGAGCGGATCCTAAGCGTGGTCGCCAGCGGCCGGCTCGATCCGGCGCTGCGGTTGTCGGCAGCCGAAATTCTTCTGCGTTCACCGTATGCCGGGATTGCGGAAGCCGCCGCGGAGCATCTCGAGCTTCCCCAAAGCGCCGAATCCGAGCCACTTCCTCCCCTCGAGCAACTCGCGCGCGAACGCGGCGACGCGGATCGCGGTCAAGTGGTCTTTGCCCGGCTGTGCAGCTCCTGTCACAGAATAGGCGAGGACGGCATCGAGTTTGGCCCCGCTCTTACCACGGTCGGCGAAAAACTGGCCCGGGAAGCAATCCTCGAAGCGATACTGGATCCGGGAGCGGCGATCAGTTTCGGGTACGAAGGTCTCACGGTGACGCTGAAAGATGGCCGGCAGAGCCTCGGGTTTGTCGTCAGTGAAACCGAGACCGAACTCACGCTGAGCCTCCCGGGCGGGCTGAGCGAGTCCTTTCCCCTTGGGGAGATTGCCGGCCGTGAGCCGCTGCCAGTATCGCTGATGCCGGCCAATCTTCAGGCGGCGATGTCGCGCCGGGAACTGACGGACCTGGTGGAGTATTTAGCGGCGCGGCGCGGGGGCGATTGAAAAAACTTTGGATTGCGCCGGGGACGGAGGAGCATACATTCTGTCAATTGAGATTGAATCTCATTAACATGTCCCCGCCCTCCGCTGCCCCCAACCCAACCCTCGCCTCTCTCCCCATAGGCGCTCTCGCGCGGATCAAGTCCGTCGACTCATCCAAGAGCGCCGGACAACGACTCATGACCATGGGCCTCCTTCCCGGAATCGAGGTCAAACTCATCCGAGTGGCCCCGTTTGGTGACCCTCTCGCCATCGAGTTCGACGGACGCCGCCTCAGCCTCCGCCGCCGAGAAGCCGCCGGGGTGCTCCTCGAGCCCGCCTGATCCACGCCCGCGGCCGGCGCCAGCCCGCCCCAGCCCGCCGTTCCGTCCGCCCCCATGCTGGACGCCGTCCCGAGCATCAGCCAACAAACGTTCCGCGTCGCGCTCGTCGGAAATCCCAATACGGGGAAGAGCGCTCTGTTCAACAGCCTGACCGGGCTGCGGCAACGTGTGGGGAACTATCCGGGGGTGACCGTCGCGCGCAAATCCGGTTTGCTCAAACTGCCGCAGGCCAATGTTGAGATCGTCGATCTCCCCGGCGCTTACAGTCTCGCAGCGGGATCTCTGGACGAGCGCATCGTCGTCGATTTCCTGAGCGGCAACCTTCCCGGAGTCGAGCGTCCGGACGCGGTGATTTGTGTGGCGGACGCCACCCAGATCAAGAGGAATCTCTTTCTTGTCTCGCAAGTCGCCGAGGCCGGACTGCCCATGGTCCTGGTCTTGAACCGGTGGGACGCTGCCTGCCGCCAAGGGCTCGAGATCAATACCCATCTCCTTTCTGAGCGGATGGGAATTCCCGTCGTCCCCGCCATCGCCACCCAAAAGGACGGTGTTCGAAACCTTCTGCCTGCCATCGAGACCATGTTGCGCGAGCCACGGCGGATGCGACCGATTGAGTGGCCGGGTTGCGTGGATCGGGCCACCAGCATTCTCCGCAGGCGGCTTCCCGGCCAGTTGGGCGAGACGCTGTCGGAAGTCGAGTTGCACCGGATCCTCTTTGACGCCAAGTCCGCCGTTTTGGCTCGAATCCCTTGGCGGGAAGAGGAACGGCTCCGGGCATTGGAGGAAGCGAGGGCGGAGATTCAGCGTGCGGGCTACAACCCCATGGCCGCGGAAGCCCTCCTCCACTATGAGTATCTTGCCGCCATCACCGAAGGAGTGATCGGTCAGAGGGGCGATTTGCGCCGGGGGCCCACCGAATCCATCGATCGCCTGCTGATGCACCGCGGCTGGGGACTTCTGATCTTCCTTGCTATCATGTATGTTGTTTTTCTCTCGGTCTACACTTGGGCCTCCCCGTTTATGGACGGCATCGAGTGGGCCAAAGGCCGGGTCCAGGACGCGATCGGGCCGATGTTGGACGGCGCTCCCATCCTGCAAAGCTTGGTGACCAACGGCGCGATCGAAGGGGTCGGCGCTTTTCTTGTGTTTCTCCCCCAGATCCTCATCTTGTTTTTCTTCATCGCTCTGCTCGAAGACACTGGCTACATGGCCAGGGCCGCATTTCTCATGGACCGGATGTTTGGCTGGTGCGGTCTCAATGGAAAGAGCTTTGTTCCCTTGCTGTCCAGTTATGCCTGCGCTGTGCCCGGTATCCTAGCGACGCGCACCATCGAGGATCCCAAGGCCCGCCTGGTGACCATCCTCATCGCTCCCTTTATGAGTTGCTCGGCCCGGCTGCCGGTGTACGTGCTTCTGATCGGAGCCTTCATCGAGCCGCGGCACGGATCGTTCGTGGCCAGTTTGGCGCTGTTTGGCATGCATTTCGTCGGTCTGGCGGCGGCCATCCCCACGGCCTTCTTGTTTAACCGGGTTTTGCTTCGGACGCCTTCGCAGCCCTTTGTTCTCGAACTGCCGAGCTATCATGTGCCTCAGTTGCGAGGAGTGCTGTGGCGCATGAGCCAGAGCGGATTCGAGTTCGTGAAACGAGCCGGAACGGTGATATTCGCCATCACGATCATCATTTGGGCGCTGCTTTATTTCCCGCGGCCTGCTGCCGTGGAGGAGGAGGCCAGACGGCGCTTTTTTGCGGAGGAAGCCGCGGCCGGCGCGGGTTCGCCCGCGGGGGTGGCGGCGGCTCTCGACCCGCATGAGGACCAGCGCGAGGCGCCTCCCGCCGGGCTCGAGCATGAGATCGAGCGCGCCTACCTCGAGCAGAGCTTTTTGGGCCGTTTTGGGCGGGCTGTGCAACCCCTCTTCGATCCGGCCGGCTTTGACTGGCGAATCACGATCGGCGTGCTGGCCAGTTTTCCGGCGCGCGAGATCATTGTTTCCACTCTCGGCGTCACCTACAGTCTCGGAGGCGAAGTCGACGAAGCCGATCCCGGTCTGCGCGCCGCTCTCTCTCAGACGCGGTGGCCTGAGGGCTCGGCCCGGGCCGGGCAACCGGTTTACACTCTTCCGGTGGTGGTGGCGATCATGGTCTTCTTCGCGTTGTGTTCCCAATGCGGGGCGACGCTCGCCGCCATCGCCCGGGAGTCCCGCGCTGGTTGGGCCGTCTTCTCCTTTCTTTACATGACCGTGCTGGCCTGGCTGGGAGCGGTCTTTTGCTATCAAGCCGGTTCTCTTCTTGTCTGAAGGAGCCGAAGAGCCGACGTTCTCCTATGTTGCACTGGATCGATGCCGCCGCCGCGTTCGCGTCCGTCGCCGCCGCCGCTCTTTGGTTAGTCCGGCGCACGGTCCGGGACTGGCGCCACCGCCGGCCCTGCGGTGGAAAAGGCGCCGCTTGCTCCTGCGCCAAACCCGCAGTTGTCTCCGCCAGCGTCCGCCCCAGCCGCTAAAGGCCGGCCACACCACACGAAAGCGGACAGGGTTGCGGCGCCGCCGGGATCGCTTTCCCTTGAGAGACCAGATCCGTTCTTGAACGATTCCACCACCAGCATGCGACCGGGTTGAATCCGGTAACGGAAGTCCCAGCGAGTGCCGTCCGCCTCCACGCGGGCTCGGGGAAAACCCAGCCGCGCTCCCTCACCCGCTTGCGTAAAGAAGAGGGTCGCCGTTTCCTCGGCTGACAAGGGCGAGCGGAAGCGCCATTCCCGGGTCTGCTCCGGTTCTCGCAAAATCCTCGCGAATGCCGCGGGATGCCAGCCCAGTCCAAAGCGCAGTTCTTTCAGGATGGTCTCCCCCGTCTGCGGCTTCCAGATCCGCGTCACCCGGCGCCGTTCCTTGCCGTCCTTCCCTCGCAAACTGACACGGTTCCAGCCGGGCCCGTAGTCGTGCCGTTCGACGGCTCCGTCCGGACGGCGCACTCGAGCGAGCCGGCCCTCGGCATGCGTGCAGAACCCCTCCATTCGAGGCCCCGGACCTGCCGCGTAATAATCCCATAGGGTCAGCTCTTCCTTGGCGGCGCCCCTGCTCCACTCGCGAGTCCTGCGCCAACCCCAACCAAAGTCGGTTTCCACGCTTTCTCGAACGTCCAGCGTGCGCCATGGCATACCTGGATGAATCCGGGTTTCGATCGTCGTCGCGCATTGCTCCCGGCCAGGAGAAGGTTGAAAGCGATGTTCCGTCTTTCGGAGACTCCCGTCCTCACCGAGCAGGATCCATTTTCCCGGCTCTTGCAGGTGATAAGACGAGGTTCGCGATTCGGTGGGCCGAGCCGCAAGCCGGCAGGTCTCCACGATCCGCAGATGGATCGGGGAGACATGGTAAACTGCCGTTTCGCGCAACAGTCCCTCCGGCCCGGCAGTTTCGATCCGGAAAGCGCGGTTCGACAGCCTAACTATAGTGCTTCGCCAGGCGCCCTCTACGGCGGTAAGGACGCCAGCCGGGTCCGCTTCGATGTTCCAGTCGGGTGATGCGGAGACGCGAAGCCGCTCCGGGCCAAACTGGGAGTCATCGGGCAGATCGAAGTGCAGCGCGGCGCGCGAGTCGCCGAACTGGGTCGCGCCCAGGGGAATCGAGAACGAGGGATGGCCGGGCTCAAAGTCGATCCGTCCCGGACCGGCGCCTCCTACCCGGCGGCTCTCCGGCGCGTCGAGTTCCGCGTCGACCTGCCGGATCAATCGCCGGGTCTGCCGGTGAAGCAGGCGAAGGGCCAGGGCATCCCCATGGACCCGTGGGTTTACCTGAACCTTCTCCACAGATTGGGCCGGATGGTATCCGGAACGGAATGCTCTCTCGATAATGGGGCCGCTGAATGCCCGGGGTTCGATGTGAAGCAGGAAATCCTCGGGCCGGCAGCCCGATCCGGGGTCCAACTGGAGGAAGAAGCAAAGCTCGTAGACGTTTCCCGTCGCGATCGAGCGTACCAAGGGCAGAGTGTCCTTCAGTCCGCGCTGGGCGGAAGCTTCTGCTGAGAGGTGTTGATGGGTAGCCAGCCGGTTCGCCACAGAAAAGCGGAGCACGGCTTGGCGGATGGGCGCCAGATTGCCGGCAGACGCTGGAGCGGTTACTGGGGCTTCGCCGAAGGCTGGGATCGCCGGGGCGGGCGCCAAGCACATCCAAACCGCAAAGATCCCAAAGCACCCAACCGCGCCAGCCGCCCTGCATTTCATGGAGTCCAACGCCGTCCAAGCGTTCTTGCCACTGAATAGCTGATTGATAGACCTGGCAAGGCAAAAATGCTTTGCGCGGGTTTTCCCATGCGCAATGGAGGCCGCTTGTGCGAGGGCTGCCACGCTGGTCTCTTGGCGCCTGTGGTGAGGACTTTCGGCCCTGGTGGGTTGTCCCGGCAAGGCGCCTCCTTCCCCGGCAGGGCATGGAGGAGTCCGTCACGAGAGCCGGGGTATCCCCATCAGACCCGCCCTGGGTCCGGCGTCTCCTCCGCCCCCCGGCCACCGATGAGTGGAATCCTGCCATTTCTATAAAAAAGAGCTTGCCGGAAGCCGGAGAAACCGTTGAACTTCCGTCATGACCACTCTGCGGATCCTGTTCTCCCGCCGGCTGGCCCAGTCCTTTCGGCGGAGCGGCGTCTTCCTCGCTCTGCCGATAGTTCTTTGCGGCTGCGGGGACGCTCCGGAAGGGCCAGAAACGACGGTCCCCCCGGCGGGGAACCAACCTTCCCTGCTCGGGTCGGGCCCCGCTTCCCAGGACGCCGGCTCGTCCCGGCGGGTGGACGCCGAAGCGGCCGGCCGGGAACTCGACCGGTTCAGCCTTTCGCTGCCGGAAGCCGAAGCCCACGCGGCCATGGCGGAGTACTTGATGGAGTTGGCCGCCGGTCAACCGGAGTTGGCGGCATTCTTTCTGTCCCGAATCTCTCGCGTGAATGAACGGCGGCGCTTGCTCGAAGCCATTACCGGGGCTTGGGCCCAGTCCGCTCCCGAGGATCTCTACCATTGGGCGCAGGAGAACCTGGCTGGAGCCGAGAGGCTCAAGGCTTCCGAAGGAGCGATTCTGGCGCTGGCGGAGTCGGAGGCTTGGGACCGCGCCGCCGAGTTTCTCGATGGCCTGCCGTTTTCCACGGAACGGACCGGGATCACTGAGCGTTTGGCCCAGCTCTGGGCCTGGTCAGATCCCGCTTCGGCCTTCTCTTGGGCTTTCCAGATCGAGGACCAGAGCAACCGGGGCCGGGCCTTGGTGGCGATGGCCGACCAGCTCGCCGTCAAACGCCCCGACTTGGCGGCGCAAGTTCTCCATTCCGAAGGCCAGGCCGGGCGGGTGAAGACGGACATCACTCGGGCCCTGGCCCGCGCACAAGCCGGCGGGAACATCGACCTGAATCTCGTGTCGTCGCTTTCGGAGGCGCTCCAACAAGCCTATCACACCGAAGTCGTCGCAACGCTGCGAAAAACCGGCGTTCACCAGGCCTTGGATTATGCCGCCGGTCTCGAGGACGTCGCATCGAGGACTGAAGGCGTCCGTCTTGTCCTCGATGAGATCTTTCAGCGCAATCCCGCAGAGGCCGCAGCACAGTTCAGCGCTTTTGAGGACGCCGAAGCCGTTCAACCGGCTTTGGCCGATTGGTTCGTCGATCGCTGGTATGCCCTGGACTCAGAAGCCGCCTCGATGTGGATTGGTGAGTTGCCGCCGGGTGAAGTGCGCGACCGCGCCGTCCTATCCCTGGTTCAGAACGTCAGCCAAACCGATCTTGACGCGGCTGCCGCGTGGGCGGGAGCCATTGAGGATCAGGATCTCCAGAAGGCCGCCGCGGAGTGGTTGTCCCAGTTCCAGCCGCGGCAACCCTAACTCAAGGAGTCAATCGCGGCATCGGTCCCTGCGTGTTGAGTCTGTCTATGAACAACCTCCTGTATACCATCGCCTTCGATGAGCCCGGCTGCGGTGGGTATCGCTCCATGGCCAAAATCTGCGTGTCCTCGCTCCTACGGACTTTCTTTTCCGGTGATATCGTCGTCTTCCGCAACACGGCGGCCCCGCTTTTTCTCGTTGAACGTAAGGGTCTGGAAGAGATCTTTGTGAAAACGCCGGACATTCAGGGCCCCGTGGCCCGCGAATACACACAGCGATGGAAATTTCAGGCCCGCCGCTACATCGATGCGGCCGCTTATGAGAAGATCATCTACCTCGATTGCGACAGCATTGCTCTGCGGGACGTCGATGGACTCTTCGAAGGAGAAGATTGGGAGATCCGCCACGCGGCGGATGCGGGAAAGACGGTTAGCGAGGTCAATGAGGCGGGCGGAGCCTGGTTCCACGAGGAGGAGGTCGCGGCGTTCCCCGGCCGGCCATCCTCGAATCCTTGGTTGTTCGCTATTAACGGTCCGTGTTTCGATCCGGTTATGGAGGAATGGGAACGCTGGGATGCCCAGGTCCCGGTGGGTGCGACGGTGAGAAGGGACATCGCCGTTTGGAACCGGCTCCTTGCCAATGTCGACGAGTTTCCCCATTGGTGCAGCCCAGGCGCTCCCGGCGGAACCGGGTCAGAGCGGGCGGCGATCCTTCCGCGTTGTCAGGCTTTCCCTGGAGCCGAGGTTCTGGAGCTGGCCAGTCCGGGCCTAAACTATCAGACCTACTCCCAGGCCGCCCTGCTGCATTGCGGGGGCGGTCCGGATGGCCCCTTCGACGTCGAGGAACGGATCCGCTTTCTCTTCGGCATGTGGATGCGCACCTTTCACTGCGACGCCACGGCGCAGTTGTTGCACATGCTCGAGAATTGATGTGCCAGCCAACGTGCGGGGGACGCAGGAGGCAAAAGTCTACCCAGGCCAGGTGAGCGAGGTTTGCCCGGGCGTCGCGGCGGAACGGTCTCCCGCGCTCCCTGCCGCCCTATGGCCCGCTCTTTCCGGTCAGGCCGGCATGCGCGGCAATCTGGGCTTGGTAGTCCACTTCCAGACGGGCGCTAGCCGTGGAGACTTGAGCCCGGCACAAGGGCGGCGAGGTCGCCGCCATGTAAAGCCCAAGCCTCTGGCGCCGGCTGGCGATGTCAATGTCGATCTCAGTTACGAAGGGGAGCATGACGCCGAGAATCCGATCGATCCGCGCCGTATTGATGAAATAGGCCGCCGTGGTGTGGACACAGAAATTGCGCAAACGCAAGAGATTGCGTCCAGCTCGTTGCTGACCCCAGTAGCAGCGCAGATCTCCGGGCCAGCCCGTCAGCATGAGAAGATCGAAATCGCCTGGAAGGTCTGTGAACGCCAGCGGCAGGAGTTGCCGGAACTGGGCATGCATCTCGACGTCGTCTTCCAAAACGAGAACCGGCAGCGAGGGGTCCCGCCTGCCCGTGTTCACCTCCTCACCCAATCGGCGCCAGAGCAAGTAATGACTCAAGGTGCAGCCGATCGTTCCCTTTTGCCGCACCAACGAGGGATCGTCGAGATATCGGCCGCTCAATACGGCGCCATGGTAGGTTTCGGGGGAGAAACTGGGATCGCTGCCGTCGACAGCGTCCCACCAGGCCCAGGGAATTCCGGCCGCTCCCGCCGAACGTTCCATGGCCTTGCGACGCTCCGTGCTGCGGGCCAAGCTGACGATGAAGGCGTTAAACTCGAAAGCTTCGTACTGGATCGTGATCGTCATGGAGAGCTTCGTAGGTTCGGGGCAAGGCCGGTCCGGTTCCCCAGTCCTCTTCAATCCAGGCCAGGCGGGGCGAGGTGAAAGCGGCGTAGACCTCGAGTTTCCGGCAGGCCCGCGGCAGAAGGTTCCGGGAAAGGGATCTCGAGGGCCCCAGCACCCTTTGAATGGTCTCACTCTCGTCGCGGTTGAGGACGAAACCCGAGAGGGTCTGCCGGACCGGCCGTTCGATTCGGAAGAGATGACGGCTGACTCTGCGTTGACCGGCAAAGCAGCGGCCATCCCAGACCACAGCCAGGAGGATGTGCCAGCCCGAGGGCAGTTCGGCGGCTGTCATCGCCCAAAGCCGGTCGAAGTCCGGATGCCGGACAACGTCTTGGCAGGGCCAGCCGGCGAGGTTGTGTTCGATCTGGACGGTTCCCCAAGGCGGGAGACGCTGCTCAGAGCCCAACAAGGACGGCGAGGAGATCTGCGCTTCGGAAGGGCCCGGCAAGGGCGCGGTTACCGTCCCAATTCGTGTTTCTGCGGCGTTCCCGTTCATCAAAGTCTCATACTGCACGTCATTCTCGTCAGTCGCCGGCGCATCTTCACTCGATTCGCGGCAGGACCCGGTCGTAGGACAGGGATTCCAGCACCGCTTGCCGCCGGGTTTCGTCGGAAATGTCGTTGGCCCAGGCGCGGGCGAGTTCCTCGTCATCCAACTGCAGGCGGCTAACCAGCGATTCGATGGCTCGGTCGCGCATCTCTCCCTCGGGCAGCTCGCTCACCCAGCGGGAAGCGCCTTCGGAGTCGACGCGGTACCACATGGTGGCCAACCAGGGGGCCATTTCGGTTTTGACGCCTTCCTGGCTGTCGAACTCGGCGAGACGCGCCGCTGCCTCAGCGGGATCCCGCTGGATCAGCTCGGTCAAGGCCCACCGCAATCCCGCGATCTCCATCTCGGCATCATCGGCGCCCTCCAAGTAATTCAGGGCCCGTTCCGGATCGATCTGGCTCAGTCGCTGTGCGATGGTTTCGCTCGCAGCGCCCTGGAACTCGGAGGGGAGCGAGCGGACGAAGTCGAGGGCCGAATCGCTCTCACTCATTTCTCCGGCCAGTGCTTCGGCCAGTGCCCTCCGGACACCCGCGCTCTCCTCGCTGTCTAGCAGTGTTCGGGCGAGGTCTGGATCGTGACGGGCCAATGCGCTTGCTATCGCCCCGAAAACGTAGGTTCTTTCTGTATCATCCGTGAGGCCGTCAATCCATTCGTAAGCCCCTTGGACGTCGGCTCGCGCCCAGCTTCGCGCAATTCGACCTAATGTATGGAGTCGACTCTCGGAGAACGGCAGGTCCTCCCCTAGCTGTGCCGCTCGACCCGGATCGCCTGCTTCGGCAAGCGCCTCCAAGGCCATCTGAGCGGTCTGAAGCAGTTCGTCCCCCACCAATTCCCCCTGTGCCCACCGGAAGAGATCTTCGGGCGCCGTGCCGGCCCATCCCATTCGGACCACGCTGAGCAACCTCGCACGGTCCTCGGCTGCTTGGATCTCACTGAGAAACGTGGCCGCCAGCTCAGGCCGGAAGAGGGCCAAATTACACAGAAGATCCCGCACTGCGCCAGCGGCGGTATCCTCTGAGAGACTGTCCCTCAATCGCGCAATCTCGGTCGCAACCTCGCTTTCATTTTTCCACGGAGGTCTTCTTGGGTACGCTGCGGCCGGCCCAGCCGGCCGCGAGGCCGCCGGCTGGGCCGGAGATGATGGTCGCGCCTGGTCACGGCCGTCCTTGCAACCTGTGAGGCCGCACCCAATGACGATAACGGAGGCCATAGGAACCATCCGGCCCATCCATCCTCGACGCTGTTGCGGCAGCGACATGACTATTTCAGAGTATATCGATTCGATTAGACCTTGGCAAATGTATAGGCGATCGTTACCGGCCCCAGGCTTTTCGTCGCCCCTCCTCCGAACGCCCATTCAGTCTGTAAGGGACCCAACAAGAACTTTGCGCCTTCAAGGACTCCCTGTGGTTTCCAGAAGACCGAACCCTGAACCGAGATTGCCAAGCTATCCTTATCCCAGGATTGACGCGCTGCCACGGTAAGATCACCCGCAGTTGCTTGGTAGGTTGACCCCGCGTCCCCGCCGACAATTTCTCCCTGGGCATTGAGTTTCACGGCAAAGTTCAATTCCAAGGTCTTTTTCTCATGGGCAATCCACTGGAGAGTTCCATCCTGGCTGGTGAGCTTCTCGCGCCGGCCATCGATTTGAATGGTGGATTTCCACTCGGACCTGCCGGCGCCAAGTTGGACCGACAACTCGAAGGGTTGTTGGGAAATGTCCCGCACAATGACGCGGAGACGCTCCGTGGGTCCACTGAAGATCACGAGTCCCACGAAGCCCCATTGGTTAAGCTCTGCGGTTGCCGAGTTGTACGGCTGCCAGTCTGGGCTGACCGCGACGACTTTGATAAGGCCTCCACTCGAGGTCTGGTCGCCGCCGGACGATGCGGCGCGCAGGCCTTGGGCGCCGGCCAGGACCGCCGCGCTGGATACCCCGGTGTTCTTCAGAAAAGTCCGCCGCGTCAGCGGATCATTCCACAT